>NZ_JBQEPN010000005.1:29362-151226 GCF_052045775.1 Curtobacterium sp. 22159
CGTCGCTGTCGTACGACGGCGACAACGTCGCTCGTTGCGCGCGCGGGCGTGCCGCGTGGCCGGTGCGACATTGTCGCTGCCGTACGACGGCGACAACGTCGCTCGTTGCTCGCGCGGGCTGTGGGCGTGCGGCCGGTGCGACATCGTCGCTGTCGTACGACGTCGACTTCGGCGTACGACAGCGGTCCACCCGCCGCCGATCGGCCCGCGCGACCCCGGCCCGACCCCGGCTACCGTCGCAGCATGAGCGTCGAGATCCTCCGGTACACCGCCTTCGCCGCAGAGCCGGGCGGCGGCAACCCCGCCGGCATCGTGCTGGACGCAGGCGACCTGTCCGACGACGACATGCTCGCCATCGCGCGCGACGTCGGGTACCCCGAGACCGCGTTCGTCGTCGGGTGGACGCCGTCCGGTCCGCGGGTCCGGTACTTCTCGCCGGGCGCCGAGGTCCCGTTCTGCGGTCACGCGACGATCGCCACCGCCGTGGTGCTCGCCGAGCGCGAGGGCCCCGGCCGCCGGGTGTTCACGACGAACGCCGGCGAGGTCGCGATCGACGCGGGAACGGATGACGACGGCAGGGTCCAGGTCGCGATGACGAGCGTCGAACCCGCGGTGCGGTCGATCGACCCCGCGCGGCTCGACCGGTTGTCGGCGCTCCTCGGACTCGTGCCGGGTGACGTCGCCGAGGGGTTCCCGGTGCTCGAGTCGTTCGCCGGCAACTGGCACCCCGTGGTGGTCCTCGCGGACGAGGAACTGTTCCACCAGTTCCGGTTCGCGCCCGCACCGCTCGCCGAACTCATGCGGGCCAGCGACTGGTCGGGGACGGTCACGGTGTTGCACCGCACGGGGCCGCTCGAGTACGAGGCGCGCAACCTGTTCCCGGTCGGCCGCATCACCGAGGACCCGGCGACGGGTTCGGCCGCGGCGGCGACGGGCGCGTACCTCCGCGAGGTCGGCGCGGTGTCGGCGGGGGACCGCGTCGTGATCCGGCAGGGGCGGCACGTCGGGCGTCCGAGCGTGCTGCTCGTCGACGTGCCGGAGACCGGCGGCATCACCGTGACGGGCGGCGCGACCCCGGTCTGACCCCGACGAACCACGGAACCGACGTCGAACCAGCACGTGCTCGTGGTTCGGCGTCGGTTTCGTGGTTCGACGCGGCAAACCTCTTGACAGCAATAAGTCCATACGGTGGACTAAGTGTGCGCGCGGGCGACGGAGCCCGCGGACATCACCCGTGCAAAGGAGCACCGATGAAACGCACCCGCATCATCGCCGGACTCGCAGCCGTGGCCGTCGCCGCGGTCGGCCTGGCAGGCTGCTCGAGCTCGGGGTCCGCCTCGAGCGACACGATCAAGATCGCGTACCAGAAGTTCGGCGCCTTCCAGCAGCTCGACGCCCAGATGAAGGTCGTCAAGAAGGAGTTCGAGAAGGAGCACCCGGGCAAGAAGGTCGAACTCGTGCCGATCCAGGCGCAGGAGAACGACTACTACACGAAGCTCGCGCTCATGAACAAGGCGCCCGCCACCGCGCCGGACGTCATGTACGAGGACACCTTCCTCGTGAAGTCGGACGCCGAGGCCGGGTACCTGCTGCCGCTCGACAAGTACACGGCGAAGTGGAAGGACTGGGACCAGTTCTACGACAACGCGAAGCAGGCCGGTCAGGGCGACGACGGCAAGATCTACGGCATCCCGATGGGCACCGACACCCGGGCGCTCTGGTACAACAAGGACATCTTCGCCAAGGTCGGCCTGCCGGTGCCGTGGCAGCCGAAGACCTGGGACGACGTCCTCGCCGCCGCGAAGACCATCAAGGAGAAGGACCCGGGCGTCATCCCGTTCAACCTGTACTCCGGCAAGCCGCAGGGCGAGGCGTCGACGATGCAGGGCTTCGAGATGCTCCTGTACGGGGCGGACGGCTCGGGCAACACGCTCTACAAGGACAACAAGTGGGTCGTCGGCTCGAAGCAGTTCCAGGACTCGCTGCAGTTCGTCAAGGACGTCTACCAGGGCGGCCTCGGCCCGACACCGCAGCAGGCGCTCGACAGCCAGGTCGGCACGACGATCGCGCAGACGTGGCTCCCGAAGGGCCAGCTGGCGATCGACCTCGACGGATCGTGGCAGTCCGGCACCTGGCTGAAGTCCGGCACCGCGCCGTGGGCTGACTGGTCCAAGGTGATGGGCCAGGCGCCGATGCCGACCCAGAACGGTCAGGACCCGGGCTACAACTCGATGTCCGGTGGCTGGACCCTCGCCGTCGGCAAGAACTCGAAGAACCCGCAGGCCGCGTTCGACTTCATCTCGACCTTCCTCAACCAGAAGGGCTCGCTGAAGTACGACATCGAGAACAGCCAGATCGCGGTCCGCAAGGACGTCGCCGAGGACCCGTCGTACGACGCCTCCAACCCGACGTTCAAGTTCTTCTCCGGCCTCGTGGAGCACACGAACTTCCGCCCGGCGACGACCAACTACTCCCAGGTGTCCAACGCCATCCAGGTGGCGATGGAGTCGGTCATGACCGGCCAGCAGACGCCGAAGCAGGCGGCGGCCGCGTACGACTCCTCGGTCGAGGGGATCGTCGGCAAGAAGAACACGGTCTCCGGCTGACGGACTGGAGGCGCGGTGNCGCCTCCCGTCAGCCCGACCCACCCACCTTCGGACCCTCTCCGCACCCGGAAGGCAACCCCCGTGTCCAGCACCCCTCTCGCGCCGACGCTGTCGGCGCCCGGCGCGCCGAAGCGCACCGATCCACCAGCACCGCGCAAGCGGCGCCCGCTGCGGAACGTGGGACGAGCCGTCCCGCTCCTCCCCGCCGTCGTCCTCCTCGTCCTCTTCCTGCTCGGCCCCGTCATCTCGTCGTTCTACGGGTCGTTCACCAACTCCGCCCTCACCGGCGTCGGCGCCGCGGACCAGCAGTTCGTCGGCCTGAAGAACTACGTCGAACTGTTCCAGGACCCGGACTTCCCGAAGTCGGTCATCCTCACCATCGTGTTCCTGCTCGCCTCGGCCGTCGTGGGGCAGAACGTGCTCGGACTGGGACTGGCACTGCTCATGCGGAGCGCGAACCGAGCCGTCCGGGCGATCGTCGGCACGTTCGTCGTCGCCGCCTGGGTCCTGCCCGAGATCGTCGCGTCGTTCGCCGCGTACGCGTTCTTCAACGACAAGGGCACGCTCAACACGTTCCTGGCCGGCATCGGCATCAGCGGCCCGAACTGGCTCTACACGTACCCGATGCTCGCCGTCATCCTGGCGAACATCTGGCGCGGGACGGCGTTCTCGATGCTCGTGTACTCCGCCGCCGTCCAGGAGGTGCCCGAGGAGATCACCGAGTCCGCCGAGGTCGACGGCGCGACCGGGTGGCAGCGGCTCGTCTTCATCACGCTGCCGGTGATCCGCCGGTCGATCTCGACGAACCTCATGCTCACGACGCTGCAGACCCTGTCGGTGTTCACCCTCATCTACGTGATGACGGCCGGCGGCCCCGGGACGAACTCGTCCACCCTGCCGATCCTGGCATACCAGGAGGCGTTCAAGTTCTCGCAGCTCGGGTTCGGGACCGCGATCGCCACGATCCTCCTCATCGTGGGCGCGGTGTTCTCGATCATCTACATCCGGGCACTCAAGCCGGAGGTGGACTGATGGCGCTGACCGTGTCGTCGCCCGACGCGACCACGACCCGTTCGGTGACCGCACCGGGCGCGCTCCACATGACGTCCCCGCGCGGCCGGACCATGCGGTGGGTGGCGAACGTCGTCCTGCTCGTCATCGCGATCTGCTTCGCCGTGCCGCTGCTGTGGCTCGTCCTCGCGTCGGTCGACCCGGACGCGTCGCTCTCCGTGAAGATCCCGTCGCACCTGACGCTCGACAACTTCACGAAGGTGCTCACCCCGGAGCTGTCGTTCATCCCGCTCGCGAACAGCCTGCTCATCTCGGGCGGGTGCGCGCTCGTCACGGTCGTCGTCGCGATCCTGGCCGCCTACCCGCTGTCCCGCTACAAGATGCGCGTGAACAAGCCGTTCCTGTACGGCATCCTGTTCGGCACCGGCCTCCCGATCACGGCGATGATGGTGCCGGTCTACAGCCTGTTCGTGTCGCTCAACCTCATCGACAACGTGTGGGGCTGCATCTTCTTCCTCGCCGCGACGAGCCTGCCGATGGCGATCTGGATGGCGAAGAACTTCATGGACTCCGTCCCGATCTCCCTCGAGGAGGCGGCCTGGACCGACGGCGCCTCGATGCTGACCACCCTCATGCGCATCGTCGTGCCCCTCATGCGACCGGGCATCGCCGTGGTGTTCATCTTCGTGTTCATCCAGGCCTGGGGGAACTTCTTCGTCCCCTTCGTCCTGCTCCTCTCGCCCGAGAAGGTGCCCGCCGCGGTGAGCATCTTCAACTTCTTCGGACAGTACGGGGCGGTGGCGTACGGGCAGCTCGCGGCGTTCTCGATCATCTACTCCGTGCCCGTCATCGCCCTCTACGTGCTCGTGTCCCGGGGCCTCGGCGGCGGCAACGCCCTCGCCGGCGGCATCAAGGGCTGACACGCGCCGTCCCACGATCCGTCCACCTGGAAGGAACCCCATGCACCACGACGAACCCCTCGTCGAAGCCCGCATCGCCCGACTCGTCCGGGACCGCATCGACCCAGCGGTCCACCGCCGGTCCGCGCCGGTCGAGATCGCGGCGTGGACCGTGCCGGACGAACCGGTGCCGTTCGACGTCGCGGTCGCCGCCGAGTACGAGCCGTTCGAGGTGGGCGGGTCCTGGGGCGGTCGCCCCTGGGGCACGACCTGGTTCCGCGTCCGCGGCACCGTGCCGGACGACTTCGGGACGGCGCCGGGCACCACCGCGGAACTCCTGGTGGACCTCGGCTTCACGAAGCGGCAGCCCGGCTTCCAGGCCGAGGGCCTCGCCTGGCGTCCGGACGGGTCGACGATCACGGGCATCGAGCCGCGGAACGACACGGTGCCCGTCGAGGTCGGACCGGGTGAGTCCTTCGAGCTGTACGTCGAGGCCGCCGCGAACCCGGACATCGGCGGCGACTCGTTCCAGGGCGCCACCCCGCTCGGGTCGCGGTCGACGGCGGGCACGGAACCGATCTACCGGCTCCGCGCACTCGAACTCGTCGAACGCGACGACACCGTGTGGGAGCTGCAGCAGGACTTCTGGGTGCTGCGGGGGCTCATGGCCGAGCTGCCGACCGACGGTACCCGCGGCGCCGACATCCTCCGGGTACTCGAACGCGCCGCCGACGCCATCGACCCCGACGACGTCGCCGGGACCGCCGCCGACGCCCGTGCCGTCCTCGCCCCGGCACTCGCCGTCCCCGCCAGCGCCGCCGCACACCGGGCGGTCGCGGTCGGGCACGCCCACATCGACTCCGCCTGGCTCTGGCCCGTCCGGGAGACGATCCGGAAGTGCGCCCGCACGTTCTCGAACGTGCTCGACCTGATGGACCGCGACCCGGACTTCACGTTCGCCTGCTCGTCCGCGCAGCAGTACGCGTGGATCCGGGACGGCTACCCGACGATCTGGGCGCGGATCAAGGAGCGCGTCGCCGAGGGACGGTGGATCCCGGTCGGCGGCATGTGGGTCGAGTCGGACACGAACCTGCCCGGCGGGGAGGCCCTCGCACGCCAGTTCGTCGCCGGCAAGCGGCTGTTCCTCGAAGAGTTCGGCATCGACACCCCCGAGGCCTGGCTGCCCGACTCGTTCGGCTACTCGGGCGCCCTGCCGCAGATCGTCCGGGCCGCGGGCTCGAAGTGGTTCGTCACGCAGAAGCCCTCGTGGAATGAGACGAACGTCATCCCGCACACCTCGTTCCACTGGGAGGGCATCGACGGCTCCCGCGTCCTGACCCACCTGCCCCCGGCGGACACGTACAACTCTGACGTCTCGCCCGCCGACCTGCACCGGGGTGAACGGCAGAACAAGGAACGCGGCGTCGCGAACACCTCGATGCTCCTCTACGGCTTCGGTGACGGCGGTGGCGGCCCCACCCGCGAGATGGTCGCCGCGGCACGTCGGCAGCACGACCTGGACGGTTCCCCGCGGGTCGACCTCGGCACCCCCGCCCAGGTGTTCGAGGACCTCGAGGCCGCGCTCCCCGCGCCGGCGGTGTGGTCGGGGGAGATGTACCTCGAGTTCCACCGCGGCACGTACACGTCGCAGATCCGCACCAAGCAGGGCAACCGTCGCTCCGAGCACCTCCTGCGCGAGGCCGAGCTCTGGGCGGCGACGGCGGCTGTCCGGCTCGGACTCGACTACCCGTACGACGAACTCGAGGAGGCCTGGCACACCGTCCTCCTGCAGCAGTTCCACGACATCCTGCCGGGCTCGTCGATCGCCTGGGTGTACGAGGTCGCCGAGGAGAACTACGCCCGCGTGGCCGAGGTGCTCGAGGGGCTCATCGGCAACGCCACGACGGCGCTCGCGAACGGCGGCGCCGCGGCGCTCGCCGGGGTCGGCGCGTCGTCGACCGCACTGGCCGGAGGCGGTGATGCGCTCCTCGACGCGCCGACGGGCCCGGACGCGATCGGCGGCACCGGCAGCTCCGGCACCGTCGTGTGCTTCAACGCCGCCCCGGTGTTGGCGGGGGACGTAACCGCCCTGGGTGGTTCCGTCGGTGAGGAGCCGCGAGCCGTGCCTCCCGTCCCGAACGGCGACCGCTTCGTGTTCGACACCGGTGTGGCGACCGCGACCATCGACGCCGACGGCCACCTCGTCTCGTTCCTCGACCACGCGACCGGACGCGACGCCGTCGCCCCGGGTTCGTCCGCGGCGGAGTACACCGTCTTCCGGGACACCCCGAACCAGTGGGAGGCGTGGGACATCGACCGCGCGTACCAGCGCAGCGGGACCGTGCTGTCGGCGACGTCCGTGTCCGTCTCCGGCGACGAGCTCGTGGTCGTCCGACCGTTCGGCTCGTCCACCGTCACGACCCGGTACTCCGCGGTCGCGGGCGAGCCCGAGCTGACGGTCCGGACCGAGGTCGACTGGCACGAGCACCAGAAGCTGCTGAAGCTGGCGTTCCCGCTGGACGTCCGGGCCTCGTCCGCGTCGAGCGAGATCCAGTTCGGGCACATCGAGCGACCGACGCACCAGAACACCTCGTGGGACATGGCCCGCTTCGAGACAAGCGCCCACCGCTGGGTGCACGTCGCGGAACCGGGCTTCGGCGTCGCCGTCGCGAACGACTCGACGTACGGGCACGACATCACCCGGGACACCCGGCCCGACGGCGGTACGACCACGCTCGTGCGCGAGTCGCTGCTACGGGCCCCGACGTTCCCGGACCCGCACGCCGACCAGGGGCACCACGTGTTCCACACCGTGCTGCGGATCGCGCCCTCGGTGCTCGACGCGGCGGACTCCGGGTACCGGCTCAACCTGCCGGTGCGCCGGGTCGCGGGGTCGTCCAGCGTCGAACCGCTCGTCACGGTGTCCTCGCCGCAGGTGTTCGTCGAGGCCGTCAAGCTCGCCGAGGACCGCTCCGGGGACGTCGTCGTGCGGCTCTACGAGGGGTCCGGCGGTCGCGCGGCGGACGTCGGCATCGACTTCGGGTTCGAGGTGGCGTCGGTCGCGGCCGTGGACCTCTTGGAACGCCCGGCGGGGGACTCGTGGGGAGCGGGGGAGCCGGTCGTGCTCACCCTCCGGCCCTTCGAGATCGTGACCCTGCGGGTGCGCCGGGCCTGAGGCAGCGGGTCCGGCCGGGAGACCGCGGCGCCGGACGGGACACGGGTGCGTTCCGTCCGGCGCCGTGCTGCGTGCGGGTGCAGGACCGCTCGGCTACCGTCCACCCCATGGCAGTCACCGAGATCTGGCTCGTCCGCCACGGGGAGTCCACCGCCAACGTCGCCGCGGCCCGGGCCGAGGCCGCAGGGGCGGAGGTCATCGAGGTCGACCACCGGGACGCCGACGTCCCGCTGAGTCCCCTCGGCGAGGAACAGTCCCGAGCGCTCGGCGCCGAGCTCGCCGACCGCGGCGTGGACGACGTCCCGGTGGCGCTCTGGGTGTCGCCGTACCTGCGGGCCCAGCAGACCATCGGGATCGCGCTCGAGGCGGGCGGACTGCGGGAACCGTCGCGCCGCGTCGACGAACGGCTCCGGGACCGCGAGCTCGGCGTGCTCGACCTGCTCACCAGCACCGGCGTCCGCAACCGGTTCCCGGACGAGGAGCGCCGCCGCCGGTGGCTCGGCAAGTACTACCACCGGCCCGCGGGCGGCGAGTCCTGGGCGGACGTGATGCTCCGGCTCCGGTCGCTGCTCGTCGACGTCGACCGGCTCGACGGCCCGGATCGGCTGCTCGTCGCGGCGCACGACGCCGTCGTCATGCTCACCGTCGCGGTGTGCCTCGACCTCGACGAGCCGGCGATCATGGAGTTCGCCCGGACGCACACGGTCGCGAACGCCTCGCTCACGAGACTGCGACGCGACGCGGTCGGCGCGCCGTGGACCCTCGAGGAGTTCTCCGCCGTCGAGCACCTCGCCGAGTCGCCCGACGCCGAGGTCACCGAGCACAGCGGCCGGAAGGACGACGCCCGTGTCCGCTGAACCGATCACTCCGAACGTCCTCCGCTCCTGGCCCCTCCCCGAGGCCGGGGCCGGCAAGTACGACCGCGGGCAGGTGCTCGTCATCGGCGGTGCCGCGCGCACCCCCGGCGCCGCGCAGCTCTCCGCCCTCGCGGCACTCCGGGTCGGCGCGGGCCGGCTCACCCTCGCCGTCGCCCGGAGCGTCGCGCACGAGGTCGCGGTCGCCGTCCCCGAGTCCGGCGTCGAACCGCTCGACGAGGACGCGGACGGCCACGTCGCCGTCGGTGCGATCGAGGGTGTCGCCGCGGACGCCGGCAGCGCCGACGCCGTCCTGGTCGGCCCCGGGCTCGACGAACCGGACGGCAGCCGGGACCTCGTCGCGGGCATCGCCGGCGTCGTCGGTCCGGACGCCACGGTCGTGCTCGACGCCTTCGCGCTCGGTGTCGCCGCGGACGTCCGGGACCGGCTCGAACCGTTGCGCGGTCGGCTCGTGATGACCCCGAACAGCGGGGAGGCGGAGCGGCTGCTCGGGCGCGAGTGCAGCGACGACGAGGCGGACGCCCGGGCGATCGCGGAGCGGTTCGGAGCCGTCGTCGCGCTCGCCGACGTCATCGCTGCTCCGGACGGACGGGCCTGGGTGAAGGGCACGGGGTCGGGCGGGCTCGGGACGAGTGGCAGCGGGGACGTGCTCTCCGGCGCGATCGTCGGACTCCTCGCGCGCGGTGCCGAGCCGGCGCAGGCAGCGGCGTGGGCGTCGTACGTGCACGCTGCCGCGGGGGACCGGCTGGCGGTGCAGGTCGGACCGCTCGGCTACCTCGCGCGGGAGCTCGTCACCGAGATCCCCCGCGTGCTGGTCGAACTCGGCGGCTGAGCGACCGCGACGCGAAGGACGCGCCCGGCACGCCCGCCGCGACGCGCAGGCCGGCCGCGACGCGCAGCCCGGCCGCGACGCGCAGCCCCGCCGCGCCGCCTGCTCAGGACCGCAGCGACTCCACCGCCTTCTCGATGCGCCGCTGCCGCGTCTCCGGCGCCTTCGCCTGCTCGACTGGGTCCACGATCGCCCGCTGCCGGGAGTTCGACAGCGTGTCGAACGCCGCCCGCACCCCCGCGTCGTGCAGCGCCGCGGCCAGGTCGGTCGGCACGTCGACGACCCGGGGCTGCGCGTCCACCTCGATCCGGACCTCCACCGTGTCCCCGGCCTCGAGGCCCGCTGCCGCCCGGTGCTCCGCCGACAGCGGCACGAGGAACTGCTCGTTCATCACCCCGACCGTGGACCGGTAGGTGTAGCCACCGTCCAGCGTGACCACCACGGGCGGACGCTTCCCCGCGCCCAGCGCGTCGATGACGTCGGACGGGACCGGCAGCCCGGTCGCCGTCTTCCGTGCCAGCAGGACCGTCGTCGTGAACTGCATGCGTGCCTCCAGGCCGTCAGTCGCGGCACAGCATCGCCGCTGCCACAGGCGAAACCGTACAGGCGCACCCGCTGTTCCGCCACCGTTCACCATCGCAGCACGGACCGGAAACCGGCCGCGTCCACGATCATCCAGAACCCGAACCCCGGGACCCACATCCCCTCCCGAAAGGCACATCCCGTGCAGCACAAGCGCACCCTGGCCGGCATCGCCCTGGCCGCCGCCGCGATCGTCACCCTGGCCGGATGCTCGGCGACGAGCTCCGCGAGCACGACGAAGGACGACACCGACTGGAAGACCGCCACCAGCGCCCAGTCCGCGGGCGGCATGGACGCCCTGGTGAAGGCCGCCAAGGCGGAGGGGCAGCTCAACGTCATCGCGCTGCCGCCGTCGTGGGCCAACTACGGCAAGATCATCGACGGCTTCACGAAGAAGTACGGGATCAAGATCAACTCCGCGAACCCGAACGGCTCGAGCGCCGACGAGGTCGCCGCGGTGAAGTCGCAGAAGGGCCAGTCGACGGCCCCCGACGTGCTCGACCTCGGCAACGCGGTCCTGCAGCAGAACCTCGACCTCCTCACCGACTACAAGGTGGCGAACTGGGACGACATCCCCACGACGCTCAAGGACAGCAAGGGCGCGTGGACCCGCGACTACACGGGCCTCATGTCGATCGGCTACGACTCCTCGAAGATCAAGGACGCGCCGAAGGACCTGGGCGACCTGCTCGGCAGCGAGTACAAGGGCAAGGTCTCGATCTCGGGCGACCCGACGCAGGCGAACCAGGCCGCGTCGGCCGTCTACCTCGCCGCGCTCGAGAACGGCGGCTCGGCGGACGACATCACCAAGGGCGTCGAGTACTTCGGCAAGCTCAAGCAGGCCGGCAACTTCCAGAACGTGCTGCCGACGCAGGCGACGGTCGCCTCGGGTGAGACCCCGGTCGTCATCCAGTGGTCCTACAACAACCTCGCCTGGGGCCCCGCTGCCGGCGCCTCCGGCAACAAGAACTGGAAGACGGTCGTCCCGGAGGGTCAGGCCCTCGGCTCGTACTACTCGCAGGCGATCAACAAGGACGCCCCGCACCCGGCGGCCGCGCGCCTCTGGCAGGAGTACATCGCCAGCCCCGAGGTGCAGAACCTGTACCTCCAGGCCGGCGCCTTCCCGTCCACCCTCGCCGCGCTCGAGAAGTCGGGCAAGGTCGACCAGGACGCCCTCGACGCCGCCGGCGGCGCACCGAAGGACTACGTGGAGCTGACCGACGCGCAGGCCACCGCGGCTGCCAAGGTGCTGTCGGCCAAGTGGGCCTCCACGATGGGTTCCTGAGCCGCATGACCAGCGCATCGGCACCGGGCGGGAGCGCGTTCGCGCCGGGCGCGACCCCCGCTCCCGCCACGGCCGGGCCGGCCGCCACCAGCGTCGCGCCGGCCTCCGCCGAAGCCGCCGCCCGCCGCGTCGCCGGACCCCGCGTCCGGCGCCGCGGCGGCGTCGCGTGGCTCGGCCTCACCCCCTTCGCGGCGTACGTCGTGCTCTTCCTCGCGGTGCCCGCGGTGATCGCGGTCGGCAGCGGGTTCTTCGACGCGGCCGGTCACGTCACCCTCGCGAACCTCGCGGCGTTCTCGGACCCGTCGGTGCTTCGTGCCTTCGGCGGCTCGTTCGCGCTGTCGGCCGTCTCCGCCGTGCTCGGGGCCGTCATCGGAGCGATCGTCTGCTGGGCGCTCGCCGCGCTCCGGCCCGACGGGCTCGTCCGCTCGATGATCGACTCCGCCGCCAGCGTCCTCGCGCAGTTCGGCGGCGTCATGCTCGCGTTCGCGTTCATCGCCACGATCGGCGTGCAGGGACTCGTCACGTCGTGGCTGGTGTCGGCGTTCCACATCGACCTCAACGCGAACGGCACCTTCCTCTACACGGTGCCGGGCCTCGTCATCCCCTACGTCTACTTCCAGGTGCCGCTGATGGTCCTCACGTTCATGCCCGCACTCGAGGGCGTCAAGGCGCAGTGGGGCGAGGCCGCCGCCACGCTCGGCGCCTCCCGTGCGACGTACTGGCGTCGCATCGGGCTGCCGGTGCTCGCGCCGGCGTTCTGGGGATCGCTGCTGCTCCTCTTCGCGAACGGCTTCTCGTCGTTCGCGACCGCCGCGGCGCTCATCTCGCAGGGCGGCATCGTGCCGCTGACGATCCGCGCGCAGCTCACCAGCGAGACCATCATCGGGCTGCAGAACGTCGCCGGGGTCCTGGCGTTCGGGATGGTCGTCGTGATGGCGGTCGTCATGGGCGCGTACTCGCTGCTCCAGCGTCGGGCCGCGAGGTGGCAGCGATGACCGCCGCGACGTCCGGTCCGTCGCGTGCGTCCGGTCGGTCGCGTACGTCCGCTCCGTCGCGTCGGCCTGGAGGCGCGGGTCGCCCCGGTGGCTTCGGCGTCGCCCCGTCACGGGTCACCGCCGCCGTCGTGCTCGTCGTCATCGGTCTCGTGTTCGCGGTCCCGCTCGTCGCCCTCGCGGAGTTCACCTTCCGGCAGGGCACGGACGGCTTCACGCTCGCGCACTGGTCGGCGATCACCGATCCGGTGAACGCGCCGACGTACCAGCCCGTGTTCGACGGCCTCGGGGCATCGCTGCTCATCGCGGTCCTCACCGTCGCGATCGTGCTCCTCGTGCTCCTGCCCGCGCAGATCATCACCGCGCTCCGCTACCCCCGCCTGCGCCGCGTGCTCGAGTTCGTGTGCATCGTGCCCATCACGGTGCCGGTCGTGGTGCTCGTCGTCGGGTTCATCCCCGTGTACCAGGTCGTCGCGCAGGTCTTCGGGTCGGACGCGTGGACGCTGGCCTTCGCGATCGGCATCGTCTCGCTGCCCTTCGCCTTCCGGCCGATCGCGGCGTCGATCACCGCGATGGACATGAACGTGCTCTCCGAGGCCGCGCGGTCCCTCGGCGCCTCGTGGTGGACGGTGACGTGGCGGGTGCTCCTGCCGAACCTCCGCCGGGGCATCACCGCCGCGTGCTTCCTCACGATCACGGTCGTCCTCGGCGAGTACACCCTCGCCTCGTTCCTCTCCCGCACGACGTTCCAGACCGCGCTCGTGCTCGTGCAGCAGACCGACCCGTACGTCGCCGCGATCTTCTCGCTCGGCGCCCTCGTGTTCGGGTTCGTGCTGCTCGTCCTCATCGGCCGCGTCGGGACCTCCCGCCGGTCCCGCTCCAAGGAGTCCGCATGACCGTCACCGCCCCCGCCGCCCCGGCGTCGCTCGCCACCGCCGGCGCGACCGTCGAGCTCGAGGCCGTCGAAAAGCACTACGGCACGCACCGCGCCCTCGCGGGCCTGTCGCTCCGGATCGAGCCCGGCGAGTTCGTGTCCTTGCTCGGCCCGTCCGGCTGCGGCAAGACGACCGCCCTCCGCGCCCTCGCCGGCCTCGAGGGGATCGACTCCGGCTCGATCCGCATCGACGGTTCCGACGTCGCGGGCACCCCCGTGAACAAGCGGGACATCGGCATGGTGTTCCAGCAGTACTCGCTGTTCCCGCACATGACCGTGCGGCAGAACGTCGCGTTCGGCCTCGAGATGCGCAAGGTCCCCGCCGCCGAACGCCGGACCCAGGTCGTGGATGCGCTCGACATGGTGCACCTCGCCGAGTTCGCCGACCGGTACCCGCACCAGCTCTCCGGCGGTCAGCAGCAGCGTGTCGCCCTCGCCCGCGCCCTGGTGACCCGCCCGCGCGTGCTCCTCCTCGACGAGCCGCTCTCCGCCCTCGACGCGAAGGTGCGGGTGTCCCTGCGCGACGAGATCCGCCGCATCCAGAGCGACCTCGGCATCACGACCGTGTTCGTCACGCACGACCAGGAGGAAGCGCTCGCCGTCTCCGACCGCATCGCCGTGATGAACGCCGGCGACATCGAGCAGGTCGGCACGCCGGAGGAGCTGTACCGCTCCCCGCGCTCGGCGTTCACCGCGGACTTCGTGGGGCAGTCGAACCGCCTCCGCGGGGACCTGCGCGGCGGCGACGTGTTCGTGTACGGGTTCCGGGTGCCGGCCCTCGACGCCACGGTCGGGGACGGGCCGGTGCTCGCCTACGTCCGCCCGGAGGACGTCGCCTTCGCGTCGGAGGGCGTCACCGGCACGGTGGTCGCGTCGAGCTTCCTCGGCTCCATCCGTCGCACGACCGTCCGGCTCGACGACGACACGGTCGTGACGGTGCAGCACGAGGTCGGCGACCGCCGGACGGCTGGCGACGCGGTGGCCGTGCGGCTGCTCGGCGCACCGGTGGCGGTCGCGTCGATCGCGTAGCCCCGCGGCCCGCGGGCGCGGACCCGTGGGCCCGCGGGCCCGCGCCCACGGCCCCGCGCCCGAGTCTCGGCGCAGCGGCGCCGAGACTCGCGCTGGGCGACACCGCTCGCGCTCCGAAGCCCGAGGACCGTCGCCAGGACCGAGTCTCGCCCGCGCCGGTGACGGACGGGAGGCGCGGTGCGGGCCGGCACCGCGCCTCCCGTCCGCGCGTGGTCGCGCCCGGCGGCCGTGCCGAGACTCGCGCTGGGCGACATCGCTCGTGCTCCGGAGCCCGAGGACCGTCGCCAGGACCGAGTCTCGGCGCCGGGCGGGCGAGACTCGGGGTCAGCGCTGGAAGCGGGCCGCCGGCTCGTCGGCGAGCGCTGCCTGCACACGCGCGAGCATGTTCGCGGACATCTCCGGCAGCGCGTCGACGGGCGCCCAGAACGCCTCGGTGTTCTCGCCGTCGGCCGGGAACGGCTCCCCGGAGACGTACCGGCACGCGAACACGAGGTCGAGGTACTGCGCACGGTCGCCGTTCGGGTACGTCATCTCCGGCAGCGTCTGCACCCACGCCAGACGTTCGGCGACGGCGACGACGTCCGCCTCCTCGAGCACCTCGCGCTCGGCCGCCACCGCCGGTTCCTCGCCGGGGTCGACGATCCCCGTCACCGGGGTGAACGCACGGGTGTCGGCCCGGCGCACGACGAGCAGCTCGCGATCCGGGCCCTCACCGCGGGTGACGACCGCGGTCACCCCGGTCAGCCAGAGCGGATCGTGCCCGATCTTCGAGCGGAGGGACAGGACGAAGTCTGGCGTCGGCATGCCGCCACGCTACCGATGGCACCCTGTCGCGGACTGGTCATGACCAGTAGGCTGTGCTCGTGGAGATCATCATCCTGCCCACGCCGGACGAGGTCGGTCGCGTCGCAGCGGCCAAGATCGCGTCCGTCGTCGCGAAGAAGCCGTCCGCCGTCATCGGAGTCGCCACCGGGTCCAGCCCCCAGGGCATCTACGCCGACCTCGAGCGTCGTGTCCGCGCCGGCGAGATCTCGTTCGCCGAGGCCCGCGCGTTCGCCCTCGACGAGTACGTCGGGATCCCGCTCGAGCACCCGGAGTCCTACGCGAGCGTGATCGCCCGCGACGTCACCGCGCCGCTCGGCTTCGACCCGTCGCGGGTGCGGGTGCCGGACGGCCGCGCCGACGACCTCGAGTTCGCGGCGAAGGAGTACGACGCCGCGATCCGTGCCGCCGGCGGGGTCGACGTGCAGATCCTCGGCATCGGCGCGAACGGTCACATCGGGTTCAACGAGCCGACGTCCTCGTTCGCGTCCCGGACGCGCATCAAGACGCTCGCCCCGTCCACGCGCGAGGCGAACGCGCGGTTCTTCGACAACCTCGACCAGGTGCCGACCCACTGCATGACCCAGGGCCTCGGCACGATCCTCGAGGCGCGCGAGCTCGTCCTCGTCGCACAGGGCCCGACGAAGGCCGACGCCGTCGCCGCCGCGGTCGAGGGACCCCTGTCGTCGTTCGTGCCCGGTTCGGCGCTCCAGCTGCACCAGCACGCCACCGTCGTTGTCGACGAAGAAGCAGCGGCGGGGCTCCGGCTCGCCGACTACTACCGGTACACCTACGAGAACAAGCCGGCCTGGCAGCGCTTCGAGTGACCCTTCGGCTCAGCCGTCGGCGCGCCGCTCGTACGCGCTGCGCAGGCGGCTGAGTCCCTCGTCGAGGGTCTCGGCCGAGCACCCGAAGTTGAGCCGCGCGAAGCCGTTGCCCTGGCGTCCGAACGCCGGCCCGCTGCCGAGCGCCACCTTCGCCTCGTCGACGAGCGCCGCGGCCGGGTCGTCGCCCCACGGCAGTGCGCGCAGGTCGAGCCACGCCAGGTACGACGCCTGTGGCTGCCGGTAGCCGACGCCGGGCAGTACCTCGCCGATCCGTTCGGCCAGGGTGCGCCGGTTCGCCGCGAGCTCGGCGAGCAACGATGCGAGCCAGGGGCCGCCCTCGCGGAACGCCGCGACGCTCGCCGTGTACCCGAGGATGCCGGTGCGCTCGACGACCTCGCCGGGCAGTCCGTCGAACCAGCCACGGGCACGGTCCGACGCGCCGACCATCAGCGCGCACTTCGTCCCCGCGAGGTTCCACGCCTTGCTCGCGCTCGTCAGTGCGACACCGAGACCCGCGGCCTCCTGGCAGGAGTCCAGGAACGGGGTGAACGTGGCGTCCGCGTGCACGAGCGGTGCGTGGATCTCGTCGGACACGACGACCGCGTCCCACTCCGCCGCGAGCCGGGCGAGCGCGGCGAGGTCGTCCCGGGCGTGCACGAGCCCGAGGGGGTTGTGCGGGTTGCAGAGCAGCACCGTGCGGGCTCCGTCGGCGAACGCCCGTGCGATGCCGTCGAGGTCCATGCGCCAGCCGGCGGTCGTGTCGAACGGGTCGGCGTCGCCCTCCGGCGCGAGCAGCGGGACCTCGGTGACGGAGCCGCCGGCCTCGGCGACGTACTCCCAGAACGGCGGGTACACGGGCGGCATGATGACGACCTGGTCGCCCGGCTCGATCACCCGGCGGAGCACCTCCACAGCAGCGACCGAGACGTCCGTGGTGGTCCGGACGAGGTCCGGGTCGACGTGCCAGCCCCAGCGGTCCTCGGCGAAGTCGGTGAAGGCCTCGGGCAGGGCCCGGCCGTGTCCGACGTACCCGGTGTCGCCGTTGGTGACAGCGGTCACGAGGGCGTCCCGGACGGGTTCGGCGAGCATCGTGTCCATCTCGGCGACGAACATCGGCAGCACCTCCGGCGGGTAGGCCGTGTACTTCTCGCTCGTGCGGGTGCGGTGTGCATCGAAGGCGGAGACCATCACGCTCATGGCCTCATCCTGGCAGCGTTCAGCACCGGGCGCCCGGGGTGCTCAGGCCGGACGCATGCCGGCGATCAGGACCTCGGCGAAGCGGTCCGGGTCGTCGACCGTCCGTCCACCGGCCACGGCCGCCGCGCGCATCCCGCACAGCAGCCGCCGGAGGTCGTCCGCGTCGAGGTCGGCGCGGACGAGGCCCGCCGCACGGCACCGCCCGAGCAGCTCGCCGACCTCGTGCACCAGGTCGCCGGCGAGCCCGAGCGTGTCCGCGCACGAGAAGCCGCCGCCGGTGAGCAGGTCGCCGAGGGCCGCGTCGCGCACCATGCTGCGGAAGGCCTCGAACACGACCGCGCGCAGGGACTCCGCCGGGTCCGGCAGGGCCACGGCGTCGCGGACCCGGTCGAGCATCTCCTCGAAGGCGTCGATGGCGAGCGCCTCGAGCAGGTGCTGCTGCGTGGGGAAGTGCCGGTAGGCGGTCCCGACGCCGACTCCCGCCTGGTGCGCGACGGCGTTGAGCAGCGCCGGTTCGCCGCGGTCCACCAGGGTCCGGGCCACGTCCAGCAGCGCGCTCCGGTTGCGCTGGGCGTCCGATCGCAGGGCTGCGGGGCGGGCCAGGGCGTCAGTCATGCGGACAGTCTATCCGGTTGTGCTAGCGTTCCGGATGAGTCATCCGATTTCAGACCCGAGGAGCCGCCGTGCCCAGTACCCGTACCTTCGCGTGGACGCCGTCCGACCTGCCCGACCAACGTGGACGGACCGTCGTGGTCACGGGCGCGACGAGCGGCCTCGGACTCGTCGTCGCCACCACCCTCGCCGCCGCCGGAGCGCACGTCATCGCCGCGGTCCGCGACCCCGGGAAGGCCGCCCGGGTCCTGCCCGACGGCCTGGAGGCGCGGGTCGTCGACACCGCGTCCGTCGCCTCCGTCACCGCCTTCGCCCGGCGACTGGCCGCGGACGGCATCATCCTCGACGCGCTCGTCAACAACGCGGGGGCGTCGCTCGGTGCCTTCGAGCGGACCGACGAGGGGATCGAACGCACCTGGGCGACGAACGTCGTCGGGCCTGCCGTCCTCGCCGACGCCGTGCTGCCGATCCTCGGCGGTCCGGCCCCGAGGATCGTCCTCGTCGGGTCGAACTTCTCGCAGCGGACCCGCCGTGTGCCGCCCGCGGAGGCGCTCGACGACCCGCGCCGCTACGCGCAGCTCCGGGCGTACGTCGACTCGAAGACCGCGGCGGCCGCGCTCGCGGTGGACCTGGGGGAGCGGCTGCGCGCCACCGGGTCGGACGTCCGGTCGGTGATCGCGCACCCCGGCGTCGCCGCGACGGGGATGAACGGCCAGGCGGAGACTCTGACGCAGCGGATCGGCGGCAGGATCGCGCGACTCCTCGCCCGCACCCCCGAGGACGGCGCGCGTTCCACCCTGTGGGCAGCGACCGATCCCGACGTCACCGAGGGCGTGTTCGTCGGTCCCGCGCTCCGGCGTGGTGACCACCGCCTGCACGTCGTGCCCGTGCGGGGCCCCGCCGCCGATCCGGCGTTCCGGTCGGCCGTCCACGCGGCGGTGCAGCGGGCGGCGACCATGCCCTGAGCCCGAGCGACCACGACCGTGCTCCGAGTGCCGGCGACGGCCGGGCGCCGGGAGCGAGCGGCGGCGCTCCGTCAGGGCAGCTCGCGCCCCGCACCCCACACGCGTCGCACCTCGAGCGACGGGGACAGCGCGACGAGGTCCGCCGCGTACCCCGGGACGAGACGACCCAGAGCGTGGAGCAACCGTCGGCCGCGCCGGCCGCACCCACCGCGTCGGTGACGAGTGCGACCCGACCGGGAGCGGCGCGGAAGAGCGTCTCAGCGATGACGGGGTGCATGTGGACTCCGTCGAGGATGAGGTGCTCCTCGACCCGGAGCAGGCGCACGTGCTGCTCGTCTCCACGGCGGTGCCCGGGGTCGAGAGTCACGAACGTCTGCGGCTCCTGTCGGTGATCGGCGCGGCCTGGCGGTTCCCGTGGACCGAGGCGCCGTGCGGTCGACGGTGGCCGGATCGTGACCACGCGCCCGGGAACGATCGGCGAGCATGGTCGCATGGGCCGCAGGACGGGGTTCGCGGTGGTCGGTGTGGTCCTGCTCGCGGCGCTCGCAGGCGGTTGTGCCGGGTTGCTGCCGACCGCGTGTCCGGCCATCGGGTGGAGCAACGTGGTCGAGGTCAGGGTGCCGGGGTCGTCGGACCCTGGGTCCCCCGTCGTGTCCGTGGCCGTCTGTCAGGGGAAGGACTGCACGCCCGGTCTGTCGGCGATCCCCGAACCGACCCGGACGCCAGCTGCCACCGGCGCGGCGACCCCGGCGGCTACGCCGAGCAGCTTGCTCCCTACCCCGGCCGTCACGAAGAGCGGTCCTGGCGTCGCCACCAGTGCGACGCCGCCGAGCGTGATCGACACGACGACGCGCATCGGTGACGTCTGGAACGTCCAGGCCACGACGGGTATCGAGAGCCATGGTCGGGTCGCCCTGCTCGACGCGGACGGGCAGGTCCTGGTGCAGCGCGACGTCGACCTGGAGTGGGTCCGGCACGGCGGCTCGGAGCAGTGCGGCGGCCCTTCGACCGCGCAGGTCGTGGTCGAGCTGCCCTGAACCGGTCGCGGCTAGCGCAGCTCGCGCCCCGCACCCCACACGCGTCGCACCTCGAGCGACGGGGACAGCGCGACGAGGTCCGCCGCGTATCCCGGGGCGAGACGACCCAGGCGGTCCCCGAGGCCCAGCGCGGCCGCCGGCACGCTCGTGAGCGCCGCCACGGCCTCGGGCAGTGTCCGTCCGGCGCGCGTCACCGCGTTCCGCAGCGCGGCGTCCTGCGTGAGGGTCGAGCCGGCGATCGTGTCCGTCCCGGCGACGTGCGCGATCCCGTCGGTCACGGTGACGGCGAGCGACCCGAGCGTGTAGGAACCGTCGGCCGCACCGGCAGCGCCCATCGCGTCGGTGATGAGGGCGACGCGTCCCGGAGCGGCACGCAGGAGCAGCGAGGCGACGGAGGGGTGCACGTGGACGCCGTCGAGGATCAGTTCGAGGGTCACCCGTTCGTCGGCGACGGCGGCGGAGACCGGACCGGGTGCCCGGTGGTGGATGCCCGGCATGGCGTTGAACGCGTGCGTGAGGAGGGTCGCTCCGGCGTCGAACGCGGCGCGTGCCTGGTCGAAGGTGCCGACGGTGTGGCCGACCGCGACCCGGACTCCGGCCTCGACGAACCGCCGGGTCGCGTCGAGGGCGCCGGGCAGTTCGGGCGCGATCGTGATCTGGCGCAGCACGCCCTCGCCCGCGGTCAGGAGCGCGTCCACCGCGTCGGGTGCCGGGTCGATGAGGAACGACTCGTTGTGGGCGCCCTTGTTGTGCGGGGACAGGAACGGGCCCTCGAGGTGGACACCGAGCACGAGCGGGTCGGCGGCCATGACCTCGCGGACGCGGTCCAGCGAGGCGACGAGGGCGTCCACCGGGTTCGCGACGAGCGACAGCACCGAACGGGTGGTGCCGTGTGCGCGGTGCACGGCGAGTGCCGGAGCGATCGTGGCGTCCTCGTACGCGGCCCCGGCACCGCCGTGACCGTGCAGGTCGACGAAACCGGGCGTCAGGACGGCATCACCGAGGTCGACGACCTCGTCGACCGAGGACGCCGCCGGTGCCCCGGCCCCGGCTCCGACCGCGTGGATGCGGTCGCCGTCGACGAGGACCCATCCGTCGTCGGTGGACCCGGCCCCGTCGACGACGCGTGCGGCGCGGACCAGGGTGCGCCGTCCCTCCGGGCCGATGCCCGTCATGGACCCGCTCACCGCGTCTCCTTCCGGAACTGGACCACGCCGGACAGTGCCGCGACGAGGACGAAGACCAAGCCGACCACCGGGTGCCCGATCGAGACCCAGCACGCGCCGGCCGCGACGACGAGCGCGACCTCGACGATCGTCTTGCCGACGACGTCCGTCTCGATCGGCGACGCCGGCGAGCGGAACAGGTACCACACCAGGGCGGCGAACGCCGGAGCGCCGATCATGAACAGGATCCCCGGCATCGGGAACGGCCACGCGAAGTAGCCCCACGTCGCCAGTGACAGCAACCCGAACGTGCAGACGACGATGCGCAGGAGGCGCCAGCCGTCGAACTCGCGGCGGGGCTTCCCGATCGCCGAGGGGTCGGGGACCTCTCCCCAGTCGACCGGGGACTGCGGTGCTGACATGCGCGGACCTACTTGAAGATGATCGTGCGGGCGCCGTCGAGGAGGACCCGGTCCTCCGCGATCCAGCGCACCGCCTGGGTCAGGGTGCGGGACTCCTCGTCCTGCCCGATCGACACGAGCTCGGCGGGGTCCTTCGTGTGGTCGACCCGGACGACGTTCTGCTCGATGATCGGCCCCTCGTCGAGGTCGCTCGTGACGAAGTGCGCCGTCGCGCCGATGAGCTTCACCCCGCGGGCGTGCGCCTGCCGGTACGGGTTCGCGCCCTTGAATCCGGGCAGGAACGAGTGGTGGATGTTCACTGCGCGGCCCTCGAGCGCGGCGCAGAGCTCCGGCGAGAGGATCTGCATGTAGCGGGCGAGGACGACGAGCTCGATGTCGTGCTCCTCGACCGCCTGGAGGATCCGTCGCTCCATGTCCTGCTTCGAGGCCGCGTCGGTGACCGGGCGGTGCTCGAACGGCACCGAGTAGAACGCCGCGAGCTCGGACAGGTCGGCGTGGTTCGACAGCACGAGCGGGACCTCGATCGGGAGCTGTCCGCCGCGCTGCCGGTAGAGGAGGTCGTTGAGGCAGTGCCCGGCCTTCGACACGAGCACGAGCGTGCGCATCGGGCGGCCGACGACGTCGAGCTGGACCCGGGCGGCGTACCGCTCGGCGACGGGGGCGAGCGCTGCCTCGAACGTCGCGCGGTCGACGGGCGCCAGGACCTGCAGGCGCATGAAGAACGTGTTCGTGTCGCCGCTCGAGAACTGCTGCGACTCGGTGATGTTGCCGCTGGCCGCGACGACCGCCCCGGAGACGGCGTGCACGATCCCGGGCTGGTCGTCGCAGACCAGCGTGAGGGTCCAGTGCGTGGGGGTCTGGTCGGTCGGGTCGGTCACCGCATCAGGCTACCGGGATCGAGCGGACGGGAGGCGCGGCGCGGCCCCGCGGTCGGGCCGCGGCCCGTCGGTCAGCGCGGCAGCGGCCGTGCCAGCGCGCGGTCGGAGAGGGTGAGCACGCTGAGCAGCACCGCGACGCCCACGATCACCCACGCCAGCACGTGCAGGTCGGGCGTCGTCGGGGCCTGACCGAACACGCCACCGATCAGCGAGGACGCCCCGATGGCCCCGATGTAGACGCTCGTGCGCGACAGACCCGCGGCGGTGCCGATGTACTCCGACGGCACGACGCGGTACAGCGCCGCCTGGTTCGACACGGAGGCCAACGCCTGCGGGACGCCGAACAGCGCCGGCGCGAGCACGAGCAGGGCCACGGGCGACCCGGCGTCGAGGAACAGGAGCAGCAGCCCGCCGAGGAGCGGCACCACGGCTGCGACGACCAACGGCCCCCGGACGGCGGTCTTCCGCGCGATGAGGAACGACACCACCCCGGCGACCACGGCCGCGGGGAGCTGCAGGTACCCGGCCACGTCGCTCGGGTACCCGGCGACGTCCTGCACCCACTGCGAGAACCCGTAGGTCATCGTGTACGCGAGCAGGTAGGTGAGGAACAGGCGCAGGTAGGTCCGGGACAGGGCGCCGTTCCGGGCGAGCAGCCGCACGTCCACGAAGGGCTTCACGGCACGCAGTTCCCAGAGCACGAGCGCCACGGTCAGGACGACCGCGGTGCCGAGGAGCCACCACAGCCCGGCCGACAGGTCGAGCAGGAACACGAGCAGCGCGGACACGGCGCCGGTCATGAGCAGCATGCCGAACGGGTCGAGCGCGGTGTGCACCGGCAGGTCGTCGTCGTTCCGGGGGCGGAGCCGGTCGGACGGCAGCCACAGCGCGGACACGACGATGCCGAAGACGGCGAGCGGGACGTTGACGAGGAAGATCGCGTGCCACCCGAACGCCCCGATGAGCGCGCCCCCGAGGGGCGGTCCGGCGGCGGCGGACACCAGCGAGGTGATCGACAGCGCGCCGAGGACGAGCGGTGGCGTCGGCTTCCCGATCCGGGCGGAGTGCTGACGCAGGGTCGTCAGGGCCGCCGGGTACGCCGACGACGTCCCGATGCCGATGAGCACGCGGGCGAACACCGCGCCGCCGAAGCCCGTCAGCAGCTCGGGGACGACGCCCGCGACCCCGACGATGACGAGCCCGGTGAGGAACACCTTCTTCGGGCCGAACCGGTCGGCGAGCTTCCCCATCGTGGGTTGGGCCACGGCGCTCGCGAGGTACAGCGCGGCGACGAGCCAGATCGCCTGCGCTGCCCCGATCCTGAGGTCGCGGGAGATCGGCGCGAGGGCGACCGACACCATGGTGGTGTTGATCGGGTTGAGCAGCGGTCCGACCAGGACGGGGACGAGGAGCTTCGGGCCGAAGCCGCTCCCCCGTGGGTCGGTCGTCGGTGCGGCGGGTGTGGAGGCGGTGGCGCTGGACGTGGTGGTCTGCCTTTGCGACGTGGTCGCGTCGGGACGGCCGGGAGGCGCGGCACGCGTCACCGACGCGGGTCGCCCCCGTGGGCGGTCACGGTTCGACGAGGGTTCTCAGGATGGCGAGCGAGCGCGCGACGGTGTCGCGGTCGTCCGGACCGAGCGCCGCGAGACGCTCGGCGAGCAGGCGGGTGCGGGCGCGGTGGGACTCGTCACGGGCGGCCCGGCCGGCGTCCGTGGCGCGGACGATGGTGCGGCGGCCGTCCGCGGGGTCCGGTTCGCGTTCGGCGAGGCCGAGGTCGACGAGCGCCTGGACCGTCGCACCCATGGACTGTGGACGGACGCCCTCGGCGCGCGCGAGCTCCGCCGTGGTGGTGGCACCGTCGCGGACGAGCCGACCGAGGGCGGCGGACTGGGACGCGGTGACCTCGTCGACCTTCCCGACGAGCGTCGTGCGGCGGATGCGTCCGTAGAGCGTCAGCAGGTCGCCGGCGAGGTCGGACGACTCGGACGATTCCATACCGACACGGTACTACTTCGCCAGGGTGACTTGCAAGGTTGCCTGTTGATCTCGGTGACGCGACCTGCGCTCGGAGCCGTGCCGCGCCTCCCGGACCGTCCTCGGGTCAGCGTGCCGAGGTGAGCGTCTCGACCAGGTGCTCCTGCACGTACCCGAGCCAGTCGTAGACGTCGCGGAGTCCCACGCCCGCACCGGCCGCGTACGACTGCTCCTCCGTGGCCGCGTCGACGATGCCGAGCCGGTCGGCGATCGTCAGCCGCAGGTCCGTCAGACAGCGGAGCCAGGCCTGCTCGTCCTCCGGCGTGAAGGCGCCGTCGCGTGCTCCTGTCAGCCACGCGTGCACGGTGGACGCGTTCGTCGTCTTCTGCGCCAGGAGGTCCGACTCGGTCCAGCGCCGGAACTCCGCGCTCGCCTCCGCGTCGTCGCGGTACGCGTCCGGGAACATCCGCGCCGCGACGGGATCCGACGACAGGTCCCCGTCGAACACCTGCTGCAGCTGTTCCGTCAGCGACGTGAGCACGCCGCGCTCGCCGGAGGACATGCCGAGGTGCACACCGTCGGAACGGCGGAAGAACGGGATCACGGCGCCGGTGCCCGGTCGACGGACGCCTGCAGCCCGTAGCCGTGCATGGCCTCGACGTGGGCCTCCATCGCCTCGCGCGGGCCCGTCGCCACGATCGCCCGGCCCTCGTCGTTCACCTGGCGCATGAGGCGCTCCGCCTTCGCCCGGGCGAACCCGAAGTGCTGCTGGAACACGTACGTGACGTAGGACATGAGGTTCACCGGGTCGTCCCACACCACCGTGACCCACGGGGTGTCCGAACGCGTGCTCGTGCGCTCGTCCAGGTCAGGGGACAGCAGGGTCATGGAACCAGGGTGACACGAACCGGCCCGCTCGGTACGATCGTCAGGTCGCGACTGGCGTTGGATGGGTCACCATCGGGGAGCGACACCTGACACGGTGCGCCGCCGTACGCCTGGGCCGCGCCCCACCGTCCACCACGTCGTGCACGCGCGCGACGGACAGACAACGAGGAGTCCCGTGTCCATCACCGATCTGCCCCCCGCAGCGACGCAGTCCACGTTCAACGCCCCGCTGAGCGAGGTCGACCCCGAGATCGCGAAGGTGCTCGAGCAGGAGCTCGGCCGTCAGCGCGACTACCTCGAGATGATCGCCTCCGAGAACTTCGTCCCGCGTGCGGTGCTCGAGTCGCAGGGCTCCGTCCTGACCAACAAGTACGCCGAGGGCTACCCGGGCAAGCGCTACTACGGCGGCTGCGAGTACGTCGACGTCGCGGAGTCCCTCGCCATCGAGCGCGCCAAGAAGCTCTTCGGCGCCGCCTACGCCAACGTCCAGCCGCACTCCGGCGCCACGGCGAACGCCGCGGTCCTGCACGCCATCGCCTCCGCCGGGGACACCATCCTCGGCCTCGAGCTCGCCCACGGTGGTCACCTGACCCACGGCATGAAGCTCAACTTCTCCGGCCGCATCTACAACGCCGTGTCGTACGGCGTCGACCCCGAGACCTTCGAGGTGGACTACGACGACATCCGCGCGAAGGCCGTCGAGCACCAGCCGAAGGTGATCATCGCGGGCTGGTCGGCGTACCCGCGTCAGCTCGACTTCGCGAAGTTCCGTGAGATCGCGGACGAGGTCGGCGCGACCCTCTGGGTGGACATGGCGCACTTCGCCGGGCTCGTCGCCGCCGGTCTGCACCCGTCGCCCGTCCCGCACGCCCACGTCGTCTCGTCGACCGTGCACAAGACGCTCGCCGGTCCCCGCTCGGGCCTGATCCTGTCGAACGACGAGTCGCTCTTCAAGAAGCTCAACTCGGCCGTGTTCCCGGGTCAGCAGGGCGGCCCGCTCATGCACGTGATCGCCGCCAAGGCCACCGCGTTCCTGCTCGCCGGCACGCCGGAGTTCAAGGACCGCCAGGAGCGCACCATCCGCGGTGCGAAGGCCCTCGCGTCGCGCCTCACGCAGCCCGATGCCAAGGCCGCGGGGATCGACGTCCTGACCGGCGGCACCGACGTGCACCTGGTGCTCGTCGACCTGCGCGAGTCCGAGGTCGACGGCAAGCAGGCGGAGGACCTCCTGCACGAGGTCGGCATCACCGTGAACCGCAACTCGGTGCCCTTCGACCCGCGTCCGCCGATGGTCACGTCGGGTGTGCGCATCGGCACATCGGCGCTGGCGACCCGCGGCTTCGGCGACGCCGAGTTCACCGAGGTGGCCGACATCATCGCGCTGACCCTCATGCCGAACCCCGACATCGCAGCGCTCTCGGCCCGGGTGGAGGCCCTGACCGACGCGTTCCCGCTGTACGCGTGAGCGCGGCGCTCCCCCGTGAGCGCTGGGCCGGTGAGGGCACTGCCGTCCGCATCGACGGCACCGCCCTCGCCGCCCGCACGCTCGACGACCTGACGACCCGCATCGACCGGTTGCACGACCACGGCTTCCGGCCGGGCCTCGGCACGATCATGGTGGGCCAGAACCCGGGCTCGGTGTCCTACGTGGCCGGCAAGCACCGCGACTCGGCGCAGATCGGGCTCGACTCGGTCCGCATCGACCTGCCCGAGACGGCGTCGGCCGCGGACATCCGGGCCGCGATCCTGCAGATGAACGACGACCCCCGGGTCACCGCGTTCATCGTGCAGCTGCCGCTGCCGCAGGGCATCGACCCGACCCCGATGCTCGAGCTGATGAACCCGGCGAAGGACGCCGACGGGCTGCACCCGACGAACCTCGGCGAGCTCGTGCTGGCCGTCCCGGGTGGTGCCGGCACGATCGACGCGCCGCTGCCGTGCACCCCGCGGGGCATCGTCGCGATGCTCGAGGCGTACGACGTCCCGATCCGGGGCCAGCACGTCACGATCATCGGCCAGGGGCTGACGGTCGGGCGCCCGCTCGGTCTGCTCCTGACGCGGCTCGAGGCCACCGCGACCCTGACGCACTCCCTGACGGAGGACGTCGCCGCCGAGTGCCGCCGTGCCGACATCATCGTCGCCGCGGCCGGCGTCGCGGGACTCGTGCAGCCGGACTGGGTGAAGCCCGGCGCTGCGGTCATCGACGTGGGCATCACCCGTGTCGTCGACGACACCACCGGCAAGGCGAGGCTCCGGGGCGACGTCGACCCCGCGGTGGCGTCGGTCGCCGGGTACCTGTCGCCGACGCCGGGCGGCGTCGGGCCGATGACCCGCGCGATGCTCATGAAGAACGTGGTCGAGGCCGCCGAGCGCCACCTGCACTGAGCGGGCGCAGGCGGAGGCGGGCTGGCGCGCGCTGGCACTTCACGCGCTCAGCGACACCTCACGCGGCCGACAGGCCGTGAGGTGTCGCTGAGCGCGTGAACCCGGAAGCGTGGCAGGCGCCTCCCACCCGGACTGGAGGCGCGGCTCGGCCCCGCCACGCCCCGCAGGCAGTGCTACGGTCACCGCATGGGGGAGAACGAGGCGGTCTTGTCGGCTCCGGTGATGGCGCCGGAGGGGCGGAAGCTCCGTCCGCGCGCGTGGGGGCTCGTGCTCATCGGCGTGGTCGCGGTGCTGTTCTCGGGCAACACTCTGTGGAGCGCCTCCGCCGGCTACGGCGGGGTCGACGCCGACGGGCACTGGATCGACGACGCTGGCGATCGGGTGTCGGTCGCGCCACCGACCGTAGACGTGCAGGCGCACACGGCCCCGGCCGCCCTGGCCGTCCTGTTGCTCGTGGTCGTCGTCGGCGTGGTGGTCCCGCCCACGCTCGCGCGGTACGGGCGCCCGGCGCTCGGCGACGTCGTCCGATGGACGTCCTACGCGGCCGTTCCGGTGTGCGTCATCGCCGGGGTGCTCGTGTACACGGTCTGGCAGGGGCACGTCGTGATGGACCAGATCGACCACCACGTCCTGGAACCGCACGGTTTCCCGTGGGGCGGCGTCACCGTCACCACCGGACACGAGACCCGATGACGGCTGACGCCCGTGCGCGGCACGGGACGAACCACGAATCCGACGTCGAACCTCGCACGCGGGCGGGTTCGACGTCGTATTCGTGGTTCGACGCTGTCCGAGCGGAGCGCGTCAGTCGCGGCGGGCACCCTGCGCGGCGTGCACGGTGAAGACGTTCGGTTCGCGGTACCCGGCGGCGGCGAAGGCGGACGTGACGGCGTCCGCGATCGCTCTGCGCGCCTCCCGGTCGACCAGCGCGATCGCCGCACCACCGAAACCACCGCCGGTCATCCGAGCCCCGACGGCGCCGTGCGTCATCGCGGTCTCGACCGCCAGGTCGAGTTCGGGCACCGAGATCTCGAAGTCGTCCCGCATCGACGCATGCGACGCGACGAGCAGCTCGCCGATCGCGCGCGGTCCCTGCTCACGGAGCGTGCGGACCGTGTCGAGGACGCGCTGGTCCTCGGTGACCACGTGGCGGACGCGACGGAAGGTCTCGTCGTCGAGGAGCTCCTGCGCCCGGGGCAGGTCCTCGACCGACAGGTCCCGCAGCGCCGACACCCCGAGGGCCTGCGCGCCGCGCTCGCACGAGTCCCGCCGGGCCTTGTAGCCGCCGGTGGCGTGCGCGTGCTCGACCCGGGTGTCGATCACCAGGACCTCGAGGTCGTTCGCCTCGAGCGCCAGGTCCACGACCGCGGTGTCGAGCGTGCGGCAGTCGAGGAAGACGACCGCGTCCTGCTCGCCGAGGAGCGACGCGGACTGGTCCATGATGCCCGTCGGCGCGCCCACCGCGTGGTTCTCCGAGTACTGCCCGACGCGGGCGAGTGCCTTCCGGCTGAGCCCGAGGTCCCAGAGTTCGTCGAAGGCCAGCGCGACACCGCACTCGATCGCGGCGCTCGACGACAGTCCCGCGCCGACCGGCACGTCCGACTCGATGAAGACGTCGAAGCCGGTCTTCCCGGTCAGGTCGGCGCCGGCCTGCTCACGGAGCGCCCAGGCGATGCCGAACACGTAGGCGGACCAGCCGCCCATCCGCGCCGGTTCGAGTTCGTCCAGCGACAGTTCGTGCACGGCGTCGGGCTCGAAGGCCGACGCGACCCGGATCGTCCGGTCGTCACGTTCTGCGATCGACGCGGTGGTGCGACGGTCGATGGCGAACGGGAGCACGTACCCGTCGTTGTAGTCGGTGTGCTCCCCGATCAGGTTGACCCGGCCGGGAGCGGAGTACCGCACCGTCGGCTCGTACCCGTAGACCTGCTGGAACGTCATGCGCGTTCGATCCCTCCTCGGATGAACTCGGCGGCCTGCTCGGGCACGAGGTCCCCGATCCAGGCGCCCATGGCGGCTTCGCTGCCGGCCAGGAACTTCAACTTGCTCGCCGCCCGACGCGGCGAGGTGATCTGCAGCATCAGCCGCACGGTGTCGCGCCCGGTGTGCACGGGCGCCTGGTGCCACGCGGCGATGTACGGCGTCGGGTCGTCGTAGAGCTCGTCGATCCCGCGGGTGAGCCGGAGGTGCATGTGCGCCAGCTCGTCCTTCTCGGCATCCGTGAGCCCGGCGAAGTCCGGCACGTGACGGTGCGGCAGCATGTGGATCTCGATCGGCCAGCGCGCGGCGAACGGCACGAACGCCGTGAAGTGCTCACCGGCGAGGACGACCCGCTCGGAGGCGCGCTCGTTCGCGAGGTGCTGCTCGAACAGGTCCGGGCCGAACCGCTCAATGCTCGCGAGCAGGCGCTGCGTGCGCGGCGTGACGTAGGGGTAGGCGTAGATCTGCCCGTGCGGGTGGTGGAGCGTGACGCCGATGGCCTCGCCCCGGTTCTCGAACGGGAACACCTGCTGGATGCCCGGCATCGCCGACAGCGCGGCGGTCCGGTCCGCCCAGGCTTCGACGACGGTGCGGGCGCGCGACTCGGAGATGGACGCGAAGGACCCGGTGGTCTCCGGCGAGAAGCACACGACCTCGCAGCGGCCGACGCTGCGGAACTGGCGGTTCAGGCCGACCTCGGTGAGGGCTTCGAGCGAGGGCGGTGCGTCGGGCGCTCCGTCCGGGCCGCCGAGCTCGGGGCCGAACGAGGGGGACCGGTTCTCGAAGACGGCGACGTCGTAGCGGCTCGGGATCTCCGACGGGTTCGCCGGCGACTGGGGTGCGAGCGGGTCCTGGTCGGCGGGCGGCAGGAACACCCGGTTCTGCCGGCTCGCCGCGATCGAGACCCATTCGCCGGTCAGGACGTCCTGACGCATGCGGGCCGTCTCGGGCCGCGGGTCGAGGACACGCTCGTCGATCCGGCGCTCGGCCGGCAGCGTCGAGTCCGCGTCGTCGAAGTAGATGAGGTCGCGGCCGTCCGCGAGCTTCGTCACGCGCTTGGTGATCACCGGACCACCCTACTCGCTCTCCGAAGCGTTGCGAAAGGTTCCGTAAGTGCGTGAAACTGGACCGGTGAGCTCTTCTCCGCCGGACGCAGCGCTGCCCGCACCGCTCCGTCACGATCGCATCGTCTCGCTCGTCGAGGGCGCGTCCGGCCTCGTCCGCACCGCCACCCTCGCAGCGGCGCTGGGCACCAGCGAGGTGACGGTCCGGCAGGACCTCACCACCCTCGACCAGGAGGCGCGGATCCGGCGGGTTCGCGGCGGTGCGGTCCGCCTCGGGGCCGGTTCCCGTGAACGTCCGCTCGAGGAGACCGCCGTCGAGCACCAGACCGCGAAGGCAGCGATCGGCCGCGCCGCCGCGGCACTCGTCCGCTCCGGGGAGTGCGTCGTGCTCGACGTCGGGACCACCCCCGCCGCCGTGGCCGCCGCGCTCGTGGCCCGCGAGGACCTCGACGACGTCACCGTCGTCACGAACTCCCTGACCACCGCGCTCGCACTCGAACCCGCGATCCCACGCTTCACCGTGATCGTCACGGGCGGCACGCTCCGCCCGCTGCAGCACTCGCTCGTCGCACCGTTCGCCGACGCGGTCCTGGCCCGTGTCGCCGCCGACGTCGTCTTCCTCGGCGGGACCGGGCTCGACGTCGAGCACGGCCTCACGAACGTGAACCTGCCCGAGACCGAGACGAAGCGGCGACTCGCGGACGCCGCCGGGCGTACGGTCGTGGTCGCGGACGGGTCGAAGTTCGGCCGTGCCCACATCGGGATCGTCCGTGCACTCGAGGACATCGACGTCGTCGTCACCGCCGGCGCCGCAGCCGACGCGGTCGCCCCGATCCGGGCAGCCGGCGTCGAGGTGGTCGTCGCCGACGGTGAGCGGCACCACGACACAGCTGGAAGGAACGACACCGCATGACCGCAGCTCCCACCGGAGGGCAGTACCACCTCCGCCACGCCGGACCCGACGGCGTCGTCGAGGCGATCGTCACCGAGGTCGCCGCCGGCATCCGCGAACTCCGTGTCGCCGGATTCGACCTCACCGAGCCGTTCCCCGTCACGTCGCAGCCGCCCGGGGCCGACGGCATTGTGCTCGCCCCCTGGCCGAACCGCGTGGCCGGTGGCGTCTGGGAACTCGACGGTGCACGGCAGCAGCTCGACATCTCCGAGCCGAAGTACGGCAACGCGTCGCACGGACTGCTGCGCTTCACCCCGTACCGGGTCGTCGACCAGACGGAGTCGTCCGTCCTGCAGGAAGCGACGATCCACCCGCAGCACGGCTGGCCGTTCACCCTCGAGACCCGTGTGCACCACGAACTCGTCGACGACGGCATCCGGGTCACCCACGAGGTCGTGAACCGCTCGGCGTCCCGTGCGCCCTTCGCGATCGGCGCCCACCCGTACCTGCGCGCCGGCGACACCCCGGCGGAGGACCTCGTCGTCACGCTCGACGCCGCCACCGCCTTCACCGTCGACGAGCAGAAGATCCCGAACGGCACCGTGCCGGTGGACGGGACGCCCTACGACCTGCGCGGCGGGGTCCGGGCCGGCGACGCGGACCTCGACACGGCCTACCGGGACGTCGCTCCCGATGCGGACGGTGTCCGGCGCACGACGCTGCACGGACCGGAGGGCGACGGTGTCGAGCTCTGGCAGGACGAGTCGTTCGCGTACGTGCAGGTGTTCACCTCCCGCGAGTTCCCCCGCGGCGACGGGAAGGGGTTGGCCGTGGCGGTCGAGCCGATGACCGCGCCGGCGAACGCGCTCAACTCGGGGGAGGGCCTGCGATGGCTCGAGCCCGACGAGCGGTGGTCCGGCTCGTGGGGGATCCGGCGCGTCTGGTCCTGAGGCGCGGCGCGCCGCGTGGCGTGCAGTGGCCGCGAGTCTCGCGCCCAGCGACGTTCCTCGTGCCTGCGGGCGCGTGATCTGTCGCGCAGCCCGAGTCTCGCCGGTGCCGCGGCGAGACTCGGCGCCGCCGCCGCGAGACTCGGCCGCCCCGCGAGATCTAGCCCCGGTAGCGCGAGTCTCGCGTCCAGCGACGTTTCTCGTGCCCGCGGACGCGTGATCCGTCGCGCAGCCCGAGTCTCGCCGGCGCCGCGGTGAGACTCGGCACCGCTGCCGTGAGACTCGGGCGCGCACGACGAAGGCCGCCCCGGATCGGGGCGGCCTTCGTGCGTTCGGTACGGGAGCGCCGGGTCAGGCGCGGCGCATGCGGAGCGCCTCGACCGCGAGCGACTCGGACGCGTACCGCCCGACCTCCTGCGCCCACGCCGGGTCGTCCCCACGGAGCGCGATGAAGTCCTTGCGCTGACGGCACACGTACCCGAGGACCGCGGTGGCCGTCGCGACCTCGACGAAGTCCTTGCGGATGTGGCGGGTCGTGACCTGCGCGTTGCGGCGGAGCGTGTCGAGCAGCATCTCGTTGCTCATGGACGTGTTGGTCGCTGCTGCGAGCTCGACGATGCGGCGCGCGTCACCGGTGGTGCTGGTCGGCGTGGCTTCGATGGGCTCGATCACGGTGTACCCCGTTCGTTGCTGGTGGTGCGGTGCTGCAGGATTCGTCGGTCGAATCCGGGAACGACACTATCGGCGGCAGGCCAACAAACTGCTGAACGCGGTCTGGACTGAGGACGGGAATCCCCAAGAGTCAGCTGTGGCGGCCTTGTACCCCGATCGGCCGCACTCGAGGGTGGCGCAGGACGGCTCGCACTGCGAGTCCGGCCGCCACGAGGACAGCGACGACGGTGAGGATCGCAGCGACCGCGAACGGGGTCGCTCCGAACGGCGTGGCAGCCGCGAGCTTCCGGAGGCCCTCGACCGAGACCTCCAGGTGGCTGTCCTCGTAGAAGCCCCGGTACGCCACCGTGTACCCGTAGAGCGTCATCGCGATGCTCGCCAGCACGAGGGCCACCCCGACCTTCCGCCGTGACCCGGGCTCGGGCACGAACCGGAGCCAGGCGATCGCGCTGACCACGGCGAGGGCTCCGACGGCGACGAGGTAGTAGCGCCCCTGGATGCCGCCCATCCCCGTCGTGCGGAGGTACGTCGTCCAGTTGTTCTGCACGCCGGACGCGAGGGTCATCAGCGGGAGTGCGATCAGGCACCACGCCACCAGTCGGTTCGGTCCGCGGCGGAACCCCCACACGATCAGGACACCGAGCGCGGTGATCGTGAGCACGTTGATGACGATCGGGCTGGACGGGTACGCCAGCGGACCGTACTGCCCCCAGAAGGAGTTGATCACCCGGTTCCAGAAGGTGTTCGCGAAGCCTCCGACGTCGGGCCCTTCGCCCGGTGCGAACGCCCGGTGCTTCATGGAGGACGGGAGCCCGGCTGGTTGGAGCGTGTGGAACACGAGCACGTTCCGCACCCACCACCACGACGTGAGCGCGACCGGGACGACGAGGGCGACGGCGCCGCGCAGCCACCGTCCGGGGCCTCGCGTGCCGAGCACGGACGCGAGGACGGCGAAGGGCACGAGGGGGAGCGCGGTCGCCTTGCACGCGGCGGCGAGGGAGACCACGAGCACGAGGAGGCCGAACGTCAGCCAGCGCCGATCGCCGGTCAGGACCCGGCAGGCCAGGAGGACGGCGACCGCGCCGAGGATCACGACGGGCGGGTCGTTGCTCGCGCTCGCGCCGATGAAGCCGACCTGCGGGACGAGGAACGCGGCGACGCCGCCGACGATCGCAGCGCGGGGCGAACGAGTCACCCGACGGACGGCGGCCCAGAGCACCAGCGGCAGCGCGGCGACCAGGGCGACGTTCACGAGGCGCATCGTCATCAGCGCGACGTCCCACCGCCGCTCCTCGAAGTGGATGAGTCGCAGGGCCTCCGCCGCCAGGGCGTACCACGTCGGGGGGTGCTGGCTCATCTGGTTCACCGAGCCGTTGCCGGGGTGCGCCGCCAGGAGCGCGTCGATGGACGGACGGTCGGCCGCGGCGACGCTCGCCGACTCCGCCTTCAGCGCGAGAGAAGCGTTGAGGAAGTGCAGCTTCGCGGGGTCGGGCCAGCCGTGGCCGAGCGCGAGCTGCACCACGGCGTCGAAGTGGTTCACCTCGTCGGGGGCGCCGAACGCCGGCGTCAGGAGTGCCCAGAGCACCAAGGAGAACGCGAACGCGACCGTGACGACAGCGATCGTGAGCCATTCACTGCGGCTGACGCGAGGGGGTTCCACGTGGGCCCCGTGGGGCTCGAACCCACGACCCTCGGATTAAAAGTCCGGTGCTCTACCAACTGAGCTAGAGGCCCTCACCCGCAAGGCTAGCGGGTGAGGGCCTCCAGTTCGGAACGGGTTCCGTGTGGTCAGCTGCGCCGACCGGTGAGGGCCCGCAGGAGCCAGGCGATGACCGCGATGATGAGCAGCACGATCCCGACCCACAGCAGGAACTTCAGGCTCGCGGCGAAACCGCCGACGAACAGCAGGATGACCGCGATCACGGCCAGGATGATGAGCAGGGCGTTCATGGAGTGTCCTCTTCTTCACGTCCGGGAGGAGTGCCTCCCTGGCGGAGCACAGTACGCCGGAACGGCCGGTTGCGTTCTCGGCGAACGGGGGACAGGCGGTGTCGCCGGCCGCGCCTACACTGTCGCGGTGCCCCGCGATCACCACCGCCCCGTCCACTTCACCGACCAGGAGTTCGCCGCGATCCAGGGCGGCGAGGACCCCGCCGTCGTGAACCGCGTCGCGCACGAGACGGCGAACGCCCTGTTGCACCGCGTGCGGCAGGACCCGGACCCGGCGGTCGTGGAACGCCTCGTCACCTACACCGACGTGCACGGCATCGACGCGATCGCCGAGCTCTGGGCCCGGGTGGGGGCACACACGCTCCCGGGCGCGCTGTGGCGGATCTACCTCGTCCGGACGGTGATCCGGCAGGCGCCGGAGGAGATCGCCTACCTGTTCGAGCGCGGCACGGAGCGCATCGGCACGATCGACCAGGCGGTCGCCGGCGCCGAGCAGCCGACGGGCCCCGCAGAGATCCTGACGCTGGCGGACCGCATCCTGCAGGGCCTCTACACGGGCGACCTCGCGGTGGCACTCGACCGCGGCGCAGCGTTCTGCCGACTGACCGCCGCCGGTGCGACCGCCGTGGCGGACGAGTCGGAACTCACCGCCGGTGAACGTGCGACGGAGCTGACCACGCGCGCGCTGCGTCTCTCGGAGCTGGCTGCCGACCTGACGGAGGCGGCGGCGCTCTGGCGCCGCGACAGCCTCGACTGAGCAGCCTCCGCGGCGGGCGTGCACCGTGCCTCCAGGCCGGAACGCGTCGCGATCGAGCGGAGCCGTCCGGGCACGAGAAGACCGGGCCGCAGAAGCGCCTCTCGGCGCGAGGCCGCTCGAAGCGGCGAATTTTGGAGCCCGGGGCTTGCTGCGGCCCGGCGACGTTGATTCTACGAGACGCCTGCTGTGCACACGACCCTGTTCACTGTCGGTGGACACGGGCGAGCCCGGGCGTGTGACGCGGAAGAGGGTGAGAACGCCTCCAATCCGACGAGCCGACGGTGCCGAATGACCACTGTGGCGGCCGGAATCGTCCGACACGACGCGAGGGTCCCGTGCGACCCGGTCCGTCCCCTGGCGGTCAATTCCCTGCGGATCACGCGGGGCCCTCGTCCCGCTCCGCAGTGCGTTCCCCGACGCGCGGGTCGGGGAAGACGCAACCGAGAGGAGGGAAACCTGCAATGCTTGCCATCGTGGAACGCGACACCGAGAGCTGGAGCTCACCCGAGCCGGCCCAGGCGTCGCCCGACGACCTCCTCGCCCGGGTGGCGACCGGCGACCAGGCGGCCTTCTCCGAGCTGTACGACGCGCTCTCCGGACGTGTCCTCGGCCTCGTGACGCGCCTCCTCCGGGACCGCGCCCAGTCAGAAGAGGTCACGCAGGAGGTCTTCCTCGAGGTCTGGCAACAGGCCACCCGCTTCGACCGGAAGCGCGGCACGGCCGCGAGCTGGATCCTCACCATGGCGCACCGCCGAGCGGTCGACCGGGTGCGGGCGTCGCAGTCCTCGCACGACCGGGACACCCGGATCGGCATCCGCGACTTCGAGGCCGGCTTCGACCAGGTCTCCGAGTCGGTGGAGATCCGGATCGAGCACGAACGGGTCAGCCGCGCGCTCGCGAAGCTCACCGAGTTCCAGCGCCAGGCCGTGCAACTCGCGTACTACGGCGGCTACTCGCACAGCGAGATGGCCGAACACCTCGGTGTCCCGATCGGCACCGTCAAGACCCGTCTCCGTGACGGGATGATCAGACTCCGCGACGAGATGGGGGTGACGTCATGACCGAACGCCACGACGACCCGGCCCTGCTCACCGGGTCGCACGCCCTCGACGCTCTGTCGGACGACGAGCGCGCCCTGCTCGAGACCACGCTTTCGACCTCGCCGGAGTTGCAGGCCGAGACGGACTCCCTCCGTGAGACCGCCCTGCAGCTCGCCTACGCGGTCACCCCGATCGAGCCGCCGGCGTCGCTCAAGGCGTCGCTGATGGCGCAGATCGCGTCGACTCCGCAGGCGGCTCCGCTCGACGCTGCCACCGACGCGCCGGCCGCTGACACGGCCGCTGACACCACCGTCACGGCCCAGGAGGCGCGACCCGCCCCCGTCACGGACCTCGCCCAGGCGAACGGACCGGCAGCCGCCGCCGCGCGCCGACGGTGGTTCCAGCGCCCGGCGGCAGCCCTGTCCGCCGCAGCCGCGGTGGCCGTGGTGTTCCTCGGCGTCGGACTCGGCGTCGGCACCGCAGTCGCTCCCTCGAACGAGCCCGGACCGGGCACCACGCAGGCGAGCAGCGGTCTCGACCGGATCTACGCCGCGTCGGACTTCAAGCGGAGCACCGCGAAGGTGGCCGGCGGCGGGACGGCCACGGTCGTCTGGTCGACCGAGCTCGGCAAGTCGGCGGTGATCCTCGACGGCGTCCCCGCGGCGCCGGCCGGCAAGACCTACGAGCTCTGGTACATCGGCTCGGAGGGCACCGGCGGCAAGATCAACGCGGCCGGCCTCATGGACGGTGTGTCGTCCGGTGTGCACTCGGCCGTGCTCACGGGCACGATGACGCACGGCGCGACGATCGGCATGACGGTGGAGCCCGCCGGTGGCTCCGCCCAGCCGACGACCACGCCGGTCATGGCGGTTCCCACCACGTCCGCCTGAGCGGTTCGGCGCCGCGTCGCGCCGGGCGTGCGTGCGGGGCGACATCGTCGCTGTCGTACGACGTCGGTGTTGTCGTTCGGCGGCGCTCGCGGAGGGCCGCGCGTGAAAGGGGCGACATTGCCGCTGTCGTACGACGTCGGTGTTGTCGTTCGCAGCCGCCCGCCGGTGGCCTGCGTGCGCAGGAATGTGGCGCGTGCGCAGGGCGACGTTGTCGTTGTCGTACGACGTCGGTGTTGTCGTTCGGCGGCGCCCGCGGAGGGCCGCGCGTGCAAGGGGCGACGTTGTCGTTGTCGTACGACGTCGGTGTTGTCGTTCCGGGGCGCCGCGCCCGCCCCGCCCGCGCACGCGGAAGAGGCCCGGCGCCCGTCCTGTGGGACGTGCACCGGGCCTCCTGGCCGTCCCGTCAGGCGACGGAACGGAAGCCGATCAACCGAAGCGGCCCGAGACGTAGTCCTCGGTGGCCTGCACGGACGGGTTCGAGAAGATCGTCGCGGTGTCGTCGAACTCGATGAGCTTGCCGGGGTGACCGGTACCGGCGATGTTGAAGAACGCCGTCTTGTCGCTCACGCGCGAGGCCTGCTGCATGTTGTGGGTCACGATGACGATCGTGTACTCCTTCTTCAGCTCCTCGATGAGGTCCTCGATCGCGAGGGTCGAGATCGGGTCGAGCGCCGAGCAGGGCTCGTCCATGAGGAGCACGTCCGGCTGCACGGCGATCGCGCGGGCGATGCAGAGGCGCTGCTGCTGGCCGCCGGAGAGGCCCATGCCGGGCTTCTCGAGGCGGTCCTTGACCTCGTTCCACAGGTTCGCGCCCTGCAGGGAGCGCTCGACGATGTCGTCGGCCTCCGAGCGCGTGAGGCGCTTGTTGTTGAGCTTCACGCCCGCGAGGACGTTGTCCTTGATGGACATCGTCGGGAACGGGTTCGGACGCTGGAACACCATGCCGACCTGGCGGCGGACGAGCACCGGGTCGACGCCGGCGCCGTAGAGGTCGTCGCCGTCGATCTTCACGGAACCCTCGACGTACGCGCCGGGGATGACCTCGTGCATGCGGTTGAGCGTGCGGAGGAAGGTGGACTTGCCGCAGCCGGACGGGCCGATGAAGGCGGTGACGGTGCGGGGCTCGATCGTCATGTCGACGCCCTCGACCGCCTTGAACTTCGAGTAGTAGACGTTGAGGCCGTCGACCTCGATGCGCTTGGACACGTGGGACCTTCCGGGGGCTAGCGGGGGAGCTTGGGGGCGAAGAGGCGGGTGATGAAGCGGGCCAGCAGGTTCAGCGCCATCACGATGAGGATGAGCAGGAGCGCAGCGGTCCAGGCCCGGTCGACGAACGGTACCGGGTTGGCGCCCTGCTGCGAGTACTGCGTGTACGCGAACACCGGCAGCGTCATCATCGGGTTCTTGAAGAGGTCGTAGTTCATCGACGCGGTGAAGCCGGCGGTGACGAGCAGCGGGGCCGTCTCACCGATGACGCGGGCGATCGAGAGCATCACACCGGTGGTGATGCCGGCGAGCGACGTGGGGAGGACGACCTTCACGATCGTGAGCCACTTCGGCACGCCGAGGGCGTACGAGGCTTCGCGGAGCTCCATCGGCACGATCTTGAGGACCTCTTCGGTGGAGCGCACGACGATCGGGATCATCAGCACGCTCAGCGCGATCGAACCGACGAGACCGAAGCGGGCACCCGGGCCGAGGAACAGCGCGAACAGCGAGTAGGCGAACAGACCGGCGACGATCGAGGGGATGCCCGTCATGACGTCGACGAAGAAGGTGATGCCCTTCGCGAGCGCGCCCTTGCCGTACTCGACGAGGTAGATCGAGGTGAGCAGACCGATCGGCACCGAGATGAGCGCCGCGAACAGCGTGATCTCGACCGTGCCGATGAGCGCGTGGATCGCGCCGCCGCCCTCGGCGATGACGCCGCGCATCGACTCGGAGAAGAACTGCGCGTCGAAACGGGCGAGACCGTCGGCGAGCACCGTCCAGAGGAGGGAGACGAGCGGCAGCACCGCGATGACGAACGCCGTGATCACGAGCGAGGTGATGAGGCGGTCGACCGCCTTGCGTCCACCCTCGACGATGCGGGAGACGACGACGATGAGCACGTCGAACAGGACGGTGCCGAGGAACAGTGCGGCGACGACGTTGAAGTTCTTCACCGCGCCGCCGGCGTTCAGCAGGGCGAACACGAGGATCAGCGCGACCCACGAGCCGATGAGGAGCAGCCACGGCACCGACTTGTGCAGCTTGCCGTTGGCGTAGACGTTGCCGGCCACGCCGGACTGACGGAGTGCGAGGGACATCGGGTGTTGCACCTCTCAGCTGACCCGCGCGCGGACGATGTACCGCGCGAGCATGTTGATGACCAGGGTGATGACGAAGAGGATCAGGCCCGACGCGACCAGGGCGTTCAGCGCGGTGCCCGAGGCCTCGGCGAACTGCAGGGCGATGTTCGCGGCGATGGTCGAGGGGTTCAGCGACGTGAGGACCTGGAAGGTCACCTTCGTCGAGACCGACAGCACCAGGGCGACGGCCATGGTCTCGCCCAGCGCACGCCCGAGCCCGAGCATGATCGCGGAGACGATGCCGGACTTCGCGAACGGCAGGACCGAGAGGCGGATCATCTCCCACCGCGTCGCGCCGAGGGCGAGCGCCGCCTCCTCGTTGAGGGTCGGGGCCTGCAGGAAGATCTCGCGCATGACGGCCGTCATGATCGGGATCGCCATGACCGCGAGCACGATCGAGGCGGTGAGGATGGTGCGGCCGGTGCCGGTCACCTGGCCGGAGAAGAGCGGGAACCAGCCGAGGTACTCGTTGAGGAACGCGTAGAACGGCTTCACGAACGGCGCCAGCACCACGATGCCCCAGAGGCCGTAGACGACCGACGGCACCGCGGCGAGCAGGTCGATGACGTAGCCGAGCACCGGGGCGAGACGCCGCGGTGCGTAGTGGGAGATGAAGAGGGCGATGCCGATCGAGAGCGGCACGGCGATCACGAGCGCGATGAGCGCTGACCAGACGGTGCCGAAGACGAGCGGACCGACGTAGTCCCAGAAGTTCGTCGCGTTGTTCGGGAGCTCGCTCGCCTTCGCCGTGAGTGCCGGGATGCTCTGCCACACGAGGAAGGCGGCGACCAGCACGAGGACGACGAGGATGAGGCTGCCGGAGATGACCGAGGCTGCGGAGAACACGCGGTCGCCGATGCGGACGACGGCCTTCGGCTTCTTGATGACGGTGGCCCCTTCGCGGGCCGGTGCGGTCGTCATGGGACTCCTGTCGGAGGATCTCCCGTGGTTCGGGAGGTCGGAGTGGGGGAGGGTGTCACGGGCGGTGCCGTGACGGGCGAGTGCCCGGACGCCGGTCGTGTGTGGGTGGGACCGGCGTCCGGGCGCTCAGGGGGACTTACTTGATGGAGGCGACGGCCTTCGCGGCCTTCTCCGACAGGTCGCTCGAGAGGGCGGCCGACTTGGCCTCCTTCGCGGCGGCGTCCTGCGCGTCCTTCGAGACGACGTAGTCGAGGTAGCCCTTCACGAGCTTGCCCTTCTCGGCGTCCTTGTACTCCTGGCACGCGATCGCGTAGGAGACGAGGACCAGCGGCCACGCGTTGTCGGCGGTGTCCGTGCGGTTGATCTCGATCGCGAGGTCGTTGTCCGCGCGGCCGGAGACCGTCTTGGAGTCCGCGACGACGGTGGCGGCACCCTCGGCCGAGATCGTGGTGGCCTTGTCGCCGACCATGAGCTTCGCCTTGTCGAGCGAACCGGCGCCCGAGTCGTCGATGTAGGTGATGGCGTTCGAGGCGCTCGCCATGGACGAGGCGACACCCGAGGTCTTCGCGGCAGCGTCACCGACCTGGTACGGGAAGGTCTGGCTCGGCTCCTTGCCCCAGACGTCCTTCGCGTTCGCGTCGAGGTACTCCGAGAAGTTCTCGGTGGTGCCCGAGTCGTCCGAGCGGTGCACGACGGTGATGTTGGCGTCCGGCAGCTTCGCGTCCTTGTTCAGGGCGGTGATCTGCGAGTCGTTCCACTTGGTGATCTTGCCGGAGAAGATGCCGGCGATCGTCTTCGCGTCGAGCGTGAGGTCCTTGACGCCGTCGACCTTGTAGGCGATCGCGATCGGGGAGATGTAGACCGGGATGTCGATGGCCTTCGAGTCCGCGGCGCACGCAGCGAACTTGCCCGAGAGCTCGTCGTCCGAGAGGGCGGCGTCGGAGCCGGCGAAGTCTGCGGCACCCGAGATGAAGTTCTTGCGGCCGGCACCGGAGCCGTCCGGCGAGTAGTTGACCGTGACGCCGGAAGCGACGTTCTGGAAGCCGGCGGTCCAGGTGGCCTGCGCGGTCTGCTGCGCGGACGAACCCGAGCCGGTCAGCGTGCCGGAGAGCTTCGAGTAGTCCGTGCCCGAGCTCGACGAGGCGGAGGCGCTGTCGCTCGCGCCGCCTTCGTTCGAGGCGCAGGAGGACAGCGCGACGGCGCCGACGATCGCGATCGCCGCGACCGTGCCGATTCGCTTGATGTTCACAGGGGTCCCTTCGGGAATGTCAGTGCAGGTTGGGACCGCTGCTGGTCCCGCGGGCCGGTGCTGACCCGGGAGCGACTGTAGGGACGCGAGGTGACGGGGATCACGCACGCCGGTGAACGGAAGGTGAACGAGGGGTTGTGCCGGTCGAGGCGGCGTGCGCTCGCCGTCGGACGGGTGCAGGATCGGGGGCATCGTGCTTCGGCGCGGCTCATGCAGATGCATGGGTCGCGGCGGGCCTGGAGGCGCGGCGCGGGTCCCGCAGACGCGGCTCGGTCCTGACGGCGCGGCCCAGGGTCCTGGAGGCGCGACACACGTCTCGGGGACGCGCCCTCGTCGCCGCGACACGGGTCGCTGCGCCGGGTGCGTGCCTACGCGGAGATCGGGTTGCGGTGGGTCTCGACGGCGACGAGTCGGCCGTCGGCGATGTGCATGACGGCGAAGTCGCCCACGGAGAGCATGGCGGCGCGGCGGAGGTCGAATCGGCCGCTGTCGTCCGCTGTCGCGGTCGCGATGCGGGCGATGATGTCCGGCAGCACGGGCCCGTGTGAGCACAGGACCGTCGACTTCGCCTTCTCGAGGCGCTTCTGCACGACGCCCTTGACGTTCGCCGCGCCCTGGTCGTGGGCGTCCTGGCTGATGTCCGGCGTGCTCGAGACGCCGAGCCGGGTCCGGGCCGACAGGGGCTCGACCGTCGCGAGGCACCGGGCCGCCGTGCTGCTGACGATCTTCTTCGGACCGAACGCGGCGACGGGGGCCGCGACCGCCTTCGCCTGGGACCGGCCGACGGGCAGCAGCGGGCGGGTGGCGTCCGGGCCGTCCCAGTCCGAGCCGGGCACGGTCTTCGCGTGACGGAGGGCGATGAGGGCGAACGTGCGGTGTTCCCCGGCGGCGACGCGCTCGGCGAAGCGGTCGAGGATCGCGACGTCCCGCTCGTACGTCAGGCGACCGCGGGCGTCGTCGAGCGTCACCCACTCGACCGACGCGACCTCGTCGTTGGGTCGGAACGCGCCGGCCCGGTCGTACTCCTTCGAGGAGACCCGCGCGGACCAGTAGTGCACGACCTTGTCGCGGCCGCTCGGCAACACGTACTCCGCCACGCCGAGCGGTGCCCCGAGGTGCACCCGGTACCCGGTCTCCTCGTCGATCTCGCGCACCGCGGCCGTCGGGACGCTCTCGCCCGGGTCGACCTTGCCCTTGGGGAACGAGACGTCCTTGTGGTGGTCCCGGTGGATGAGCAGCACGAGCGGCACGCCGTCCTGTTCACGCCAGACGACGGCGCCCGCGGCGACGACCGGCCCTGAGGAGCCGCCGCTCACCGAGTGGAGCGCTTCCGCGCCGAGATCTTCCGCATGAGGACATTCTGCACGTCGTCGAGCGGCCGGCCGTCGTCGTCGGTCGAGTGGCGCGTCCATTCGCCGTCCGACTCGAGGTGCCACGAGCTCGTGGTGTCCGCCATCGCGAGGTCGAACATCTCCTCGATCTCGTTCACGTGCGCGGGGTCGGACAGCCGCACGAGGGCCTCGACGCGACGATCGAGGTTGCGGTGCATCATGTCCGCCGAACCGATGAACACGACCGGGTCGCCGTCGTTGTGGAACGCGAACGCACGGGAGTGCTCGAGGTACCGACCGACGACGCTGCGCACCCGGATCGTGTCGCTGACGCCTTCCATGCCCGGCTTGAGGGAGCAGATGCCGCGCACCCAGACGTCGATCGGCACGCCCGCCTGGCTGGCGAGGTAGAGCGCGTCGATGATCTGCTCGTCGACCATCGAGTTGACCTTGATCCGGATGCCCGAGGGCTTGCCGGCACGCGCGTTCTCCGCTTCCGCCTGGATCCGCTTCACCAGGCCCTTGCGGAGGTGCAGCGGCGCGACGAGCAGGCGCTTGAACTTCTTCTCGATCGCGTAGCCCGACAGCTCGTTGAACAGGCGGGTGAGGTCCTTGCCGACCGTGTCGTCCGAGGTGAACAGGCCCATGTCCTCGTAGATGCGCGAGGTCTTCGGGTTGTAGTTGCCCGTGCCGATGTGGCTGTAGTGCTTGAGGGTGCCGCCTTCCTGGCGGATGACGAGCACGAGCTTCGAGTGCGTCTTCAGCCCGACCAGGCCGTAGACGACGTGCACGCCGGCCTTCTCGAGCTTGCGGGCCCAGGTGATGTTGTTCTGCTCGTCGAAGCGTGCCTTGATCTCCACCAGCGCCAGCACCTGCTTGCCGGCCGCCGCGGCGTCGATCAGCGCCTCGACGATGGGGCTGTCGCCGGAGGTCCGGTACAGCGTCTGCTTGATGGCGAGCACGTTCGGGTCGGCCGCAGCCTGCTCGAGGAACGCCTGCACGCTCGTCGCGAACGACTCGTACGGGTGGTGCACGAGGACGTCCTTCGACGCGATCGCGCGGAAGAGGTCGGGCTTGGTGTTCGGTTCGCCCGGCTGGAACTGCACGGGCGTCGTCGGCACGTGCTTCGGGTAGTGGAGGTCCGGCCGCGAGATCTTCGCGATCTCGAACAGGCCACCGAGGTCGAGCGGCGAGGGCAGCCGGAAGACCTCCTGCTCGGTGATGTCGAGCTCGCGCACGAGCAGGTCGAGGGTCACCGGGTCCATGTCCTCGGTGATCTCGAGTCGGATCGGCGGACCGAAGCGCCGGCGGAGCAGCTCGCGCTCGAGTGCCTGGATGAGGTTCTCGGCCTCGTCCTCCTCGATCTCGACGTCCTCGTTGCGGGTGACCCGGAACACGTGGTGCTCGAGGACCTCCATCCCCGGGAAGAGGTCGTCGAGGTGGTTCGCGATGAGGTCTTCGAGCGGGATGAAGCGCAGGCGACCGGAGTCGTCGTCCGGCAGCTTGATGAAGCGCGAGAAGTTCTGCGGCACCTTGAGGCGCGCGAACTCCTGCCGCTGCGACTTCGGGTTGCGGACCCGCACCGCGAGGTTGAGCGAGAGTCCGGAGATGTACGGGAACGGGTGCGCCGGGTCCACCGCGAGGGGCATGAGCACCGGGAAGATCTGCTCGTTGAAGTACTCGCGCATCCGGAGTCGGTCCGCCTCGTCGAGGTCCGACCAGTGCTCGATGTGGATGCCGGCGGCGTCGAGGTCGGGCTTGAGCGACCCGATGAAGGCGTGCGCGTGGCGGTCCTGCAGCTCGTGCGCCTTCGCTGCGATGTCGCGCAGGACGTCGCTCGGGGCCCGGCCGACGTTCGTGGGCACGGCGATCCCGGTGTCGATGCGGCGCTTCAGCCCGGCCACCCGGACCATGAAGAACTCGTCGAGGTTGGAGGCGAAGATCGCCAGGAAGTTCGCCCGCTCGAGCAGCGGCTGCGTGCGGTCCTCACCGAGTTCCAGCACGCGTTGGTTGAACCGGAGCCAGCTGAGCTCACGGTCGAAGTAGCGGTCCGTGGGCAGCGACTCATGCTCGATCTCGATGACCTCGTCGAAGTCGTCGAGGTCCGGTGCGACGGAGTCGCCGTCGAGCTGCGGTTCGGTGTCCATGCCCACATCCTGCCACCCGGTCCCTGCGGCCGGAGGGCTCTGGGTGGACGGTGTGGAAACCGAGCGTGAACGACGGGTTGTGCAGGAGGCTCAGGGTGCGGCGTACTGCACGTCGATCGCGGCCTGCTCGAACCCGGACCGCCGGTAGAGCGCCAGCGCGGGCTCGTTGTCGCCCTCGACGTAGAGCGCCGCCGCGGTGAGCCCCCGGCCGACCAACCGAGCGGTACCGGCATGCATGAGGACGCCGCCGAGCCGCCGTCCCTGCAGGTCTGGTCGCACGGCGACGGCGTAGAACTCGCCGATGCCGTCCGCGACCTTGAGCCAGCACGAGCCGGCCAGCTCGCCCGACGCGTCACGGAGCAGCAGCAGGTCCTCGCCGGAGAACCAGTCGTCGGCCTCGCGTGCGCGGAGGTCCTCGAGGGTCATCCGCCCCTGCTCGGGGTGGTGGGCGAAGGCCGTGGCGTTGAGGGTGAGCCAGTCGGACTCGTCCACGCCGACGCGGAACGCCGCGAGCGAGTACCCGTCGGGGACGGCCACGTCCGGCGCGACGTCGGGGATCGGCGCGCGGAGCTGCAGGAGCGTCCGGACCGCGGTCCACCCGAAGTGCGCGGCGAGCGCCCGGGCCGCGGGGTGGTTCCCGTGCGCCCACGCGAGCCGAGGTACCTCCGCGAGCCGAGGCGCCTCCGCCAGCCGAGGCGTCTCCACGAGCCGAGGCGCCTCCGCGAGCCGAAACGTCTCCGTGAGCCGAGACGCCGGGCCGACACCGCGGGCGGCCCCGCCGCCCGGGGTGAGCACCTGCGTCACGAGGGCGGTCCCGAGGCCGCGCCCCCGCGCCTCCCGGGCGACGACGAGTTCCAGCTCCCCGTCGCGCACGACGGCCACCCCGCGCTCGTCCCCGAGCACGGTGGCGCGGCCCGCGCGCACGTCGACCAGGGTCTGGTCGGAGAACGGCGGTGCCTCACCGGCGGCCGCGGCCTCGGCGAGGAACGGGCCGAGGGCGACGGTCACTGACCGGCCTCGTCCTCGGCGACGTTGAAGCGGTAGCCGACGTTCCGGACGGTGCCGATGAGCGACTCGAGGTCGCCGAGCTTGGCGCGGAGACGACGGACGTGCACGTCGACGGTCCGGGTGCCTCCGAAGTAGTCGTAGCCCCACACCTCGCTGAGCAGCTGCTCGCGGGTGAACACCCGGGACGGGTGCGTGGCGAAGAACCGGAGGAGCTCGAACTCCTTGAAGGTGAGGTCGAGCGGCCGGCCGCGCACCTTCGCCGAGTAGCTCGCCTCGTCGATCACGACGCCGGAGGCCTGGATCTTCGAGCCGGTCTGGTTCTTGGAGGCCCGCCCGGCGCTCAGCCGGATCCGCGCGTCGACCTCGGCCGGGCCCGCGGTCTCGAGCACGACGTCGTCGATGTTCCACTCGCTGTTCACGGCGGTGAGGCCGCCCTCGGTGACCACCAGCACGATCGGGGTCGTCGCGCCGCTCGTCACGAGGATCTTGCACAGCGCCTTCGCGCTCGCGAGGTCGGTGCGGGCGTCGACGAACACGAGGTCGCTCTGCGGTGCGTTGACCAGCTGCGACGCCTCGGCGGGGACGTGGCGGATCCGGTGGCTCAGCAGTCCGAGACTCGGCAGGACGTCGCCGGGCGCGGCTGAGGTGAGTACCAGGAGCTGGGCCACAGGACCTCCAGGGCGTGGGGGAGTCGTGGAGTCATCCTAGTGATGCCGCGGGAGCGCTCTTCCGGCCGGACGGTCGGGACGGGCGCACGCGGGCGCCCGCGACCGCCCACCGGCCGCCCACCGGCCGCCCGCGACCGACGCACGCGCCCGCCGTCGACCGACGCACGCGACCGCCGACGGCCAGCCGCCGCGCCCCGCGGACGGGCGCACCGCACCCGCTCCTGCAATGATGGGCGCGTGACCGAGCCCGTGCCGCCCACCGACCAGCGCCGCCTCAGGCTGACGTCCGTGCTGCCGGTCTGGCTGCTCGCGATCGTCGGCGCAGTGCTCGTGCTGACGCTGACGCAGAAGGACTCGTTCGCCTGGCTGCTCCTCGTCTTCGTGCTGTGCGTGCTCGTGAGCTTCGTGCTCCAGCTCATCACCGCGACGAAGGACGGGCTCGTCGAGCGGATCAGCATCGCGTCGTCGGGGTCGTTCGTCGTCGTGCTCGTCACCGCGGTGGTCCTGCTCGTCCGCTGACACGGCCGATCCACCGGCCCGGGGCGATCGTGCTGACGCGCCGCGACCGACCTGGCGCCGTCAGGCGTGCCGCGTAGACTCGCGGCATGGATTCGCTGCTTGCGCTCGAGCTCTTCTACGTGGGCCTGCTCGGCCTCGCGTCGCTCGCGATCGCGTTCGTCTCGGTGACCGTCGTCGTCAAGCTGTTCAAGGGTCAGCGTTGATCGAACTGCCCGAGGGCCTCGCACCCGAGCTCGTCCCGCTGTCCTGGCTGGTCGGCGTCTGGGAGGGCACCGGCGTGGTCGAGTACCCGGTGGGCGACGAGGAGACACCTCGCAAGTACGAGTTCGGTCAGCGGGTCAGCTTCAGCCACGACGGCCTGCCGTACCTCAACTACTCCTCCACGACGTGGTTGCTCGACGACGAGCACACCCCGCTCGCGGCCGAGATGGGCTACTGGCGCATCGACCGTCCGTCCGAGCCGGGAGACCGTGGTCCGGCGATGCTCCTCGGCGAGGGGCCGACGCCGTTCAGCACGGTCGAGAGCGTCGAGGCGCTGCGGAACACGACGGACGGCTTCGACGTCGAGGCGGCGATCATCCACCCGACGGGCGTCAACGAGCTCTACGTCGGCCGGGTGCGCAAGGGCCGCATCGACCTCGCGACGGACGCCGTCATGCGCTCGCCGAACGCGAAGGACTACTCCGCCGCGACCCGCCTGTACGGCCTGGTCGAGGGCAAGCTCTTCTGGGCGTGGGACATCGCCGCGCTCGGCAAGGAACTCACCTCGCACGCCTCGGGGCAGCTCGCGAAGGTCGACTGAGATGACCGCGGTCTTCGCCGAGCGGGACGGCTTCGTCGGCACGGAGGCCGGCCCCGCCGCGCACTTCGGCAACCCCCTCGGCGAACAACGCATGCTGGCGTCGGGCCGTGCCGTGGTCGAGCTCGGGCTCGGCGTCGTGACCGTGACCGGTCCGGACCGTCTGTCCTGGCTCAACTCGATCACGTCGCAGCTCCTGGTCGGGCTCGCACCGGGGATCGCCACCGAGACCCTGGTGCTCGACCAGTCCGGTCGCGTCGAGCACGCCGCACGCGTCGTCGACGACGGCACGACGACCTGGCTGCTCACCGAACCGTCCGACGCCGCACCGCTCGCCGCCTGGCTCGACTCCATGCGGTTCATGCTGCGCGTCGAGGTCGCGGACCGCTCGGACGACTTCGTCACCCTGGGGCGCTTCGACGCACCGGCGGCGGACGACGCGGTCGTCGAGTGGGTGGATCCCTGGGGGACGGTCACGCCCGGTGGGTGGGGCTACGCCGTCCAGGAGGCGCACCCCGGCTCCGACTGGACCCTCCGCATCGACGTGGTCACCCCGGAGGCCGCGGCTGCCCTGGCAGCGACCGGTGCGCCCGTCGCCGGGCTGCTCGCGTACGAGGCGCTACGGATCGCGGCTTGGCGTCCCTCGCTGGCCGACGTCGACGACCGGACGATCCCGCACGAGCTCGACTGGCTCCGCTCTGCCGTGCACCTGTCGAAGGGCTGCTACCGGGGACAGGAGACCGTCGCGAAGGTCCACAACCTCGGGCACCCGCCGCGCCGCGTCGTCATGCTGCACCTCGACGGATCGGACGGGGTGCTGCCGGCGCCGGGGACGCCCGTGCACGACGGCGACAAGGAGGTCGGGCGCCTCACCGCGTCCGCGGTGCACCACGAGCTCGGGCCGGTCGGGCTCGCGGTCGTGAAGCGCTCCCTCGACCCTGCCGCCACGCTGACGCTCGCCACGGACGACGTGGTCGTGTCCGCCGCCCAGGAGGTCATCGTGCCCCCGGGTGCCGGCGCGACGGCGAACGTCCCGCGGCTGCCCCGGCTCGGAGCGGTCCGCCGCTCCTGACCACGCGCGGTGCGCGCGCCGGCGCGTGCGCGCAGGCGCGCGGGCGCTGCGCGAGCGCGTGCGCCGCGGGGGCGCGCTGCGCGGGCGCGTGCGCCGCGCGGGGCGAGACTCGGGCTGAGCGACAGTCCTCGCGCTCCGGAGCCCGAGGAGTGTCGGCCACGCCGAGTCTCGGGCGTCCCGCGGCCGCTCAGGCGGGCTCGACCGCGGTCCAGGGCACGCTGAGCTCGCCCAGCCGCCAGCGCGTCACCCCGTGCAGCACGGGCCACCCCCGGTCGCGCATGCCCCGCACCGTCGCGATCCACCGCTGGCGTGGACCGTAGGTACCGAGCGGCGCGGCGACCGCCCACGCGAGGTCGAGGTCACGGAGGAACGCGTGCACCCGCTCCCCCGGGACGTTCCGGTGGATGAGCGCCTTCGGCAGCCGCTCGGCGACCACGCTCGGCACGTCGAGCCCCGCGAGCCGCAGCGACACCGTGAAGGTCAGCGGGCGGACGTCGTCGAGGGTGATCCAGGACGCCACCCGACCCACCTCGTTGCAGGTGCCCTCGACGACTGCGCCGCCGGGCTGCAGGCGGTCCTGCATGATCCGCCACGAGCCGACGACCTCGGACTCGTCGTACTGGCGCAGGACGTTGAACGCGCGGATCACGGCGGGCCGTCGGCCACCGGGCGTCGGGGTCTCGAAGCCGCCCAGCCGGAAGGTCACGCCGTCGCGGGTGCCGGCGTTCGCGAGGGCCACGCGTGCGGGTTCGATCTCGATGCCGGTGACCTCGACGTCCGGGCGGACCGCGGCGAGCCGGTCGCGGAGCTCGAGCGTCGTGGTCGGACGGGCGCCGTACCCGACGTCGGCCACGAGCGGGTCGTCCGTCCGACGCAGGACGGGCAGCGACGCGATCCACCGGTCGACACGGCGGAGCCGGTTGTACCCGGTCGTGCCGCGTGTGACGTTCCCGATGGGCATGCGTCCAGGGTACGGGCGTGCACCCGCTCGGTAGGATCGGGGCATGACCTCCACGCTCGTCCTGCTCCGTCACGGCAACAGTGACTGGAACCAGAAGAACCTGTTCACCGGTTGGGTCGACGTCCGGCTCAGCGAGCTGGGCGAGAAGGAGGCGAAGCGCGCCGGCGAACTCATCGCCGAGTCGGGCATCGTCCCGGACGTCCTGTACACCTCGCTGCTGACCCGTGCGATCCAGACGGCGGACATCGCCCTGCTCGAGGCCGACCTCGCGTGGCTCCCGGTGAAGCGCGACTGGCGGCTCAACGAGCGCCACTACGGCGACCTGCAGGGCAAGGACAAGGCCCAGACGCTCGAGCAGTACGGCGAGCAGCAGTTCATGGAGTGGCGTCGTTCGTTCGACGTCCCGCCGCCCCCGATCGCCGACGACGCCGAGTGGTCCCAGGCGGGCGACCGCCGGTACGCGGGCCTCGGGGACCAGCTGCCCCGGACGGAGTCGCTCAAGCTCGTGATCGAGCGGCTGCTGCCGTACTGGGAGTCGGACATCACGAAGGACCTCGCGGCCGGCAAGACCGTCCTCGTGACCGCGCACGGCAACTCGCTCCGGGCGCTCGTGAAGCACCTCGACGGCATCTCGGACGACGACATCGCGGGGCTGAACATCCCGACGGGCATCCCGCTGGTGTACGAGCTCGACGACGACTTCCGCCCGGTGAAGCCCTCGTACTACCTCGACCCCGAGGCCGCCGCAGCGGGTGCCGCCGCCGTGGCCGCGCAGGGCGCCAAGAAGTAGCGATCGCACGCACGACGACGGCCGCAGTCCCTCGGGCTGCGGCCGTCGTCGTCACATGAAGTGCGAGGCGATCTCCTGTACGAGGGCGCCGACGTCGTAGGCCTCGGTGGTGTCGACCCGCACCACGGGGACCCCGTGCAGGCCGACCGGCGCCGCCGACGTCCCGTGCTCGTCCCAGAACGTCAGGACGTCGTCGAGGTCGCCGTGGACCTCGTGGCGCACCGGCAGCGTGCCGGGTTCGTAGCGGTCGCGCAGCCGCTCCTCGGCCGTGCCGCGGTCGACGTGGCACCACACCTCGACGGCGCGCGGCGACCCGGCGGAGGCGAGCCCCGCCTGCAGGAGGTCGCGGTCGCGCTCGGGCAGCCAGACGGCGTCGAGGACGACCCCGTTGTCGACGGCCCGGGCCATCGACCACATGGTGTCCATCGCGATGGCGCCGAGCGGCCGGGATCCGATCATCGGTCCGACGAGGTCGGCGAGCGGCTCCTTGATCCGGTCCTTGGACAGGAACGGACACCCGAGCACCTCGGCCAGTGCGGCACCGATGGTGCTCTTGCCGGAACCGGGCATGCCGTTGACGATGATCGCGACCTGGGCCATGGCACGATCCTCGCAGAAGCGAGGGCCGGGGTCAGACCGTCGCGGTCGCCGCGGAGGCGCCGGTCCAGTCGCCCGTCGCCAGGTACTCCACCTTCTTGGCGATCGACACCGCGTGGTCGGCGAACCGCTCGTGGTAGCGCGAGGCGAGGGTCGCGTCGACGGTGTCGATCGGGTTGCCCTTCCAGGTCTCCCCGAGCACGAAGTCGAAGACGCTCGCGTGCAGCTCGTCGACGGCGTCGTCCTCGTCGCGGATCTCGGCCGAGAGCGCGATGTCCTCGGTGGCGATGAGGCGCGTGAGCTTCTGCGCCATCGCGACGTCGTGCGCACCCATCTGCTTGAAGGTGCCGCGCAGGCCCTTCGGCACGACCTTCTCGGGGAAGCGCTGGCGGGCGAGCTGGGCGATGTGCTCCGCCATGTCGCCCATGCGCTCGAGCGAGGAGCTGACGCGCAGGGCGGTGACGACGACGCGGAGGTCACGGGCCACCGGGGCCTGGCGCGCGAGGATGTCGATCGCGATCTCGTCGAGGCTGTTCGCCGCTTCGTCGATCTTGGCGTCGTCGGCGATCACCTCCTCGGCGAGGGCGACGTCGGACTCGCTGAACGCCTGGGTGGCGCGGGTGATCGCCGACTCGACGAGCCCGGCGATCTCGGTGAGTCGCTCCTGGACGTCCTGGAGTTCCTGCTGGAAGACTTCGCGCATGGGGGATGTGCCTCTCTGATGCGTACCGGACGAGTGTCGTCAGCCCAGGTGAACGAACGGTGACGTGCGGTTGAACGCTTCGCGATCCGGTGCCGCTCCTGCCCCGGAGAGGGGTGAACAGGGCCCGAACCCCGCGTGACCATCCCTACACTGACGGCATGGACAACGCGTGGCTCGTGCCACTGTCGATGCTCCTCGGCGGGGTCTTCGGCGCGGGCGTCGTGGTGCTGATCATCACCGCCGAGCGCACGGCTCGGGCAGCAGACGTGGCGGAACGGACGCTCCCGGACGGCGTCGCCGCGGTCATCGCCACGATGCACAACCCCGCCGTGGTCGTCGACCCCTCGAACACGGTGGTCGCCGCGTCGCCGCAGGCGCTGACGGTCGGGCTGGTCGTCCGACGGAAGCTCGTGCACCAGGAACTCGTCGCCCTCGTCGACCGGGTCCGCCGGAGCGGCGAGATGGGGTCGGAGGACCTCGAGCTGCCGCGTGGCCGCAGGGGTGAGCTGGTCGGCTACCTCAGCTTCCGCGCCGCGCAGCTCGGCAACCGCTACGTGCTCCTGACGGCGGACGACCTCACCGAGAGCCGGCGGATCGACGAGGTCAGGCGTGACTTCGTCGCGAACATCTCCCACGAGCTGAAGACCCCGATCGGCGCGATCGGCCTGCTGTCCGAGACCCTCGTCGCGGCCGCGGACGAACCGCAGCACGTCCGGAAGTTCGCCGCGCAGCTCGTCACCGAGTCGGAACGGCTGGCAGCCCTGACGAAGGACATCATCGAGCTCTCGCGGCTGCAGTCCGTCGACGCGCTGGAGAACAGCGAGGAGACCTCGATCGACCGCATCGTGCAGGCCGCCGTCGACGCGAACGAGATCGTGGCACGGGCACGGGACATCGAGATCGTCCGGGCGAAGAAGTCGAAGCTGAAGGTGATGGGGGACCCCGGGCTCCTGCAGATCGCGGTGTCGAACCTCATCGCGAACGCGGTGAAGTACTCCCCGGACCACACCCGCGTCGGGGTGGGCGTCCGGTCCGCCAAGGGGTTCGTCGAGATCGCGGTGACGGACCAGGGCGTCGGCATCCCCGAGGCCGACCTCGACCGCGTGTTCGAACGGTTCTACCGCGTCGACCCCGCACGCTCCCGCGCGACCGGGGGCACCGGCCTCGGTCTCGCGATCGTGAAGCACGTCGTCGGCAACCACGGCGGTGACGTGCGCGTCTGGTCGCAGCCCGGCAAGGGTTCGACCTTCACCATCCGTCTCCCCGAGGCGGACCCGGAACTGACCACAGCACTCGAAGAGCAACTGGAAGAGCAGCAATCGTGACCAAGATCCTCATCGTCGACGACGAGCCGGCCCTGAGCGAGCCCCTGGAGTTCCTGCTGCAGCGCGAGGGGTACGAGACCTCCGTCGCTGCGGACGGCGTGACCGCCCTGTCGAAGTTCGACGCGGAGAACCCGGACCTGGTGCTGCTCGACCTGATGCTCCCGGGGCTGTCCGGCACGGAGGTGTGCCGACAGATCCGCACGCGGTCGAACATCCCGATCATCATGCTCACCGCGAAGGACTCCGAGGTGGACATCGTCGTGGGGCTCGAGCTCGGCGCCGACGACTACGTGACGAAGCCGTACTCGACGCGGGAGCTCCTCGCCCGGATCCGTGCCGTGCTCCGTCGCCGCACCGAGGACGACCCCGCGGACAGCGGCATCCTGCAGGTCGGCGGCATCCGGATGGACGTCGAGCGGCACACCGTGTCCGTCGACGGTTCGGAGACGCCGATGCCGCTCAAGGAGTTCGAGCTGCTCGAGCTGCTCCTCCGGAACGCGGGGCGCGTGCTCACCCGCGGGCAGCTCATCGACCGGGTCTGGGGCTCCGACTACTTCGGCGACACGAAGACCCTCGACGTGCACATCAAGCGCATCCGCTCGAAGATCGAGCGCGTGCCGAGCGCGCCGGAGATCCTCGTGACCGTCCGGGGGCTCGGCTACCGCATCGAGGGCTGACCCGGGCGTGACGCACCGGAGGCCCGGTGCCGGCCGCGTGGACCGGCACCGGGCCTCCGGTGCGATGCGTGTGTGCTGACTAGCCGTTCGTGCCGGCGTCGCCGCTGGACGAATCGGTCTGCGAGTCACCGGGCTGCGTACCGGGAGCGGTCGCGTCGCCGGTCGGCTTCGTGCCGTCCTCCGACGGGGAGGTGGCGGTGCCGGACGGGGTGGGCGTCGGGGCGAGGGTCGCGTACTCCTCCTGCGCGCTGGTGAGCACCGGCACGCTGGCGGAGACACCCTCGGCGCCGGAGTACGAGAAGTAGACCTTGACGAGGGATCCGGGCTTGGTGTCCGCACCGTCGAACACGACGTCCTGCGTCCGGCCGGCCTTCGTGCCCTGCGTGGTCTGCCCCTCTTCGGTGGGCGACGTGGCCTGGGCGCTCGGCGCCGCAGCCGCCCCGAGGTCGACGTGCGTGTTCGCCGGGACCGTGACGGTCTGGGTGTCCCCGCCGACCTCGATCGAGAGGGTGATGTCGCCCTTGTCCGCGTTGTTCACGATGGTGCCGATGAACCGTGCACCCTCGGAGTCGTCGGCGATGAGCAGGGCGTTGCGGACGTCGACCTTGCCCGTCGACACGTTGACGCCGTCGGTGATCTGCTTGATCTCCGTCGTCTGTGCGGGCGACATGAACTCGCAGCCGGTGGCGCCGAGCGCGATGGTTGCCGCAACGGCGACGGACACGAGTACCCGAGCTCGCAAGAGATTCCTCCGGAAGATCACGATGTGGACCGGACGGTCCGACACCATCCTACCGATCGAGCGGGTGTGCGAATGGTTAGGTGCCCCTTACCCGAAAATTGCTTGTGGTAAACTGGGTGTCTCGGAACGGAGCCTGATACATGCAATTCGAGGTCGGCGAGACCGTCGTCTACCCCCACCACGGGGCGGCAACCATCTCTGAAGTCAAGACGCGCGTCATCAAGGGTGAGGAAAAGGTCTACCTGAAGCTGCGGGTCACCCAGGGGGACCTGACGATCGAGGTGCCGGCGGACAACGTCGACCTGGTCGGTGTCCGCGACGTGATCGGCAAGGAAGGCCTCGACAAGGTGTTCGAGGTCCTGCGTGCCCCGTTCACCGAGGAGCCCACGAACTGGTCGCGCCGGTACAAGGCGAACCTCGAGAAGCTCGCTTCCGGTGACGTCATCAAGGTGTCCGAGGTCGTCCGTGACCTCTGGCGTCGCGACCAGGACCGCGGCCTGTCCGCCGGAGAGAAGCGGATGCTCGCCAAGGCGCGGCAGATCCTCATCTCCGAGCTGGCACTGGCCGAGAAGACCGACGAGGACCAGGCATCGACCGTCCTCGACGAGGTCCTCGCCTCCTGACCGCGTCGAACCACTGAGCGCGACAGCACCGCACGACACGACGACCGCACGGTTCCCCTCCGGGGTGGACCGTGCGGTCGTCGTCGTCGCGGCCGGTTCCGGCACCCGGCTCGGCCTCGGCACGGCGAAGGCGTTCGTGCCCGTCGCGGGGTCGCTCATGCTCGAACGCGCACTCGCGCCGCTCTTCACACTGCCCGCGCCGGTGCTCGTCGTGGTGGTGGCGCCCGCGTCACACCTCGACGCGTGCCGCTCGCTGGTCGCCTCGGTCGCGGGCGCTGCGGTCGCGTACACCGCCGTCGTCCCGGGAGGCGCGGATCGCCACGCCTCGGTCGAGGCCGGCCTGGCCGTGCTGCCGGACTCCGTCACCACGGTGCTGGTCCACGACGCAGCGCGGTGTCTGACCCCCGCGTCGCAGTTCTCGCTCGTCGCGGACACGGTCGAGGCGACGGGGGCCGGTGTCGTCCCCGCGCTGCCGGTCACCGACACGGTGAAGCGGGTGGACGGTGACGTCGTCGTCGAGACCGTCGACCGTGCGGCGCTCGTCGGGGTGCAGACGCCGCAGGGCTTCCCGCTCGCCGCGCTCCGGCAGGCGTACGCCGTGTCCGAGCGGGCCGAGACCGACGACGCGGGGGTGTTCCAGGCAGCGGGCGGCACGGTGCGCTCGGTCCCCGGTGACGCCGACGCGTTCAAGATCACCACCGCGTGGGACCTCCGCCGGGCGGAGTCCATCGTCCGCGCCGACGCCCCCGCGCCGACCGCGGTCCGCGTCGGTCTCGGGGTGGACGTCCACGCGTTCGACCAGGACGCCCCGTGCCGGGTGGGGCTGCTGGACTTCCCGGGCGAACCCGGCCTCTCCGGTCACAGCGACGGCGACGCGGTCGCGCACGCGGTCTGCGACGCCCTGCTCTCGGCAGGAGCGCTCGGCGACATCGGGGGACGGTTCGGCACCTCGGACCCCGCGTACGCCGGTGCCGCGGGCGACGTCTTCATCCGCGGCGCGGTCGCGGCGCTCGCCGCGGTCGGTCTCGTGCCGGTGTCCGTGACCGTCCAGGTCGTCGGCAACCGCCCGCGAATCGGTGCCCGGCGGGACGAGATGCAGGACGCCCTGGCGGCGGCGGTCGGGGCACCGGTCGCCGTGTCGGGCACGACCACCGACGGACTCGGGTTCACCGGACGCGGCGAGGGGCTCACCGCGATCGCGACCGCCCTCGTCACCGGTGCCGGTCCGTCCGGGCCGGCCCGCGCCTCCTGAACCGTCCGGCCGACCCGCGCCTCCCGAAACGGCACGCCCCCGCCGATTAGGGTTGCACCGTGACCGTTCGCCTGTACGACTCCCGCGCCGCAGCCGTCGTCGACCTCGTCCCGCTGGTCGACGGGCAGGTGAGCATCTACGTGTGCGGTCCGACCGTGCAGTCCTCGCCGCACATCGGACACCTGCGGTCGGCGCTGGTGTACGACATCTGGCGCCGCTGGCTGACGTACCGCGGCCTCCGTGTGACGCTGGTGCGGAACGTCACCGACATCGACGACAAGGTGCTCGACCTCGCCGCCGCCACCGACGAACCGTGGTTCGCACGCGCCTACCGCGTGGAGCTCGAGTTCACGGCCGCCTACAACGCCCTCGGGATCCTGCCGCCGACGTACGAACCGCGGGCGACCGCGAGCGTCCCGCAGATGCACGAGATCATCGCCCGACTGATCGACCGCGGCCACGCGTACGTGGCGGCGGACGGCTCGGGCGACGTCTACTTCGACACCGGCAGCTGGGAGTCGTACGGCGCGCTCACCCGTCAGCGGCGCGAGGACATGGTCGAGGCCGCCGACGCGGACCCCCGCGGCAAGCGCGACCCGCGTGACTTCGCGCTCTGGAAGGGGGCGAAGCCGGACGAGCCGCCGACCGCGAACTGGGAGTCGCCCTGGGGTCCGGGGCGTCCGGGCTGGCACATCGAGTGCTCGGCGATGTCACGGCGCTACCTCGGCCCGGCGTTCGACATCCACGGCGGCGGGCTCGACCTCCGCTTCCCGCACCACGAGAACGAACTCGCGCAGTCGACGGCGGCGGGGGACCCGTTCGCCTCGTACTGGCTGCACAACGGCCTCGTGACGGTCGAGGGCCAGAAGATGTCGAAGTCGCTCGGCAACTCGATCTTCGCCGCGGACTTCCTCGCGTCGGCGCGACCGGCGGTGGTCCGCTACTTCCTCGGCGCCGCGCACTACCGATCGTCGATCGACCACCACGAGGGCTCCCTGGCCGAGGCGGAGGCCGCGTACGACCGCATCGCCGGGTTCCTCGAACGCGCCGAACCGCGACTCGAGGGCGTGCACCTCGCCGACGCCCCGTCCGTGCCCGAGGCGTTCGCGGCGGCCATGGACGACGACCTCGCGGTGCCCCAGGCGCTCGCCGTGCTGCACGAGACGGTGCGCGCGGGGAACGCCGCCCTGGACGCCGACGATGCGGAAGCGCTCGGAACCGCGTACCATCAGGTGGCCGCGATGGTGGAGGTGCTCGGCATCGACCCGCGGGCCGCCCACTGGTCCGGCGGTGGCCACGACGCGTCGGCCGCACCGCTCGCAGCCCTCGTCGAACGCCTCGTCCAGGAACGCGCCGACGCCAGGGCGGCGCGCGACTTCGCCACGGCCGACCGCGTGCGGGACGACCTCGCAGCCGCGGGCATCACGATCGAAGACACCGCAGCAGGTACACGCTGGAGCATCGCCTGACAACGGCAGTGCCGGACAGGAGAGAGCAATGAAGAACGTCTCGGGGAGCAAGAAGGGTCGGCCGGGCGCCGTCCGCTCCGGCCGCAAGGGCAACAAGCAGGTCGGCTCGGGCGGCCAGGGCGCGCAGGCGCTCGAGGGCCGCAAGCCGACCCCGAAGGCCGAGGACCGTCCGTACCACCCGGCCGGGAAGCGCAAGGCCGCGAAGGAGCGCCTCGAGGCAGCCCGCGGCCGTCACGGTGCGTCGAGCGCGCCGCAGCAGCGCACCCGCCGGCCGCCGCAGCGGAAGTCCGACGACTCCGAGCTGGTCACCGGACGCAACTCCGTGCTCGAGGCCCTCCGCACGAAGACCCCGTCGACGACGCTGTACGTCGCCGCCCGCATCGAGGTCGACGACCGTGTCAAGGAGATCCTCGCGCTCGCCAACCACCGCGGCGTGCCGATCATGGAGATCATGCGGCCGGAGCTGGACCGCATCACCGGCCACGACAGCGTGCATCAGGGTGTCGCGCTCAAGGTGCCGGCCTACGAGTACGCCGTCGCCGAGGACATCGTCGAGCGTGCCTTCGCGAAGGACGAGGTCCCGTTGGTCGTCGCCCTCGACGGCATCACCGACCCGCGCAACCTCGGTGCGATCATCCGTTCGACCGCTGCGTTCGGCGGCCACGGCGTCATCGTGCCGCAGCGCCGTTCCGTCGGGGTGACCGCCAGCGCCTGGAAGACGTCGGCCGGTGCCGCCGCCCGGACGCCCGTCGCGATGGCACCCAACCTCACGCAGACGCTGAAGTCGCTCAAGTCGATGGGACTCTTCGTCCTCGGGCTCGCCGGTGACGGCGACGTGCAGCTCGACCAGCTGGAGCTCGCCGACCGCCCGATCGTGATCGTCGTCGGGTCGGAGGGCAAGGGCCTGTCGCGTCTGGTCACCGAGACGTGCGACGCCGTCGTGTCGATCCCGATCTCGAGCGCGACCGAGTCCCTCAACGCGGGCATCGCGGCGAGCGTCACCCTGTGGGAGGTCGCCCGGCGCCGTCGCGCAGCGTAGGTCGCTCGCACAGGAGGCGCGAATGGGCACGACGCGCCGTGCGTCGGTCGCCGAGGGGGCGGAAACCGCCGCCGGGCGTCAGACGCCGGCGCGCCAGTCGTCGACGTCGGCGTCCTCGTCCTCCGCGTCCGCTCCGTCCTCGGAGGACACCGTCGGGATCGGCAGCGTCATCGACGACGTCGGCGGGTTGATGAGCAGCCGCTCGTCGCGACGGTGCCGGAGCACGTCGTTGATGTACGCGGTCGTGGCCTCCGGCAGGGAGACGGCCCGCTCCTCTTCCTGGGACATGAACCAGCGGTGCTCGAGCAGCTCGTGGAACACCTCGGCCGGTTCGAGTCGCCCGCGGAGCTCGCGCGGGATCGATCGGATCACCGGCTCGAACACCTTCGAGACCCACTCGTGCGCGACCATCTCCTCGTCGAGCTGGTCGCGGCCGTTGCGCGCCCGGTACGAGTCGAGGTCGTTGAGGAGCCGCCGTGCCTGGTTCTCCCCGGCGTCGAGCCCGGTCAGGCGGAGCAGTCGCCGCTGGTGGTGTCCGGCGTCCACGACCTTCGGCTGGATCCGCACCTGCGAACCACCCTCGGTCGTGTGGATGGAGAGCTCCTCGATGTCGAACCCGAGCGCGTTGAGCCGTTCGACGCGGTCGTTGATGCGCCAGCGCTCCTTGACGTCGAACTGCTCGGTGCCGGTGAGCTCCTTCCACAGCGTGCGGTACTGCGCGACGATCCGGTTCGACACGTCGACCGGGTCCGCGTTCTCGTCGAGCCGACCGCCTGCCTCGAGGTCGAGGAGCTCGCCGGCGATGTTCACGCGGGCGACCTCGAGGTCGTTCTCGCGCTGCCCGTTCGACAGACCGCCGGGGTAGAGCTTCCCGGTCTCGGCGTCGACGAGGTAGGCGGCGAACGCCCCGGCGTCGCGGCGGAACAGCGTGTTCGAGAGCGACACGTCGCCCCAGTAGAACCCGATGATGTGCAGCCGCACGAGCAGGAGGGCCAGGGCGTCGACCAGTCGCGTCGCCGTCTCGGGCCGCAGGGTCTGCGAGTACAGCGCGCGGTACGGCAGCGAGAAGCGCAGGTGCCGGGTGACGAGGACGGGGTGCAGCTGCTCGCCGTCGGCGCTCACCCGGTTCGTGATCACGGCGACGGGGTCGACGCACGGCACGTCCATGCGCTGCAGGGTGCGGAGCATCTCGTACTCGGCGCGCGCCACCTCCTCGCCGGTCTCCTTCACGGCGACGACGTACCCGCCGAGCTGCACGAAGCGCACGAGGTGCCGTGAGATGCCCTTCGGGAGCGCGACGATCGTGCTGTCCGGCCAGTCGGCGAGGGGGAGGTCCCACGGCAGGTCGAGCAGACCGGGGTCGACGGTGGCGGCGGTGATGGACATCGAGTCGGGCACGGTGGGTTCCTTCGGTGCGCGGACGGGCCGGGTGCGTGCGTGGGGCGGACAGACGGGAGGCGCGGTGNCAGCGGGCACCGCGCCTCCAGTATCCGTGCTGTCGCGTTACGCGCTGACGACGGCCTTGTCGTCGAGGCGGTCGCCCGACTCGGTGTCGAAGGCGTGCACGTGGCCCTGCTTCGGCGTGACGACGATCGTGTCACCGATCGACGGGTGCTGACGGCCGTCGACGCGGGCGACGATGTCGACGCGCGAGCCGTTGACGTCGGCGTGACCGTAGAGGTAGCCGTCGGCGCCGAGCTCCTCGACGACGTCGACCGTGACGGGCAGGCCCTCGCCCGACTGGGCGACGATGACGTCCTCGGGGCGGATGCCGACCGTGATCTGCCCGGCGCGCGCGTTGGAGAGCGTGTCGCGGTCGATCGGGTGGTTGAGCGAGCCGAACTTGATGCCGCCCTCGACCACGTCGGCCGGGAGCAGGTTCATCGCCGGCGAACCGATGAAGCCCGCGACGAACACGTTGTTCGGCTTCTCGTACAGGTCGCGCGGCGAGCCGACCTGCTGCAGGATGCCGTCCTTGAGCACGGCGATGCGGTCGCCCATGGTGAGCGCTTCGGTCTGGTCGTGCGTGACGTAGACCGTGGTGACCCCGAGACGACGCTGCAGCGAGGCGATCTGGGTGCGGGTCTGGACGCGGAGCTTGGCGTCGAGGTTCGACAGCGGCTCGTCCATGAGGAACACCTGCGGCTGACGGACGATCGCGCGGCCCATCGCGACACGCTGACGCTGACCACCGGAGAGCGCCTTCGGCTTGCGGCCGAGGTACTGCTCGAGGTCGAGGAGCTTGGCGGCTTCCTGCACGCGGGTGGCGCGCTCTTCCTTGCCGACGCCGGCGATCTTGAGCGCGAAGCCCATGTTCTCGGCGACGGTCATGTGCGGGTACAGCGCGTAGTTCTGGAACACCATCGCGATGTCGCGGTCCTTCGGCGGGACGTCGGTGACGTCGCGGTCGCCGATGCGGATCGCGCCCGAGTTGACCTCTTCGAGGCCGGCGAGCATGCGCAGCGAGGTCGACTTGCCGCAACCCGAGGGGCCGACGAGGACGAGGAACTCGCCGTCGGCGACGTCCAGGTCGAGGGAGTCGACCGCGGGGCGGGTGCCTCCGGGGTAGAGACGGGTTGCCTTGTCATAGGTGACGGACGCCATGAGCGTTCGATCCTTCCTTCACCGGCAGGTACGTGCCGGACGATCCGAGTGAAGCGGTTGCCCGTTGGGGCCCCGGATGGTCGCCGTCGACCATCGGGTTCATACAACACGATCTGCGTCGGGTCCGCCAGTCCTCACACCTGGTTGGGTGGTTCCCGGAGGGGCCTACTACAATCGCCGGGTCCGTCCGCCGTGCGGGGGAGGCCGTGCGGACGACGACCGAGTGAGGACCAACGACGCATGACCAACCGCCCCGAGGGTGACGCCCGCGCCGCGCGGAACGAACGACGCGAAGCAGCACGACAGCGCGCACAGCGTGCCCGTGCCCAGCAGAAGCGACGCCAGCGCGGCGTCCGGCTCGGCCTGCAGATCGGTCTCGGCGTCGTGCTGTTGGCGGTGGCGACGATCGTGACGCTCGTCCTCGTCGACTCCGTGCAGCCCGCCGGCCCGGGCCCGTCGAACATGTCGCAGGGCGGCATCACGATCGGTCAGGGCCTCAAGGCGGAGACGGCTGCCTCCGCGAAGCCCGAGCCGACCGCGACCGACGCGTCCGGTGCCGTGCGCATCACGATGTACGTCGACTACCTCTGCCCGGTGTGCGGCCAGTTCGAGGCGGCGAACGGCGAGTACATCGAGAGCCTCGTCGACTCCGGGGCCGCCACGGTGGACATCCACCCGGTCGCGATCCTGTCGAACCGGTCGCAGGGCACGAAGTACTCGCTCCGTGCGGCGAACGCGGCGGCGTGCGTCGCGGACAACTCCCCGGACCAGTTCTTCGCCGTGAACCAGGCGCTGTTCGCGAAGCAGCCGGACGAGAACACCGCCGGCCTCACCGACGCCCAGCTGATCAAGGTCGTCACGGGTGTGGACGGGCTGCGGAAGCGGTCGACGATCGCGAAGTGCATCGAGGACCAGACCTACGCCAAGTGGGTCGACGAGCGGACCTCGGCGGTGTCCGGCGGGGACATCCCCGGCTCCACCCTCACGACCTTCCCGGGGACCCCGCTCGTGCTCGTCAACGGCCAGCACTACGAGCTGACGTCGCCGATCACGAACGACGACTTCCGCACCTTCGTGGTGACGGCGGCCGGCGCGACCGCGGGCACGCCGACCCCGAGCGCGACCCCGGGGCGCACGTCCACGCCGAGCGCGACCCCGTCGGACTGACCGGGCGGCCCCGTCAGACCGATCGGGCGGGACCGTCCTGCCGGTCCCTCCTACAGGGACGACCCCGGGACGCTGAACGTGTCGCACCCGGTCGCACCCCGCTGGTAGCCGCGCAGGAACCAGTCCTGCCGTTGCCGGCTCGTGCCGTGCGTGAACGAGTCCGGGTCGACGTGTCCGCTCGACCGTTGCTGGATGCTGTCGTCGCCGACCGCGCTCGCCGCGGACAGCGCGTCGTCGATCTCCGCGCGGGTGATCGGCTCGAGGAACGTCTTCCCGTTCGCGTCGCGGGTGTTCGCCGCGTCGCCGACCCACGCCCCCGCGTAGCAGTCGGCCTGCAGCTCGACGCGGACGCTGCCGGACGCGGCGCCGGTGCCCGACCGGTCGGTCCCGGCGAACGTGCCCTGGAGCTGCTGCACGTGGTGCCCCCACTCGTGCGCGACGACGTACATCTGCGCGAGGGGGCCGCCCGAGGACCCGTAGCGGGACCGCAGGTCGTCGTAGAAGGCCGTGTCGAGGTACACGGCACGGTCGGGCGGGCAGTAGAACGGCCCCGTCGACGCCGAGGCGGTCCCGCACGAGGTGTCCGTCGTCCCGTCGAACAGGGAGAAGTCCGGCGAGGTGTACGCGATCCCGAGCTTCCGGGACTCGGCGCTCCAGTAGCCGTCGAGCGACTCGGCCGCCCCCTCCATCCGACACTCCACCTTCAGGTTGGCGTCCCGACCGGTCCGGCACTCCGAGGCCGGGTCGACCGTCTCGCCCTGCTGCTGGATCTGCGTCGTCCCGCCGCCGCCGAGCAGCGCACCGAGGTCGAGGTCGCCGCCGGTCAGCACGGTGAGCAGCAGGACGACGATCGCACCGACGCCGACGACGCCCCCGCCGGCCACCGCGGCCGTCCGACCCCGTCGCTTGACCTTCCCGCCCGTGAGCTGTGAGTCCTCGTTGAACGTCATGCCTCGAACGTACGGGTGGCGGGAGCACCATGGTGCACATGGTCGCCCTCGATGAACAGCACCCCCTCTTCCTCTTCGCGATGGACCAGCGCTCGTCGCTCCTCGAGCACACGTACGACGAGTCGGGCGGTGAGCCGATCGACGAGTCCGAGGCGGAGCGGGTCCGCGCCGGCAAGCGACTCGTCTACCGGGGCGTCCTCACCGCCCTGGCCGCCGGGGCGTCCCGGGAGCGCACCGGCGTCCTCGTCGACGAGCGCTACGGCGCCGACGTCGCCCGGCTCGTCAAGGACGCCGGGCTCCAGCTCGCGATGCCCGTCGAACGGTCGGGACGCGAGTGGTTCGAGCTCGAGTACGGCGACCACTGGATGGCACACGTCGACGCGTTCGATCCGGACTGGGTGAAGGTCCTCGTGCGCGACAACCCGGACTTCGACGCAGCACGCCGTGCGCAGCAGGCGTCCGACCTGGCGGAGGTGGCCTCCGCGCTGCACGACGCCGGGCGGCCCTTCCTCGTCGAACTGCTCGTCCCCGCGACCGACGAACAGCGGGCCCGCGTCGAGGACTACGACCGCGACCTCCGCCCGGCGCTCGTCGTCGAGGTGATCGAGTACCTGCAGGACCACGGCGTCGAGGCGGACGTGTGGAAGCTCGAGGGCCTCGACGAGCGGGCGGACGCCGAGCGGGTCGTCGCCGCGGTCCGTCGTGGCGGCCGGGACACCGTGCGGTGCATCGTCCTCGGCCGTGACGCCCCGCAGGAGCAACTCGACCACTGGCTCCGCACCGCGGCACCGGTCGACGGGTTCGTCGGGTTCGCGATCGGCCGGAGCAACTGGGAGGAACCGCTCGAGGACGTCGTGCGCGAACACCTCGACACCGAGTCGGCCGAGGGACTCATCGCGGCGAACTACCGCCACTTCGTGGACACCTGGCTCGAGGCGCGCGGCGACGTCGAGCACGGGGTGGACGCCGGCGCGGTCTGACCGTCGGGCGGGCTCAGGTGCGGACCAGCGGCTCCATCGCCGCGAGGTCCGCGCCGATCCCGACGTCGACCAGCTCGATCCGGCCGGCGAGCGTCGCGGCCGGTCCGGTCAGCAAGCCGGCCTTCACCCCGCCGAAGGTGACCGTGACGTCCGCGTGCAGCACGTGCTCGTCCGCCACGCCGCCGGTGTCCACGTCGATACCGCTCGGGACGTCGACCGCGACGACGAACGGGGCGCGCTGGTCGCGGGCGAGCTCCCGGATCGCGTCCACGACCTCGCGGGCCGGGGAACGGAGGGCAGCCGGGCCCCGCACGCCGATGCCGAGGATCCCGTCGAGCACCAGGTCCGCCTCGAGCGCGGCCTCCGTGGCGACGGACGCCCACCGGGAGCCGTCGTCGGGCAGCGCAGCCTGCAGGATGTCAGCGGCCCCCGCGGCACCCGCGGCGTCGGCGTCCGATCCGGCGTCCCTCGGGCTGTCCAGGAGGCGCACCCCGGCAGCCAGCGCCGCTGCCATGCCCGCCTCGTGCACACGGGAGCCGACGCGCAGCACCGTGACGCGCCTCCCGTCCGCCGCCAGGCGTGCCCCGGCGAACAGCGCGTCCCCACCGTTGTCGCCGCTGCCCGCCAGCACTAGGACCGACCCCGGTCCGTCCCCCGGCCGCACCGCCGGGTCGTCGAGCAGTCCTCCGACGATCGCCGCCAAGCCGTCCGCCGCACGCTGCATGAGGGGTTCGCCCGCCTCGAGGTGGGGCCGTTCCGCCGCCCGGATCTGATCGCCGCCGTAGCCGTCCATGTCGGCCACCCTGCCCGGATACCCTGGAGGGGACATGTCACTCGTCCCCGAAGCGCCCCGACCCCGTGCCGTGATGTCCCCCGACGGCATGAAGATCGCCACCTACGACTTCGGCGATCCCGAGGCACCGGCCGTCGTCGCCGTGCACGGGTTCGCCTCCGGAGCGCTCCTCAACTGGCACGCCTCCGGGTGGACGAGGGACCTCGTGCGTGCCGGCTACCGCGTCGTCGCGCTCGACCAGCGCGGACACGGGGCGAGCTCGAAGCCGCACGAGCCCGCCGCGTACTCGATGGACCTGCTCGTGGCCGACGTCACGGCGGTGATCGACACGTACCTGCTCGACGACGTCGCGTACCTCGGGTACTCGCTCGGCGCCCGGGTGGGGTGGCACACCGCCGAGCGGCTGCCCGACCGGATCACGCGCGCGGTCTTCGGCGGCATCCCCGACGCCGACCCGATGCGCCGCGTCCGCGTCGACGAGGCGAAGGCGTACCTCGCCGACGGCACCCCGATCGAGGACCGCGTGACGAACGGGTACCTCACGATGGCGGGGAACGTCGAGGGGAACGACCTCGCCGCGCTCGTGGCCATGGTCGAGGGGATGCGGGACAGCATCGAGCCGACGCCCGACAACGCGCCCGCGCAGCCGATCCTCATGGCGGCGGGGAGCGAGGACGGCATCAAGGACAGCGCCGTCCGGCTGGCGGCGGCGGCTCCGGACGCGTCCTTCTTCGAGATCCCCGGCCGGAACCACTTCAACGCGCCGACGTCGCGGGCGTTCCGGGACGCCGCGATCGCCTTCCTGTCCAGCGCGCGCTGAGGGGTACTCGCAGGTCCTCGCTGTCCCGGACCGCCGCGCGTACCGTCCCGGCCATGGACTACAGACTCCTCGGCAACAGCGGGACATCGGTGTCGACGCTGACCCTCGGCACCATGACGTTCGGCAGCGAAGCCGACGAACCCACCTCCCACGCCATCCTCGACGCCTTCGTGGCCGCCGGCGGCACGCTCGTCGACACCGCCGACGTGTACTCCGGCAACGAGTCGGAGCGGATCATCGGCCGCTGGCTCGCCGCCCACCCGACCGAGGCCGCACAGGTCGTCATCGCGACGAAGGGACGGTTCCCGCAGGGCGACGGCCCGAACGACCTCGGGCTCTCCCGCCGACACCTCCGGGTGGCCCTCGACGCCTCGCTCGAACGGCTCGGCGTCGACCACATCGACCTGTACCAGATGCACGCGTGGGACGCCCTCACCCCGATCGAGGAGACCCTGCGCTTCCTCGACGACGCCGTGTCCGCGGGGAAGATCGGCTCGTACGGCTTCTCGAACTACCTCGGCTACCAGATCACGAAGGCCGTGTACGAGGCGAAGGCGCACCACTGGGCGCCGCCGGTCACGCTCCAGCCGCAGTACAACCTGCTCGTCCGCGACATCGAGCACGAGATCGTCCCCGCGTGCCTCGACGCCGGGATCGGTCTGCTGCCCTGGTCGCCCCTCGCCGGCGGGTGGCTGTCCGGCAAGTACCAGCGCGACGAAGCGCCCACCGGTGCCACCCGCCTCGGGGAGAACCCGCAGCGCGGCATGGAGGCCTGGGAGGCCCGGAACAACGACGAGCGGACCTGGGCCGTGCTCGACGCCGTGTCCGGCATCGCCGACGCCCACGGCGCCTCGCGGTCGCAGGTCGCCCTCGCCTGGCTCCTCGCGCGGCCGGCCGTCACGAGTGTCATCCTCGGCGTCCGGACGCTGTCGCAGCTCGAGGACAACCTCGGCGCGGCGGACCTGGTGCTGACCGACGACGAGCTGCAGACCCTGACCGACGTCAGCGCACCGCGCATCGACGACTACCCGTACGGCACCGCCGGTGTCGCACAGCGGGAGCGCCGGATCACCGGCGGTCGCTGAGGGTCCGCTGTCCGGCTTCTGCGGCTTTCCGCGAGGTTCCGCGGGAGCCTGGACAGCGCGTGGGTGAAGTGTCACCATCACTGCACGACCGGCTGGTTACCGAGTCGAGCGCTGGGAACGCCCCTGATCCGTGTTCCGTGCGCCGAAGGCCCCGGGCGATCGCTCGCCCGGGGCCTTCGCATCGGGGCCGGCAGCGGGACTCGAACCCGCAACCCCCGTTCACGGGCTATACGATCACGGGTGAGTTGCCACTTAGCAATATCCCCGGTTGTTGATCAAATGGAACGGTCCTATGAGCGCCGAGCCGCACCAGCACGCGGAACGGTTTCCGAGGCAAATCGGTGAGTATCCGTTCCCTGTCGGCGGTGGCAGTGATCATCGACCCATGTCCGAGCACAAGTGGGCGCCACCCGAGCACCAGGACGTCCCGATCTACGCCGCAGAGTCCCTGCCCCTCGACCAGATCGGCACCCCGGCGCCCGTCGACCCGCCCCAGCCAGTCACCGTGCACCGGCTCCGCTTCGACCAGATCGGCGTCCTCGACACTGTGAAGGCGTTCGCCGTCGCCCGGTCCGACATCGCCGTGTACGTCGAGATCGCCTGGCAGGGGCGGTTGCAGCGCGCGTGGGTACCGCGAGATGCCGTGACGATCCGCAAGCTCGCTCCACGCAAGGACTGACGTCTGACCGGGTGTCCGCATTGTGCGGCCTGAGCCGGTGTGGACCGAACACAGGGCTACCGTCTTCGGGAAGCCGCGCAACCACGGCAACGCGATCAGGGAAACACAATGAAGCACATCGTCTACGGACTCGCATCGATCATCGCCAGCGACGACGTGGCGGAAGCGGTGATCGAGTACGCCGCCGCGCTCGCCCAGTCCCGAGACAGCGACGTCGTCACCGTGCCGACCTACGACTTCAGCGGATCCACCACGCAGGTACAGGTGATGCTTGGCGCCGGAATCCCGGTACTCATCCAGGACGCTCCAGAGGACGAACTCGAGACCCCGAACCCCGGGTTCGTCGCCGAGCTGCACGCCCGCGCCGCCGGCCGACGCGGGGACGCGTAGCTGCGTGGCCGCGACCCGCAGCCGACCAGCTACGCGGTTGTCGGCCCTCGCCGGTACCTTCGCGCCGTGGGACGGAGACGACGCGACCGCTGGACGCTCGGACCCGCCTACTCGCTCCCCGAGGCGGCGCGTGGCGGCGTCGAGGTTGACCTGCACGCACCGGATCCGGTCCTCGCCTGGGTGCAGTTCCCCGACCGCATCCTCGAGGTCGAGGCACGGGCGATCGCGTACACGGAACGCGCCGTACTCGTCGAGTGGGGGTTCGGGCAGGCATCGGATTGCGCTTGGCTGTGGCGCGACGCCGTTCGCTACTCGAAGGACCCAAGTGACCCCATTTGTAGGGTTCCTGCATAGGTTTGCCTAGCCCTTGTCCGTATGATGACGGGACCGGCTGTGGATAACACGCCGCCAACTGTGGGTAAGTTGTGGACACACAGTGGAGAACCAAGGCTAGGAGGTGTCGAGATGACGAACGTACTGACAGTGGCGAGCTACATCGAGGACACGCTCAAGCTTCCTCGGTACGACTCCAAGAAGCTGCAGAAGCTGGTCTACTTCGCTCAGGCATGGTCCATCGCCTGGACAGGGAAGAAGATCTTCACGGATGACTTCGAGGCGTGGCCTGATGGTCCGGTTGTTCGCGAACTGTTCCGGATTCAGAAGCACTACGATCTGCCGGCCTACGACGGGTCTCTGCCGCAACACGAGCGGGAGATCGTCGACTCCGTGCTTGCGTACTACGGGCGCCTCGGGCATCAGGACTTGATCGACCTTACGCACGAGCATCTGCCGTGGGTCGAGGCGCGCGCGGGGCTTCCTCCTACCGCGCCGTCGCGGAACCACCTTCGTGACGAGACGCTTCGCAACTTCTACACGGAGCGTGCAATCAGCGACACGGATGGCCCCACCCGACAGACGTCTCTGTTCGTCTTGACGGACGAGAGCGCAGAGGCGATCGGCGACGTCGTTAGTTCCGAGTGGGAAGAGACCCTGTCTCTTCTCGCAAAGGCTTGACGGTCTTCCTCACGGTCGCTCAGGTCATCCGGTACCACGATCGTGAGAGCGGCGCCGCGCTCAATGATCGGGGCAAGCTCGAAGGTGCCGTAGGTCGGCCGATGTCTGGCTTCGGGGGGCACCTCGTGCACGCAACGCTTTGGACGCAGGCTGGTGCCCTGTTGCACGCGATCGACAGGGCTCAGGCCTTCGAGGACGGGAACAAGCGGACGGCCTGGTTCTCGACGATCGCGTTCCTGCGGGCCAACGGCTTCCGCATCGTGGTCGCCCAGGCCGAGGCCGCCGAGTTTTCGAAGTCCGTCGGGCGAGGAGAGAGGGACGTGCCAAGCATCGCGATGTGGCTCTTCTCTCACTCCGAGCAGCTGCCATAGCGACGTACCCGGAGAACGACAGACGACCCCCACCAAGCTCCCGTGAAGGAACCCGGTGGGGGTCTTCTGGTTGCCGCCCACGAACAGGGGTACCCCGAACGTCCCCCGGCGGCCGTAGAGTGATGCTCACAATGACCGACGAAGCCCGCCTCGAAGCCTCACCCCGCCCGCACCGCAAGATCTCGAAGCAGGCGATCATCCTGGCTGCCCTCGTCGTCGTCGTGGTCATCGCAGCAGTGGTGGCCTCGGTGCTTTGGATCAACCGGACCCCTGCACCCATCTCCGAGAGCGAGTACCTCGGAAGGGTTGGGGACATGCCGATCACCTCCCTCGTGAGCAACTCCGAGATTGACTCCCTCGGCAAGAGCATCTGTGGGCGGATGGATCGAGACCCGAAGGGCGGGTGGCAGGACATCGTCAAGATCATGACGGACGGCGACGACTCGACCGCGTCGTTCTCAAGCAAGAACGCTGTCGGATTCGTCAACGCCTCGATCGCCCGTTTCTGCCCAGAGCACCTCAAGGATGTGAAGTAGATGGGTCTCCGCTGGCACATTCCACTGCCCGGGCCGTTCTCGCTCGGTGGTCGCATCGGGGGCCGCAGCACGGTGTGGAAGCACCCGGGCTGCAACATGCGACACCGCACGAAGCACGCCGCAGACACGTGCCCCAACCGTGCACGTCTGGCCCGGAAGGGCCGGTAGAACGACGAAACGGCCCCGGCTTCTCACTCGCGTGAGGGCCGGGGCCGTTGTCTATGGTGCTGGTGTTCCCGTCGGTTCGGGATCGGGAGTGCAGGTGCCGTCGACGTCCTGGGTGGAACCGTCGGTGAGCGTGAACCGGAACGCGGTGCCGGCGTCGTTGATGACGCACGACACCGATGCGACGCCGGTGCCGTCCTTGCCGTCGGCTCCGTCCGCTCCCGCTGGTCCGGGCGCTCCGGCGGGGCCTGCGGGTCCAGCAGCGCCGGCCGGGCCGGTGACGGACACCCCGTCGGCGCCGTCCTTCCCCGGTGCGCCCGCGGCGCCGGCGCTTCCCGTCGCGCCCGTCTTGCCGGTCGCTCCCGTGCAGTCGCCGCCAGCGTTCTCGGTCTCACCGTCGGTGTAGGTGATCGCCCAGCCGGTCGCCGTGCACAGCGTGAATGCGACCCCGCGGCCGTCGTGACCGTTCGACCCGGCCGGTCCGGCGGCACCCTCGGTGGGCGCTGCGACCGTGGGCAGGCCGTTGGCCTGCAGCTTTCCGTTCGCCTGCGCGATCGCGTCGGACAGGTCCCCGTTCTGCTGCAGCAGCGTCGAGATCCGCTCCCGCTGGACGTGGATCGTGTCGTCCTTGTCTGCCATCGCTGCGGTGTTCGACCCGTAGAACGCGATCGCCACCGCGACGAGGCAGGCGACGGCGACCGCGATGATGATGTTCGACTGTGTGAACCACTTCCTGAACCGGGTCATGCGGCACCCCCTCGCAGCGCCTGCCACACCACCAGCAGTGACGGGATGACGATGCCGGCGACGGCGAGCCACGTCGTGACCCGCGACTTCGCGTTCGCCTCGAGCTCGGCCACCCGAGCGACGAGCGCGTCGTGCTGGTCCTTCGTGACGAACCCGGTCTTGATCTCCTTCAGCTCGTCTTTGACGTCCTTCCGGAAGTCCTTGAGGTTGCGGTTCACCTCGCCGAGCGTCACGTCGGTGTCGGGGCGCTCGTCGAGCGTCATCGTGGCCCCTTCCATGGGGTTGTGGTGGTCAGGACGCTGCGAGGTGCTTCGGGCCGTCGTCCGCCGATTCGGTCGGACCGGTGTCGGGCACGGTGCCCGACTGTTCGATCTCGTCTGTGCCGATCGGCACGGCGGCGGTCGCGGCCGTGGTGCCGTTCACGAGACCGTCGTCCGAGGTGGCGTCCGTCGCAGCGGGAGCAGCCGATGCCGCGATCGGCTCGAGCGTGGTGATCGAAGGCACGGTGTCCGGGGTGTCGGAGCGTGCATCGATCAGATTCGACGTGCGCAGGGCCACGCCGAACTCAGCGGCGAGGGCCTTGACCACGGCGACGGCGATGAGGAGCGCGTTCGCCCAGGTCAGGGTGTGGTCGATCGCGAACGGGAGCACGGCGGTGATGACGACGCCGACGATCTCCGCGCCGGTCTTCCACACGCCCTGCCACCGCGAGTCGACGAGCGGGAGGACCGTCGTGGTGACAGTCGTGACGACGAGGGTGCCGAACTGCAGCAGCTCGACGACGCCGTGCCCTGTGGTGACGAGGACTTGCAGGCCACCGAACAGGACGACAGCGGCCGAGAGGAGCGCGGGCGCCCACTTCTTCGCGAGGGTGGTGTTCATGGGGTTCCTACTTTCCGAGAGCGGTGCGGAGGGAGCCGACGGCGGACCAGGTGTGCCCGTCCGCGCCGCTGCCCTTGTCGGCGTTCTTGACGATCCAGTTCGGGTCGACGGCGGCCGCGGGGATGCCGTGGGCGACGAGGATCTGCGCGAGGGTCGCTTCGTCGGTGTGCTGCGCCTTGTTGCCCGGCGTCGCCTTCACGATGAGGTCGAACTGCCGCTGCGAGGGGCAGTGCCGGACGATGCCGACGCCGATGCCGAGCAGCGCCCCGTTCTTGTCGTTGCGGATCGCGAGCATGGTGTCCTCCTGATGTGCTGATGTGGATGCCGCGGGGAGCGGGGTGGTGGAGCCTGCGGCTGCGGACGTCGCGCCGGACACGAGGACGGCGCCGCCGTACGACGACAGCCAGCCGAGAACCGGGCGCCGACCGGTCTGCACGTACCGGGTCGCCCCGGTGACGCGGGAGATCACACCGACCCCGGACGCGTCCGTCGCGGACATGCCCCAGTCCTGCCAGTCGCCGGAGCCGTACCCGGAGCCATCGAGGACGGTGACGTCGCCGTACGGGTAGTTCTCGTCGCCGGCCCAGCGCGGGCCCGAGGTGGGGCCGAACACGAGCACCGCGCCCGCGAACGGCTTCTCCGTCAACGGGTGTCGGTGCTCGGCCGGGGCGTTGTGCCACGCGGCCACAGCGGACGGGAGAGGGGTGCTGTTCTGGAAGCCCTGCCCGTCCTTCCCCAGCGCGAGCCACGTCCACCGGGTGCACTTCCCGGGCTGGTTGCGGCCTGCGGCGTACCGGACGCCGTTGTCGCCGACTCCCGAGAGGGTGCGGAACCGGGCCGCGGCGTCCGAGACGTCGAGCGTGAGCGTCATGAGGGTCCTCCTGGAACGACGAACGCCGCCCCGATCGGGACGGCGTGATGATGCGGTGCTGGTGCTACTGCTCGGCGATGAACGGTCCGAGACCGCTGAAGTTGATCGCGCCGGAGCCGCCGGACTGGCGGAAGATCACGAGGCCGGTGCTGGCCTGCACCTCGATCTTCGCGGCGGGGCCCGTTGTGGTGCCGCGCTCACACCACCAGGTGCCGGTGTTCGCGGGGCGGAACCCGGCGTTGAGCCGGAACATGCCCTGCGAGTCGGCGGTCGGCGTCCACGTGCCCTGGAAGAACACCAGCCCGTTGCGGCGCCGGTACTGGGCGCTGCCGGCGGTACCAGCGAGCGCGGGCGGGGTGATCCAGCCGGTGTCGTCGAAGGTGAGGACCCAGCCGCCGGACTTGTACGTGTAGGTGAACCCGTCGGTGAGGTCGTACCAGGTGAGCCCCTCCCACGCGTCCTTCGTGCCGATCACCGCGTTCCGCTGGTCGACGGTGCCGACCTTCCGGTTCCCGACCAGCGCCGCGTAGGCGGCGACGGTCGTCAGGTCGGCGGCGTCCTGCGGCACGCCCGCCCCGGCGAACTGGGGCTCGTTCTTGTTGCCGTAGCTGTCTGCGGCCATGAGGCTCCTTGCGTGCAGACGCCCGCGCGGCGGCGAGCGTGTCAGTAGGTGGAGGTGATGCGGAGCGCGCCGGACAGGCCGTCCGCGGCGAGGGAGTTGAAGATGTTCTTCCCGCCGTGGTTCACGCCGACGCCGAACGACCCGCCACCGGAACGGAGCGCGTTGCCCCACGCGGTGGGGAGTGTGTTCCAACCCGGCCGGGGCGCGAAGGCGACGGCGGCTCCGTAGGCCGGCTGCCCGGCCGGCTTCGACTGGTACGTGTGCAGCGCGAAGTTCGGCTGACTGCCGAACAGCGACGCGATCGACAGGTAGATCTCGACCGACGAGATCACCGCGCCGGCGGGGAGGGTGTCGGCAATCTTCGACCCGTAGAACCAGGCGCCGTAGTAGGAGTCCGACGCCCACACCTGCGCCTGCTGCCAGCCGTACCGGTTCCACGAACCAGCGTCGAGCGCCTGGAAGGTGTTCACGTGACGCGAGGTCGACGACGAGGGCGGGTCCGGCGGGGTCGGCAGCGGGGGAGACGTCGACAGCACACCCTCGGCGAGAGGGCCGCCGTGCCAGCGGAGGGCCATGAGCTGCCCGGCCGTGGGCGTCGAACCGAGGTAGGGAGCGACGACGGGGCCGTAGTCCGTGGAGAGGGTGACCAGGCCCGCGGCGACGGACTGAACGGTGCCGCGGTACGGCTTCGTCAACGAGGGACCCATGACGAACGCGGTGCCGTCGTCGAACGTCCACACCGTGACCTGCTCGTTGATCTCCGGCAGGTACCCGGACCCGAAGCGGGCCGGGATGCGGCCGCCGCCGACGTCGACGGTGCAGCCGGTGGCGGTCGCACCGACGAACGTGCCGACGAGCGACTTGAGCGTCGTCTTCTCCCCGATGAGCTTGAGGAGGACGTCCGTCTGCCCGTCGCTCACGCCTGGCCCACCTTCACGATCGTCTGCTGAGTGCCGGAATCTGTGCGGCGGATGCCCGAGACCCGGCCGAGGTACGGGTCGACGCCGAGCTCGTGCACCTCGATGACGTCGCCGAGCTGCCGGAGCGGGTTGAACGTCTCGGTGAGCACGTACTCGACGCCGGTGAGCTGCGACAGCCGCGGCAGCCACGTCTTGACGTACTGCTGCCCCTGCGCCTTCGTGGTGATGTACTGCGACGAGTAGAACTTCGGCCGTCGGCGGAACGGGGAGAGCGACCCGTCGGTTTCGCGGGCACGCAGCGGACCGCTCGTGACCTCGCCGGACGCGAGGATCGCGGACCCGTCGGTCGTGTCGTACGCGCGCACCGCGATCGCGTTGAACACCGTGTCGGTGTTCATCCCGCGGGCGACGTCGATGAGGTTGCCGTCCGGCCCGTCGGCGAGAACGTCGACCGCGTCGGGCCACGCGTTGGGCCGCATGGACACCGTGCCGTCCGGAGTCATGAAGGGCACCGCGTCGAGCGAGTAGTTCGCGAGGTCGTACACGGCCTGCAGCCGGTCCTCTTGGTACGCCACCTGACGGGAGATCGACGCGTCCGGCACGGCTGTGGTGCGGGTGATCGGCAGGCCCGTGAGGCGCTGCACCTCGGTCCAGCACGACGCGAGCGACGGTGGGGCGCCGGGCGTGTAGAACCGGTCCACCTGGACGCCGTAGAACAGGTCCGAGAGGGTGACCTCGATGGTGTCGCCGACCGTGACCGGGGTACCGAGCAGCAGCATCTTCGTCGACGCGATCGTCGGCGTCTCCTCGACGAGGTACTGGCCCATGAGCACGCGTTCGGAGAACGCCGGACCGTCCTCGATGAGGACGTACACCCACACCTGTGTGCCGAAGGGTGACAGCACGTCAGCGACTCCCGCCGGCGCGATCGACTGCGCGAAATCGTCCTGGTAGACGAACGTCAGCGACCCGGTCGACTGCACGAGCTGCGAGTCGTCGTCGGTGAAGTCCGGAGCCGTGCACGGAAGATCCCGGAGAACCCGCTGCCCGTTCGCGATCACGTCCGCGACCCACCGGTACGTGAACGACGACCCAGTGACCACCGTGCGGAGCTGCGGAGAGGAGATGCGCACCGGGCACCTCCTCTCTGATCAGCTCGTTGAGGCAGTCCCCCCGAGCGAGTAGTCGGTGTCGCGGGCGAGGCGCGACGTGTACGCGGCCGATCGAGCGGCTCGGGTCGGGTACGCGGCGTCGATGTCGTTGCGGGACAGCGTCGGGATCACCAGGCCCGGCGCGGGCGGTGCGACCTCGCTGCCGTCGAGCTGGTACTGCACGAGCTTGTTCGCACCCGACGTGAGGCGCTTCGGGGTCGTGCAGCCCCAGAACAGCACCGGCGGGAGGGGCACGTTCGGCGGGGTACGGACGCAGAGCACGGCCGGGTAGGTCGAGTCGTAGGTCCCGAACATCGCGTCCAGCACTGCGGCGTCCGAGGGGCGGATCAGTCGCAGCAGCAGCGAGCTGTCCTTGATGCCGGACCGCTGCCCGTTGATGAGCCGCCCGACCGACGCGCCCTGCGTGTAGACGACGTCGCCGGGTGATTCCCACCCGAGCGTCTCCGTCGACTTGAGCCGGACCCGGACCTGCAGCGACAGGTTCGGGTTGAGCGGCTGATGCACCCACGCGTCCATCGTGTCGACGGTCACGGACGCCGTGTCCGTCATCCCGAGCGACACCCCGTTCGCGTCGAACTGCTCGGCCTGGTAGGAGACGTCGATGCCGAACGGCACCTCCTGATCGAGGACCGCCGCGCCGCCGACTGCGTAGAGCTGGACGCCGCCCCGGACCGGCATCGTGCGTCCACCGGCGGTGCGCCGGACCGTCACGTACTGGGTGATCGCGGCGAGGTCCGTGAACACCACCGACACGCGAGGCCCCAGGGCGTCGTCGTCGAGAACCGTGAGCGTCGGAGGTCCGACGACGAGGTTCACCGACGACGACGCATCCGGGGTCCCGGTCCACGCCCACCCCGCAGTGGCGCCATCGCCGTATGCCGGCGACGTCGCGGCCCGGGCAACCATCACGGCGGTCGCGACGACGAGGTTCCCAGCGGCGACCGACCCGAGCTTCCGGAACACCACCGTCGCACCGGTCGCGCCTGCGGGCGCGGTCACACCGTCGAACGTCATCCGTACCCAGGAGCCAGCAGCCGACGCGGCCGTCGGACCTGACGAGACCGAGACCGTCCCGCCGGAGGCGTTCGTCCAGATGACGTAGGTTGCGAACGTCCCCGCGAGCGAGTCGGTCGCCATGTACCCGGAGAACGAGTACACCTGACCCGCTGTGATGCCGGCGTGGCTGTACTGCACCCCGATGTAGGTGTTCGCCTTCGTGGCGCGCACCACCACCTGGTTCGTGACCGAGGGGACCGGGCCACCGGTCGCGAGAGTCGGCGCCGGAGCTTCCGCGCTGCCCTCGCCGCTGAAGTTCGTCAGCGTCGCGGCCCGCGGGTTCGTTGCGAGGTTCGCTACGGACATCCGATTCTCCTCACTGCTGTCGGCCCGCTTTCGCGGACTGCCTGGACCGCCTGGCGGCGGCGTTCACGACGATCTGCGCCTCGCCGTTCGCGAGCTCTCGCAGCACTCCGAACAGGCTGCCGTCCATGTAGATCGGCCGGTCGCCCGCAGGAGCTTGCTTCGGCTGCATGATCGCGCTCACGACTGCGGCCGGGTTCGCGTTGATCGCCTTCACGATCGGCCGCGCGCCCGGGTACGACATGGCCTGCGCCGACGCCACCTCCTCCCCGATCGAGAGGCGGGTGAGCATCGAATCGGAGAACGAGGACCCCTTCGACCCCCACACGGACCCGCCGGACGTGCCACCCCCAGCGAACGACTGGATCGTCCCGCCGTGCGCCTTGGCGAGCATCACGCCGGCCCCGTTGCCCGGAGAACCGTCCGCGACGTTGACGTGGTTCGTCGTGATCGTGATGGTCTTCGAGGTCGGGATCGATGCGATCGAGCTCTTGATCGCGTTGAGGTTCGCCTGCGCGGTTGCGATGGCGGCCCGGAGCTCGGTCTGCTTGTTCGGCGGTACCGAGGCGATGTCGCCCTTGAGGGCGTTGAGCTTCGCCTGGGCGTCGGAGATCAGAGCGTCCGTCTTCGTGTCATGCGTCTTCGGCACGCTGGCGATGTGCTTCTTGAGCTCCTCGAGCCCGGCGTCGGCCGCGGCCTTGTCGATGTCGAGCTTCGTGGGCTGAACCTTGAGGTTCGACACGTCGTAGAGCTTGTCGATGTACGCCTGCACCGCCGGGGTGAGGTTCCCCTGCGCCCGCAGGGCCGCCTCGAGCGCCGTCTTCGACTGCTGGTACGCCGCGACACCGGCCTGCGTGGAGCCGGTGGCTTTCGCCTGTGCCTCCGCCATCTGCTGCGCGGCCTGCACCTGGCTCTGGATCGCCTGCTGGTTCGCGACCGCCGCCGCCGAGCTGCCGTCGATGGCGTTCTTGTTGTCCTTGAACGACTGCACCGCCTGGTTCGTCGCCGAGGCCACGCCCGTCTGCGCCTGTGCGACCGACAGCGCCCCGCCGTTCATCAGGGTGAGTGCGTTCGTCAGGAGCCCGGCAGCGTCGTTCTCGAGCTGCATGGCCTGGGTAGCCTCGCGGATCGAGTCGGCCTGCTTCTTGGCAGCCTCCGTCGCCTTCTGGTACGCGCCCGTCGTCATGCCGAACGCTCCCGCGTTCGACTTGATCGCGTCCGTCGCAGCGGTCGACGCGGAGTTCGCAGCTTCCTGCTGCTGCTTCTGCCTCGCGACGGCCTTCGTCTGCCCGTCGATCTCCGACTGCAGCTTCTTGAGCGCGTCGACGTGCTCCCCGGCGATCTTCGACGCAGCGGACTCCCCGGTGCTGCCCAGACGGGCAGCGCGGGCCTGCTCCTCGTACTTCTTGATCTGCGTGTCGAGCACGCTCGAGACCTTGTCCTGCGCCTCAGCGTTGCCGGACACGCTCTTCGTGAGGTCCGACAGGGTGAGCCCGTACTGCTTCGCGGTCGCGATGACCTTCGCCTGCTGGAGCTGCTGCGCGATCTGCTTCGTCGTGTACTGGCCGATCGCGTCGCCGTCCTGCTGCAGGGCGGAGGAGTAGTCCGCCGTCGCAGCGGTGTTCTCCTTCGTCGCGTTCATCGCGACGAGGGTGACCGCAGCGAGGCCGGCGAGCAGCCCGATGACGAGGCCGACCGGGTTCGCGGCCATCGCGGTGTTCATCGCGACGGCACCCTCGGCGACGGCCGCCTCACCGGCTGCTGCCGCGGGAGCGGTGGCCGCGACGGCGGCCTGCGCGGCTGCCTGCCCGGCGGTCGCGGCCGCGGTGCGGGTCGAGGCACCCATGAGCGCGTCCATCGATGCGGACATCGCGGTGACGCCCGCCTGCACACCGCTGGCGACTGCCTTCGCGCCGTCCCAGACCTTGAACCCGAGCCACGCCGCTCCGGCACCAGCGGCGAGGGCGGGGAGGACGGGACCGGCCATCGCGGCAACCTGCGCGATCTGGCCGATGCCGCCCGCGACCTCGACGACGACGAGGCCGACGGGTCGCAGTGCCCCGAGGAGGGCGACAGCGCCGGAAGCGAGGTTCCCGACACCGTCGACGACGATCGGGAGGTCGTGGGACGCCTCGCTCGCGAACGTGGCGAGCCCGTTGCCGGACGCCCACGACTGGAAGCCGGTCGCGACCCGCACGATCAGCCGCTCACCCTGCTCCATGAGCGGGTTCGCGACCTGGAAGCCTTTCACGACCCCGGTGAGGAGCGCGTTACCGGCTTCGCCGAGCGAGTCAGCGAAGCCCACGACCTGGCCGCGGAGAGCAGGCATGTCGCCGGTGATCGTGCGCTCGGCGCGCTGGAAGTCGTCGAGCATGGCGCCAGCGGACGTCGCCCCGAGGCTGTCGAGGTCGCCCTTGAGCGACTGCAGTCCGGACCGGTACACCTGACCGGCGTCGGTGCCCTGCTTCATGGCGTTCACCACGCCGTAGACGGCGAGGGCGCCGGCGGCACCCATCCCGACCAGGGCGCCGCCAACAGCGACCGTCGCGCCAGCCAGGGGCTGCATGGTTGCGATCAGCGCGACGATGCCGGAGACGAGCAGACCGGTGCGGCTCGAGGCGGCCTCGTACGACTTCCCGCTGCTCTCCGCCGCGGCGCCGGACCGACTCGTCGCAGCGGCGAGCTCGCTCTCCCCACCAGCAGCCGCGGCAGCAGTCGCGGCCTCCCTGGCGTGCGCGTCGTTGAGCTGCTTCGTCAGCGCGACCGCACGCTCGACGGCCGCGGACTCCCGGTTCTGCGCCTCGGCGAGGGCGATCCGCCGAGCCATCAGCTCGGACGCTGCCTTCGTGCCCTTCTCCTCGGCTTCGTTGAGCCGCTGCTGCGCGAGGTCCGCCTTCATTGAGGCGAGAGCGGCCTTCTCCTGCGCGTCGTTGAGCTGCTGCTGCGCGTCGGCCGCGGTGCGGGTCGCGGCCGACGAACCGCCACCGGCCCGCTCGACGACCTTCACGTCGATCGTCGCGGACTCCGCGTCGAGGGCCCGCACCGCTGCGGAGAGCATGGCGATGCGTTCCTCGGCCCGGTCGGTGTCCGCGGAGACGCGCACGTCCGCGTTCATGCCCTTGAGCTCGCGGACGTCCTGCTTCGCCTTCGCGATCGTCCGGTCCCACGCGGTGTCGTCGAGGCTGAGGAAGCCCTTGATGCCGCCGACCTCGGTGTCACTCATCGTCCGGCTCCTCGCTGTCGTCGGTGGTGTGGAAGTGCGCGCCGATGAGGGTCGCGGGGACGCTGGTGATGCCCGTGCCGGTGATGAGGTGCTCGTCGATGCTGAGCAGGCCCGACACGAGCGCGACGAACTCGCGCCACGTGTGGGTCCTCAGAACGGTCGTCAGTCGGAGGTTGAGGTGCCGCTGGAAGTCGAACGCGAGGAGGTCGAACCGGGCGATGACTTCGCCCCAGCCCGCTGTCGTCCGCCGGCCTGCGACTTCCGGGGGGACCTCGTACCACTCGTACGTGCCCGTGAACTCGTCGAACTCGCCGCGCCCGTACTGGGCGATGGCGTCGAGTCCTTCTCGGGGGCCGCTGTCGGCTCCGGCTTCGATGCTTTTGGGTCGATCGAGTTCCACATCCGCTCGGCGGCTTCACGGCCAGCCATGGTGTCGCCCATCGCGGTGGTGGCGGCGTGCTCGATGACGCCCGGGTGGATGCCGTCGGCGCGCATCTCGTCGAGCGCGGAGCCGAGGAACATGCGCTGGTACTGCTCGTCGCTGATCGCCTCGTCCTCGGTGATCGTGACGTCCGTCGCACCCGCAGCGATCTGCTCCACCTTCTCGGTGAAGCGGCGCCATCGGACGACGTCTCCGGCGGTCGCGGGCGGGATCGTGTACGCCTTCCCGCGGATGGGAAGGACGAGCGGGTCGGCGAGTTCGTAGTAGTCGCGGAAGGTCATGAGCTGGGGACTCCTGGTTCAGGACGGGTGGGGACTGGAAGGGGTAGGCCGGGGCCGCCGCGTCCCCAGATACGGCGGCCCCGGGGTCTCACGCGCCGCGGGTGTACGCGAACGCGTTGCTCGTGCCGACGCCCGTCGTGACGGTGACGGGAGCCGACCCGGCGGAACCGGCCGGGAGGACGGCGATGACGAGCTGGTCGTTGACGATCTCGAACGAGGCGGCGCTCGTCGCGCCGAACTTCACGCCGGACGCGCCGGTGAAGCCGGCGCCGTTGATCGCGACGGCCTCGCCCGCGGCCTGTCCGCCCGGGGTGGCCGACACGATGACGGGTGCAGCGGTCGCCTGGTACGGGTTCTCGATGTCCATCTGCAGCGGGATGTCCGTGCCCGTGAACGTGGCCGTGGCCTGCTCGAGATTCTTCACCCCCGTGTTCGAGCGCTTCCACGTCGGGATCGCGATGCCCTGGTTCGCCTCGGGGCCGCCGGTCTTGTCGAACCAGCGGAACCCGAGGCGGGCCTCGTCGTCGAACTTGCCGATGCGGGAGCGGACGAGCTCCTGCGCTGCGTCGTATACGCCGCTGTTCTTCCGGCGGAAGAAGCCGACGTCGGCCGACCAGTCCTGCATGGTGACCTCGGACGACGCCCACCCGTCGGTGTCGTAGTCGGACGAGTCCTCGAGGTTCGGGTTGACGTTCGGGTTGAAGTCGTTCACGCCCTTGAAGCGCAGCCACCCGCTGGAGAGGGTGAGGTCTGCGGTGACTTCGCAGGCGAACTTACGTGCGAGCGCGGTGCTCATGGGTGCCTCCTGAGGCGGTGTGCGGGCATGCGGAAGTGCCCCCACTGGGGAGGGCTGCGTCTGGGGACGAACCGGCTCAGAGCCGGTGGCTGGTGGGCGGCCACTCGACGTCGACGTCGAACTGGTCCGCGCGCTCCTTCCGGAGCTTGTCGTCCTGCCCCATCGGCACGCTGTTGCGGCGGAGGCACTGGACGATGAGAGCGGCGCCGGCGGGCACCTGCTCGAGGCCGTGGAGGGCAGCGAACACGGCGTAGCCGATGTCGTCGACGGAGCCAGGCTGGTTCGCGGCGCCCTTCATCGCGACCTGCAGGATGCCGGAGCCCTGCGTGATCTCGGGGTGCTGGTCCGTGTCGACCCAGTTCAGGATGATCTGCGGGTTGTCAACGGTCCGCTCGGTGCCGCGGAAGATGACGACGTCGTCGGGGCCGTAGGTCGCCGCGTCGGGCGACCACACGCCGGCCCCGGCCGCGTCGAGGATCTCGGCGACCGCGGTGAGCAGCTGGGTGACGGGGGACTCGGAGATCACAGGCGCTCCTCGAACACTCGGGCGCAGGCGCGCAGGGCGGGGTCGCGGGCTTCGACGATGCCCGTGGTGAGGAAGAACGACTGCCCGTGCGTGTGCGTCAGCGGGGCGCCGACGCGGCCGTGGCGGAAGTACACGCCGAACTCCTGGTACCGGGCGTACGGGCCCGGGAACGTGATCCACGCCGTGTGCCCGATCGCGGTGATGCTGGGGGAGCCGACCAGGTGCCCGGACTCGACGGGGACCTTCGGGGCGGTGACCTGACGGACGACCTCCATGCCGGCGGCGACCGCGGGCGTGATGGCGGCGTTCTTCCGCGCCTGCAGGCCGTCCCAGTCGAACGTGTCCTCCCACTCGATCGACACGGACGGGCCTCCGCTCAGGCGAGGGTGAGCTGCACGTGGTCGGGAAGGTCGAGGCTGCCAGAGTCGTAGACGGTGGCGGCGAGGATACGGGCGGTCGCGCCGCGCATGCTGACCTTCGACTCGGCGACGAGGGCCGCGGCGTGCTCGAGCGGCGCGTACACGGGCGCGTTGACGACGAGCTGCTCACCGGTCGCGGTGCGGACCACCTTCACGCCGCCGTCGATGAAGCACGGCACGTCGACGGGGTCCGCGTACGACGTGCCGTTGCCGCCCTCGCCGAGGTACGTCTGCACGGTGAGGGTGTGGACCCAGAAGTCGTCGAGGTCGGTTGCGCTCATCCGTACGTCCAGGGCTCGGTGTTGATGAGGTTGACGGAGCGGAGCCGGGCGACCGCTGCGGGCACGAGGCCGCTGGTGGCTGCCGCGCGGGCGGCTGCAGCCTCGGCGGCGTCGCCGTACGACACCCGCGCGGAACCGATGCCCTTCGCCGTGGAGACGCCGGACGTGACGACGCCGCCCGTCGTCGGGTCGATGCGGAGACGCACCCAGGCGAGCGCCTGCATGCAGGTCGCGTCGGCCAGGGCGGTCGCGATGACCGGGTCCGTCGCGAGGCCCGTGGTGGGGTCGGCGTCGTAGTAGGCGCCGGAGGTGGCGTCGAGCACGAGCGGGGTCGCGCCGATCAGGTACCCGTCTGGGTCTGTCGGCGCGACCGTCTTCCGCTTCTCGCAGAACGCCGCGAACTGCTCAGGGGTGGCGAGCATGTCCGGTATCACCGCGTCGCCGTAGTAGTCGGACATGCTCGCCTCCTGGGTTACTGGTTCTGCTTCTCGGCGATCCGTGCGCGAATCTCGTCGACCGTGCCCTCGTCGGACACGCCCGCCTCGGCCGCGTCGGCCTTCGTCTGGTCGAGCTCCGCCTGCGCCTTCGCGGCCTCTTCGGCCTCGGTGGCTTCGCGGGCGGCGCGCTGCTCGTCGGTCTCCTGCGCTTCGTGCTTCACGCCGAACTTCTCGATGAGGTCGTCCTTCGTGGCGCGCTCGGCCTCGTCGACGGGCATGCCGTTCTTCACGGCCCACCCGACCCACGCCGGCTTGAGTGCGCTGAGCGCGGGACGGTTCTCGGGGAGGTCGGGAGCGTCGAGCGGGCGCTCGTGCTCCTCGTACAGGCTGCCGTCCGGCTTCACTCGGCGCAGCTGCCCTCGCTCGAGGCGCTTGGCGATGTCCGGGTGGAGGGGCAGGTCGAGCGCGACGACCTGCCCTCCCTGGCCCCGGACGTGGATGCGGCCGGTCACGCGGCCTTCGGGACGACGATCGCCGTGACGGCGACGTCGGCCGAGGTGTCGATCGCGAGCGAGCCGTCTGCCTGGATGAAGCGGCCGGACTCGAGCGGTCCGACCCAGGCGGTGGCGTTGGCGCCGACGGCGATCTGCTCGTCGCCGAGGCCCGCCGCGATCGCGGGCGGCATCGCGCCGGCCTTGATCGTGACGGTCGCTGCGCCGGTCGCGGCGACCCGGAGCAGCAGGTGCTCGGTGTCCGCGTTCGGGATGGTGCCGCCGTTCGCCGCGGTGACGGTCGTCGCTGCGGGGTCGGTGACGCTGCCGTTCGCGACGGCGCGGGTGACAGGGATGGTGGTGCGTGCCATGTGGCGGTCCTCCTTCGGGGATCAGTGCGGTCAGGAGACCGCGACGTAGGCAGCGGCGAGGGCGTCGGGCTGCACGACCTTGCCGCCGAAGACCAGCAGGCCCTTTAGCGCGTCCGAGAACGAGTCCTGCGGGCGGTACGCCTCGACCTTGTTGATCTGCTCGGCGAGCGAGATCGCGCGGTTGGTGCCGGCGGACAGGGCCGCGACGCCGGTCGTCGGGATCGGCGCGTTGTTCGACTCGTACAGGTCGAAGCCCGCGGCCCGGCCGATGTGGCCGTTCCGGAGCGCGTCGCCGTTGTCGCCGGACTCGTTCACCTTGATGAACCGGTCGTCCTGCAGCAGTGCGCCGGTGAACTCCGGCGGTGCGATGAGGTACCGGCCCTGGGTGGGGACGTTCGCCTTCGCGAGCGCCGTGCGCAGCGGCACGAGCACCTTGTTGTAGGCGTCCTTCGGGTTCGTCTCCGGGTTGATCACGATCGGGTCGGAGGACGAGCCGAGCACGTTCTTGAGCGCGGCGTCGATGTACATCTGCGCGATGTACTGGTCGATCACGTCGGCGAGGGCGTACGCGGACTCGTCGGCGGCCTGCGGCATGACGTTGCCGGCGGCCTGGCGGGCGTCGACGTCGTCGACCTCGAAGGCGAAGAACTTCGCCTGGTCGACGACGAGGGTGCGCTGCGCGTCGGTCAGCTGCTCGGGGTCGATCTTGGTGACGCCGGGGACGTAGTCCTTGACGGACGGGCGGCCGATCGAGGTGATGCGGACGGTGTCGCCCGCGTTCGCGATCTCACCCTCGTAGTCGTGGTTGACGACCTGCGGGCCGCCGTACACGAGCTGGTTGCGGAGCGCGACGAGGAGCTTGGCGCTCCAGATCTGCGGCTTGAAACGGTTGATGGACATGTGCGGTCCGGGTCCTCTCGGATCAGAGCAGGTGCTTCAGCTGGCCCTTGTCGTAGGCGTCGCTGATCTGCTGCGGGGTCATCTGCGCGAGCTGCGCTTCGGTGATCGGCTGACCCTCGGGGCTCCCGGCCTCGGGGCTGACCGTGCTCGCGCCAGCCGCCCGGGCTGCCTTGAGCGAGGGGTCTGCGTCGACCGCGGCCTTGACGGCTGCGGCGAACGCGTCGCCATCGGTCGGGTCCAGCCCGGCGATGGAGTTCGTGAAGTCGAGACGGTTGAGCAGCGCGTTGGCCTGCTTCGTGTCGGCGGCGGCGCGGAACACGGCGAGCTGCCGGTCCTTCTGCGCGGTGGCCTGCTGCGCCTCGGTGAGCTTCTGGGTGAGCGCGGCGGGGTCGGTCGACTCGTCCGCCTTGAGGCCGATGGCCTGCGCGATCTTGTCAGCGAGTTCCTGCTGCGCGGTCTGCTGGCCGGTGCGGTACTTCGCGGCGTCGGCGCGGGCGTCGGAGATGACCTTCTGCGCCCACTGCGGCAGTGAGGCGACGTCCTGGGCATCCGCACCGGTGCCGGTGCCGCTCTGGGCGCCCTCCGCGCCCTCACCGCCGGTGCCAGCGCCTTCGCCGCCCTCGCCGGAGCCGCCGGAGCCGCCGGAGCCGCCAGCGTTGCCGCCCTCGCCCTCCTCGTAGCGGATGCCCATGAGGTCGTGGCGGGTGCGGCCGATGACGGCCATGCCGTCGCGGTCAGCGACGACGGGGAGAGCGGTCTGGGGTGCAGTGCAGGTCACGGGAGCCTCCTGGGTTCCTCGATGGTGGAGCCGGACGCCGGGCCCGGCTCGATTTGGGGGTGGCGCAGTGGTCGCGAGTGCGAGAGAGTCGACGGTCGTGCACGGAGTACCGTCAGTCGAAGACCTTGACCCTTGGCTCGCGCTCATCACCGCTGTTGTGGGAGCCGGAGCGGCTCTCGCCGGGGCGATCACCGGGCGGGTAGCGCGTAGGGCTGCCCAAGGCAAGGTCGACGATTCGCCGCTGGCCGACCGCATTCAGCGTCTGAGCTCCACGGCTGTGCTCGCCAAGGTGCTTGCTGATGAGATCACTGCGGAGATCGCGGTCATCGAGCAGCGTGCAGGCAGGCTGGCAGAGGAGGCCGAACAGGCCGAGATCCTCGCGGGGCTGAACGAGAAGCATCGACAGGCGATGGCCCAGGCCCTGCGCACCGAGCTGCATGACAGCCAGAGGCAGGGGCGATGGGCGGCCTTCTGGTCGAGCGCCCTGTGGTTCGTCGCGGGCGTCGCGGCGTCGATCTTGGTCACGCTCTTCGTGCACCCCTTCTAGGAGCTGAAGAGCGGGACCTGCGCGTACGCGTCACGCAGGTGAGGTTGCTCGCGTCGTGAGTTGCGGGCGAGGTCGTCGCTGCTGTTCACATGGTCACGGAGCCGCTTCTGCGCCCGCCGGACCTTCGCCTTCGCGTCGGCCGCCATGTCGCCGTCGAGCGCGTTCTCGACCTGCCGCTTCGCCTTTCGGACCGCGAGTTCGAGGCGGCGCTGCTTCTGCACCGCCCGGTAGCGGGCGTCGTGCGCGGGCGTCCACGTCTGCCGAGGCGGCAGCACCGTGATGCCTGGCATCACGCCGATGAGGTGATGGCGGCACTGCGGGTGGAACAGCCCCCTGCTGGTCGCCTCGGCGATCGTCGCGTCGACCGGCATCTCCGGGGCCACGATCGGTCCGTCCGTGAGCACGGCACCCTGCCACGGCAGGCACAGCGGGCACGGTGACCCCGTGTCCGGCACGGTGAAGTACCGGAACCCGATGGCCTGCATGCGCTCGAGGTGCGAGGCGTTGAACGCGCGAGCGGCCGCCGTGCGGACCGCCATCTCCGTGTACGCCGACAGGGACCAGTCGCGGCCGGACTTGTCGGTGAACCCGGTGATGCCGTTCGACGTGAAGTCGCGCCACGCGATCGCCTGCGCCTGCGCCGGGGTCAGCTCGACGTCGAGCACCTGTACGCGGGCCGCCTGCGGGGCGAGCACCTTGTAGATGTCGTTGTCGAGCCGGGTGATGCGCTGGCGGACATCCTGCAGCTCGGACACGAGGTCCGCGCGGATCGCCGCCTCCGCACGCACCGAGTGGGGCACGGAGAAGTCGAAGTCGCGCGGGCGGCCAGCGGGCACCAGCCCGCTCCCCGGCCGGCGAGGCGGGTCGCCGCCGGGCGTCCCCCTGGACGCGCCCGGAGGTAGCGCCCGCAGAGCCTTCACCCGTGACTCGATCGCCCGGACCGCGGCGCCGTCGTCGTGCTGGTGGATCTCGTTCAGCACGTCCCGGTTAGCGCGAGCAGCGCCGTCGAGCAGCTCCCCGTCGATGACCTCGTCGATCAGCGGCGGGACCGACAGCTCGAGCTGCGTCGCGACCGTGCGGAGCACAGCGCGGATCTGAGGCAGCGCGGACAGGATCGACCCGGCGCGACGCAGGATCGCGGTGATGGTGTCGAGCAGGTACGACTCGGCACCGATGTGCACGGCGACGAGCGCAGCGACCGCCTCACTGGTCGGTCGCTGCTGCTCCTGCTGCTGCTGCGCCATCGTCCGGCTCCTCGTCGTCGTTCACGCTGAACAGCGGGTTGGCTGGGTCCTGCATCGGCGTGATGGCGAACTCCTTGCGGATCTTCGCTGCCTCCTTCGCGATGTCCGGCTCCTGCCAGTCCGGGTGCATCAGCGCGACGCGCTCCTCGATCGACGCGGACTGCGACTGGTACAGCGCGAGCGTCGTCTGCGCGAGCGTGAGCTGCGACTCCTGCACCCCGTTCGAGAACTCGAGGTCGAGCCCGGCCGTGTTGCCGGGGCCGCCGAACATGGCGGCGTCGACGAACAGCAGCTTCTCGATGAACCGGCGCAGCGCCGGCTTCCACTCCCGGATCTTCCGGTCGCGGGTCATGAGGGTCCGCTGCTCGCGGGACTCGATCTCCGTCGCCGTCTTCGACCCGGACCCGGACGACCGCGACGTACCGGTGTCGATGCCGAACGTCTGCGGCGAGTACCCGGCCATCTGCACGATTTGCTCGATGAGGTCGTGCGCCTGGGCCAGGTAGCCGGTCGGGTCGAACGTGGGTTGCAGCACCTGCACGAGGTCGGAGAGCTTCGTCTGGTCCTTGCCGCCGAGCGCGTCGACGGAGACGTAGTCCTCCTGGGAGGTGTTCAGGATGGACCCCTGGCCGGGGCCGCCGGACTTCACCAGCGACCGTGCGTGCATGATGCGGGCACGAGCGACACGGCGGGCGCGAGCCATGTCGGAGTACGTCTCCGACAGGTCGTCGATCAGCGCCTCGACGCCGTCGATGTCCGCCCGGCCGAAGTTCCGGCCGATGGGGTCCTTCCGCCACTGACGGTTGGGCGTCTGGTTCGGCACGTACACGACGGCGAGACCGGGCGAGCGGGTGTCGATCGTGCCCTCGACGTTGAGGTCGACGTGCACGGCGAGGGGCGCGGTCGCCTCGTTCGCGAGCAGGCTGATCTTGATGCCGAGCGTGTCCGCGGTGCCCTCGTACAGGCCGTGGAGGATGACACCGTTCTCGTTCTGCAGCTCGTGCCGTTCGACGTGCCGGTACACCTTCGAGCCCTGCTGGCCGACGACGGACCAGAACGTGACCGCGATGAGCCGGCCGAACCGGAACTCCGGCACGCCCTCGTCGGCGCCGCGCACCAACGGGAACGGGTGGTCGAGGAGCTTCGGGTCCCATCCGAGCACGAGGTACACGCCGCCGTGCGCGGCGCACAGCTCGGCACCCTCGGCGATCGTCGTGTGGAAGTCCTCGTCGAGCACCTCGGTGAGCCGCTCCTGCGTCGCCTTGTCGGTGACGGTCGCGGTGAACGGGTCCGAGAACAGCAGGTCCGCGGACGCCTGCGCGAGATCCGCGGCGATCGGGATGACGACCTTGTTCGACCGCTCGTTGCCGCGTGCGGGCTCGCCGACGAACCAGCGTCGGAACGTGCGGTTGATAGCCGCCTGGAATCGGCCCGTGTCCGACTGGTAGAACGCCTGCGACGACGGGTCCGGCGCGGTCGTGCCGCCGCCGTACGCGGCCTGCAGCAGCTCCGGCTTGCCCTGCCACCATGCGTCCCACTGGGTGAGGACCGGGCGGATCGCGTTCAGGGAGGCGGGAGGCCATGTCGCCTTCGGGTCGCTGGACGGCAGCGGCATGGCGCCTCCTCAGGGTCAGAACGATGGGGTGAGCGTGCGGAGCTCGTCGCGCCACTGGTGCTCGAGCGTGGTGACGACGTACCGGCCGGCGTCGAGGGAGTCGTCGGCGACCTTGATCGGCTCGTCGTGGCCGGCCTGGACCTTCTTCGGGTCCCACGAGTAGCCGGGGACCTCGGTGATGAAGCCCTGGCAGCGGTCGGACACTCGGAGGTTGTCGTCGCCGAGGAGGGACGCCATCGTGCTGATGCCGTACTTCACGTCCTTGTCCGCGGCGTGCGTGTAGAGGGCTGGTTCGCCGGGGCGGTCGCGGGACAGTTCCTCGCGGAACGAGGCGCCGGCCTGGTCGGCGATCATCCACTCGGGCTTCAGGCCGTACACCTCGGGCATGTGCGGCTTCGGGAGCCACTGCTTCACGAGGCGGGCCTGCTCGGAGTCCGTGAACCGCTGCTGCGACTGGGCGGCGTCGATGCGGAGCTCGTCCATGAGGTACAGGCGGCGGTCGTAGCCGAGGCCGAGCGCGATCGCAGACGTCGCGTGGTTCGTGCCGTAGTCGATGCCGACGCCGAGGAACCGGCGGATCGGCGGCATGGCGTCGAACCGGATGACGTGCCGGTCGGGGTTCCACATGTCGTAGACGGCGCCCTCGGCGGCGACCCACTCGCCGAGGATGAAGCGGCGGAACCACAGGCCGGTGAACTCGCGGTGCTTCGCGGCGATGAATTCGGGAGTGAGCGACGGGTTGTCGGTCATCCGGAACTGGAAGTACCGCCAGTCGGGCAGCTCGGCGAGGCGGTCGAGGAACTTCCGCTTGAGCCAGTGCGCGGGGTTGTCGGGGTTCGTGGTGCCGAACAGGCGTGCACCGCGGACCGACATGCGGCCGAGCAGCTGCGTGAAGAACTCCTCGGGGATGACGGTGACCTCGTCGACGTACGCGCCGGCGACGGTCATGCCTCGGATCGTCTTCTCGGCCTTCACGTCGGACGCGCCGATGACGTGCACGCGGCGGCCGAGGATGTACCCGGTCGGTGCGCCCGGCGTGTACACGACCTGGTCGGCGAGCTCGCCGAAGAGGGTGCGGTCCTGCAGGACGCCGAAGATGTTGCGGGCGATGGACTCGCGCGTGCGGCCGATCATGACGATCTCGCCGGTGGGTGGGGCGTCGGCGATGAAGATCATCCACGCGAACAGGGACACGAGCGTCTTGCCGGCACGGATGCTGCCGTCCCAGATGTTGACCGACGCGGTGCAGTCGCGGATGCTTCGGAGCTGCTTCCCGGAGAACGGTGCGCGGGCGAAGGAAGCCAGCGCCACGACAGCCTCCTCGGTCGATACCCTCAGGCCATGAGCTTCTGGGGGTCAGTCGGCGTCATCGCCCTGCAATTGCTTCCGATCGTCATCTCCGTGCTGAGCGCGTTGATCGCCTACCGGGCGTACCGAGTGACCCGGCATTACCGAGATCCGATTTGGGTGATCACCTTCGACCGGCAGCTTCCGCCCGGATCGCAGTACCCAGTTCTGAACGATGGTTCGTGGTCGCCGACGCTGCAACTCCGGCTCGAGAACCACGGCCCCGACACTGCTCGGAACGTATCCGTCGAGGCGAAGTTCGACCCGACGGACATCAAGCGGTTCGCCGCAGACTGGACCTACGTCGAAGCGAATGGGAGCCGGACATGGCAGGTGCACGGCTTCATGTTCGGTGGCGACTGGGACCTGACATCGCAGGGCTGGGACGACTGGGTGAAGGTGAAGGGTCGGTCGCACTTGCGCGTCACATGGAAGGGGCCTCAGTGGCGTCGTCAGCGGGCCGACGTGCCGTTGCCGCTCGTGGCAGACCTGCCGCGCGACGAGCAGGGCTGGCTGCAACCGAAGTGAGCGTGCACCCGGCCCGGGCGTGACCCGAACACACCCGGACCGAGGCGCCTACTCGTCCCCGTCGGGGACGGCCTGCAGCGCGGCACCGAGGGAACGGAGCAGCGACTTCGCGTCGTCGGCCTTCTGGTCACCGTCCTGCAGCTCGAGCTTCGCGGCAGCGGTCAGCGCCGTGCTGATCGTCGCGACGAGCGCCCGGTCATGCTCCGGCGGGACGAAGTCGAGCGTCGTCGGATGCTCAGCGCCGCCCTCACCGCGCACCAGCGTGCGGAACGTGCCAGCCTCGAGCCGGTCGAGGTTCGCCTCCGCACGTGCGTACAGCCGAGCGACGATGTCGGCACGGCGCTCCTTGAGCGTCCGCACCCGAGCGGCGACCGCGACGGCCGTCTGAGCACGCGAGAAGTCCAGACCCAGCGCCTTCGCGATCCGGGTGATCGTCGACGTGCCGAGACCTAGCTCCGACGCGATCGCGTTCCGACCCATGCCGGCCGCATGCAGCTCGGCGACTCGTGCGCGCACAGCGGGGTCCTGGACTGGGCCAGGGGCCTGGGCCTCGTCGGTCATGGTTCTCGTCTCCGTGCGCCGCCTGGGCGCTCATCGAAGGTGGGTCAGCTTGCGGGTGTTGCGGTGTCCGTGCTCGTGGCTGTCAGGTCCGGGACGGTCGGGTCCTCGGTGGGCTTCGCGTACTCGGTGAGGAGTGCCTTCAGGTCGGCAGTGGCGACGTTCGCGGTCGCGGTGACGCGGATGGTGGTCTCGTCGCCGGTGAGGTTCACGAAGGGGACGTCGACGGTGGAGGGGTCGACGGTTGCGGGGTCCCAGCCGGCGAGGGCGACGAGGGCGTCGTTGAAGTCGGAACCGAAGTTGAGGCCGGCCATGGGGTGCTCCTGACGTTGCTGCGGGTGCGGTGGGTGCTGAGGTCGTCGGTTCCGTCGGTGGCCGTGTGTAGCATGCGAGGACCCTTCACTTACCGAGAGGAGCACGTCCGTGCCCAACTACAACGACCTCATCTCGAAGCGGAACCAGACCGCCGACCAGCTGCTCGACCACCTCAGCGCGAAGATCACCTCTGGTGCGAACGCCAAGGTCATCAGCGAGCTCGCGCTTGCGTTCCGCTACCTGGACGGCGGCCCTCAGCCGGGAAGCTCGGCAGGCGAGTAGGCGATGATCGGCCCGGGCGCAGATGCTTTGCGCTCGGGCCCTCGTGTTTCTCGGGGCGGGTCCTGAATCCGTCGGCCGATCTCGTCGAGTCCGTGGCGTCAGTGCCGCTTCCCTCAGCATCTCGGCCTGGTCGTGTTCCGGGGTGGGCGCTGGTGCGTCCTCGGCCGGGAAATCGGCGGCCGTCGTGGGGCGCCCATCGCGTGCAGTGACGACACGCGTTGACGCCCACCCCGTGAAGGGGTCCCCGAAAGCACTCGACGCAGCGGGACGTGGTGTGTCTGCGGGTGTCGGGGAAGGCTGGACCAATACGTTTGGTCGATGAGCAAACTTCAGGTCAACGCGAAGTTGAACGCGCACCTTGATCGCCACCCTCGGCAGCACTGGTGGTTCAACTTCGCAGCGCTACTGGTGACCGCGACACTGTTCGCGTGGTCGGCGGCGTTGTTCGCGCGGCACCTCGATGTTCGGACGATGAATATCATCGGTGCCGCCGTCGTGGCGGTGGGGCTTGCTGCCCAGTCCGCGGACGCGGTGACGACGTCCCAGCAGGAGCACTCCGGCGTGCGGCCGATCCGCCGTCGCCATCGAGCGCTGCAGACGAACGCGCTGGGGTTCGCTCTCGCATCGGCAGGTGCGAGCTTCGTGTTCATCGGCCAGGTGCTGGCGACCTAGTCCGAGTTACACGAAAGGCCCGGACCGTGTGGTCTGGGCCTAGTCGTGATGCATGCGAAGCATATCACCCCGGGGGTGCAGTTCGGGTGTACCCCGTTCGGGTGTCACAGGTAGTCGCGGGCCCTGCCGTGACGGCGGCCGTGCTTCCGCTGCCAGTCGAGGAGGTCACAGACGCGAACGTGCCGCTCCCCGCCGAGAAGCTCGGTCGGCATCCCGTCAGCCTGCCAGGCGAGCAGGGTGCGACGGGAGCGGCCGACGAGCTTCTCGGCGGCGCGGAGCGTGACGAGCCGCGTCGGGTCCAGCCCGGTCACGTGTCGGTGGTCGGCGTTGGGTGCGAGAGCAGGGCGCGCATCCGGCGGGCGGCATCCGCGGGGTCGTGCCCGTCGTACTCCGGCGGCGTCGCCACGGCAGGCACCGCGAACAGTTCCCAGTGCTCGGCCGCGTAGTGGTTCGACACCTGCCCGGTCGGCAGTGTGGCGACGACGATGAACCAGCCGCCCCCGAAGCATTCCTCGCCGTCCGAATGCCGCCAGGACTTCACGACGGGGTATGTCCCGTGAGCCGCCCACTCGTTCGCGGCGAGGGCGTTGTAGAGCAGGCGGTAGTCGTACAGCTCGTCGAGGGTGTGGTGCTCGTCGCCTGCGACCGACGTCTCGCCGCCTTCGGTGAAGGGCTGTCGGAGGTGAGCGAGCAGCTCGCGCACATCGGTGTTGCCCCACGGTGACGTCGTCTCGCCGTTGGCGTACCGGGCCTCGTCGATGCGGGTGACGATCTCGTGCAGGACACCCGCCGCCGTCGGCATCGTCGTGCGTCCGTCGAGGGCGTCGAGCCATGCCGAGGCCACCGCGAGAACGTCGATCAGCTCGCCGCGGAGCGATCCGGTCGCGTCGTAGGTCTGCTCGTGCGCCACTCTGCCGAGGCGGGCTTGCAGGAGCGCGTTCCACGCGAGGAGCGTCGCTTCGGACGTCTCGCCGCCTTCCTCGGCGAGGATCGACAGCCACCGCGGGTCGTCTGCTGTGATGCCCTCGATGCTGTTGTCGCCGTGCTTCGCGTGCGCCTTGGCGCGCGCCTGCTCGATCTCGGTCCAGTCGGTCATGCTCCCCACCTCGCGTCCTCGATGTAGTCGCGGTGCTGGCCGTCGTGACCCTTCAGGAGGTCGCAGCGGACGGCCTCGCCGTGGACTCGTGCGGTTGCGCCGCAGCGCTGCGTGTCGTTCATGCTGATGCTCCTTCGAGGGATTCGATGCGGGGGACGGATGTGCCGACAGCGATCTGCCGGACGATGCGAGCGAGCTTCCGGCCCGCCGCACGCTGGTCGGGAGACTCGCCCCCACGGACGTGCACGGTGCCGGCGCCGTCCGTGGACACGAGCACGTGCGAGCAGGACTCGCACCAGACGGTCACGTCGCGGATCTCTGCGTCGGGCCGCCAGTCCGCGGTGACGGCGTACTCGCCGCACTGCTCGCACTTCCGGTTCCAGTGCGGCCGCTCCGGGCGGGCTTCGAGCGGGAACCGGGAGTAGACCGCCTCGATGACGTGCGCGACGTCGTGCAGGAACTCGGGGCCGCCCGGGTGCGCGGCGATCCGGTCGAGGTGCAGCAGCAGCCAGTCGGTGAGGTCGCGGGTGAGCTCGGCGGCGCCGGGCGGGGTGGTGGTGGACCGGAAGCCGAGGAGGACACCGTCGGTGGTCCACTGCCAGGAGCGGAGCGCGACCTTGAGGGTCGTGATCGACAGTTCCCGTGCCCATCGGCGGACGTGGCCGACGAGGTCGACGTAGATCGCGTCGGCGTCGTCGAGGGCTCCGACGTGGAGTGGGGCGGGCGGGGTGCGGGACGGTGCGCCGGGCTGGCCGTCGCGGACCGCACCGCCGGGCTGTCGGCGGACGCGGACGTACTCGACGAGCTCGGGGGCTTCGGTGAGGCGGCGGCGTGCCCGCTCGACGAGGAGCGCGAGGGTGAGCTCTTCGTCGTGGGTGTCGGGCGGGGTGATGGTCACTGGTCTCTCCTGGTCTGGTCGTGCTCCTCGCGGAGCTGTCGTGCGCGGGCGGCCCGCTGCTCGGCCGCGATGGCGTAGGTGGGGGACTTCGGGTCGCCGTAGTCGTACGGGCCGAGGTCGTTGCCCTGGGTGATGGTCATGACCCCTCCTGGTTCCACGACTTCGAGAGGGTGACCGGCTCCTCGTCATCGAGCTTGATTTCGACGTAGGTCGACACCTCGCCGACGACGGTGCGGGAGCCGTTGTCCCACTCGATGACGACCGACCCCTTGATCGGGATCGACCCGAGATTGCGGGCGGCCATCAGAACGGCGTCTCGTCGTCGAAGGTCTGCTGCGAGGTCCACGCGTCCTGACCCTGCGCACCGCCCTGCTGCCCCGGCTGCTGCGCGGGCCACCCCTGGTCCTGCTGCGGGCCGGCCTGCTGCTGGCCCTGCCACTGACCACCGCCCTGCGGCTGCCCGCCTGCTCCGCCTCGGGCGGCACGGGTGACCTGCGCGGTCGCGTAGCGGAGGGACGGGCCGATCTCCTCGACCTCAAGCTCGATCGACGTGCGCTGCTGCCCTTCGCGGTCCTGGTACGACCGCTGACGGAGACGACCCTGCGCGATGACGCGCGATCCCTTCGTCAGGCTGCCGGCGATGTGCTCGGCGAACTCGCGCCAGGCCGACGCACGGAGGAACAGCGCGTCGCCGTCCACCCACTCGTTCGTCTGCCGGTTCAGGGTCCGCGGGGTCGACGCGATCGTGAAGTTCACGACCGCGAGGCCGTTCTGCGTGTACCGCAGCTCGGGGTCGGCGGTGAGGTTGCCGACGACGGTAATGACGGTCTCGCCGGCCATCAGCGTGCCTCCTCGCCCGCGTCGGCCGCCTCGACGACGATCGGGTGCGCGGTGATGAGCTCCTCGGGGATCACGACGGTCGCCTCGGGCCGGAGCGGGACGAACGCGCCAGCCGGGATCTCGATGGTGATCTTCACCTCGACGGTGCCGGGTCGCGGCGACTTCGACCGCTTCTGTGTGATGGCGACGGCCTTCGCGCAGCGGACGCTGGCGGGGTTGTCGCGGTCGCTGCCGTAGGCGAGCGGCGACCACTCGGGTTCGATCTGGAGGAAGGCGGTGGCCTTCACGGTCTTGCTGCTCATACTGCGTGTCCTCTCGGTGATGCGGCTCGTGCCGCCCTGTTGATCGCGGCGCGCTCTCGGCGCCGCTGGTTCTCGATGCGCTGGGCCCGCCGCTCCGCGGAGTGGCGCTGGTTCCACTCGGCCGCCTCAGCCAGGGCCCGCGCCCAGTCGTCGCCGTCGAGCGGGTGCTCCCGTTCGCGCTTCCGGGCCTCGTGCACGACCCGCATCGCTCGGTCACGGCGACCGCCCGGCACCTCAGTGAGGAGGTCCACGATGTCCAGCGACGCGACGAACACGTCCCAGTCGGGGGAGATCACGACGCCACCCCGTTGTCGAGCCACTGCTGCCACTCGGCCCAGTCCGCCCGGATCGATGCGAGCACGTAACCCGTCGGCGACCGCTTCGCACCACCCCGGGCGAGGATCGTCTGCGCGATCTGCGTGACCTGCAGCGACGTCGGGATGCGACCCGTCGCCTTCGCGATCTCCGACCGCACCCGAGGGAAGTCCTCGAGCTCGAGGTACCCGAACGATCGGATGGCCTGCGCGTTGAGCTCGTCGTCCGTCCAGTCCTCGCCCGCGTCTACCAACTGGACGGACGACGAAGAGTCTTGGTCACTTCTGTCATCTGTGATCTGAGGATCTGGACTTCTGGGGGGCACCCGGCTACCGCTTTGCGGCGGCGTTTGCTTGCCAGCTTGGTTAGCACTTGCTTTCGCCTTGCCACCCTTCGACCCAGCCGCCGCACGCTTCTTCGAAAGCGACTCGATCTCCGCGACCGTGCGGTTGTGCCGCTCGAAGTGGTGAAGCCAGAACGCGCCGTCCCGCTCCATCACCGACGGTCGCGTCGGGTGGTTCGACAGCAGCTCGTTCCGGGCCTTCGGCGTCCCGAACGTGCGGAACAGCGCCGCGTCGATGCGCCCGTCCGTGCCCGCCTTCGCCGAGTACAGCAGCAACTGCACCAGCGTCCGGAACGCCTTGTCCGACAGCGGCCGGATCTTCGGGTTGTCGTCGAAGTCGAGCGCGAGCTGCAGGAACAGACGGTCGTCCTTCCCGGGATCTCTACTCACCTCGCAACTCCTTCCATTCGTCTGCGCGCCTCCGCGGCGCTGATCTCGGTCCACCCGCCGTCGTCGTCATAGAGCACCCACGACGCCCGCAGCGTCCCGACCTCGGTGCGGAGCCACCGGCGTGCCGGCCACTCCCGTGGGTCCTGCCCGGCGGGGACCCGCCACCCGTCCTCGAGCGCGGCCCGCAGGTTCTCCGTCCGCCACCCGTGGCAGCCGGTCGTTCCCGTGCCGCACAGGAGCTGCAGGTTCGACGGGACGGTGAGGCCGCCTTGCGACCGGTTCAGCCGGTGGTCCCGGTTCGAGCCCTGTGCCCGCAGACACCGCTGGCACAGCTCCCCGTCCCGCTCGGTGACGGTGACGTACGCCCACGCCTCCTCAGCCGGGGTCGGGCGCTGCACCTTTGGGCCGATCACGGGGTACCCCGAAGTTGGCCGAAAACCGACGGTAAAATTTCTGTATGACCGTCATTGCTTCTGAGGCCGCCACCCGAACCGACATCAGCGCCGTTGCTCGCGCCCACTTCGCCGAGATCGCTCGACGAGAGGCTGAAGCGTCCGCGACCACGATCCGGCGTCGGGCGGTCGAGGAGTACACGGAGGGCAAGCGCCGCCTGCTGTGGGACGACACCGTTGCCCAGCGCCTTGAGCTGCTGGGCGCGCGTTACCGGCGCCGCTGTGACGTGACCGACCGGTAGGCCCATCATCCACTCGACGAACTCGGGTGCGAGGCGGTGTGCGCCACCGCGACCGTCGGGGTTCGTCGGGGCCGGGGCTAGTCGTCCGGTGACTCGCTCCCAGCGGTCGACGGCGGCACGATACGGCCCCCAGTCGCGATGAGGTCGTGATCGACCAGCACTTGCAGCGACGTCACCACCGAGCGGCCCGGCTTCTTCCGCAGGTGATTCTCCGGAGTGTTCCCCGAATCGTGTGCCGCCGGCGTGGGAAGCAGCGCCACCGTCTCCGATCGGAGGTCCCGAGCGTGCCCGTTCCCCGTCGTCGGCTGCGTGGTCGGGGTTGGCAGCAAGTGCTCCACCTCGTCCGCCAACGTCGGTCCGTGCCCACCCGCCCGGCGCTTGTCCGGGTGCTGCGACCCGCCGTTCTCCCCGAGGTTCGACAGCGGCGTCTTCAGCAGCGCGATCGTCGTACGAAGATCCTGCGCTCCCTGCCCGTGCGCCCCGATCCCTCGGGCCTCCGAGGTCAGCGGTGTCGGTAGCAAGTTGACCGCGACCACCTCGGGCAGATTCCCGAAGCCATCCGCCACGTGCTTCCGCTGAGACGGCGAACCTGTCGTAGCGAGCCTCGCGTCCGCTGCCCGCGGGGTAGGCAACGATGAAGACGCGGTACCGGCCGTGGGGAGCGCCGGCGTCGGCAGCTCGAAGGCCACACCACTCCGCGTCATACCCGAGCTCGGCCAGGTCGCCGAGAACGGCTCCGAGTGCTCGGAGAGCAGGTCCATCCGGTCGGTCTCCCAGACCCCACGGGTCGGATTCCATGTGCCGATCAGCCGTCGCACTGAGCAGTCCCCTCACGTTCTCGATGACGACGAGCTCCGGTCGGAGCTTGTCGATGGCTCGTGCGAACTCGGTCCACAGGCCCGAGCGAGTGCCGTCCTTGAGTCCTCGGCGGAGACCGGCGAGGGACACGTCCTGGCAGGGAAATCCGCCGACGACGATGAGGCCCGGCCGGTACCCGTGCTCGAGGTAGCCAACCTCGGGGTGCTCGGCGATGAACGTCGCCCACTCGACGGCGGTGACGTCGCCGAGGTTCGGGACGGTCGGCCAGTGGTGCGCGAGGATACGCGACGGGGCGTCGTCGAACTCGACGTGCGCGATGACGTTGCCGCCGATCACGGACTGCACGCCGAGCTCGAGGCCGCCGTACCCGGAGAACAGCGAGACGATCCGCGGGTGGCGACGGAACAGTCGCCGGGCGCGACGTCGACGCATCTGCTGCGGTCGACGGGTGAGCGTCTTCACGGGGTCTTCTCCTCTCTGGTGGGTCGGCCGGGGCCGAAGTTCGCGGAGAGGTCGCGCTCCTTGCGGACGCGCTCAACCGACGACCGGGCGACGCCGAACTCGTTGGCGATGTGCTGGTCTTGCTTCCCAGCGATCACGGCGGCAGCGATCGCCATTCGGGTGCGGGTGGTGATGGGGCGGCCGCTCATCGCGCACCGGTCGCTACGCTCGGCGTGTGGACCTTGAGATACTCCTGGCCGCGCAAACGCCGGTCTCCGTCGCGCACAGCTGGGTGTACGACTTCGGCAAGGACTACGTGCTTCCGGGACTCGTCGCCGCTGCCGGCACTTTCGTCGGAATTGCGTCGTGGCGCGCAGCGAGTCGGGCGAATGCTCTGACCAGCGCGATCCAAGCCGAGGAGCGGGATAACCGAGAGAGGCGAGCGCGTGAAGCGTTCGCGCGGCGCGTCGAGCCATGGGTGGACTCGTTCTCGCGGACCTATGACGCAAGAGGTTGGCGTCGCGCCCCTCGTCGTCATCAGAAGTCCGCTGGCGCCGTTCGCCAGTTCGGTATCCTCAGCCTTAGCGCCAGTGCGCTGTCGCTCCGGCCGAACCCGATGCAGGACCTGTTCGACCTGCTGCAGATCGCCGCTAGGCGGGGCGGCAAGGAGTGGCGATGGATCCTTGCGACCGGCACTGCTCACGCGATGCTCAACTCCTGGGTTAGCGACACAGCCGACTGGCCGGAGCGCGTTCGAGTAATGCGGGACGCGCTGGAGACTGCGCTCGACGAACTCGAGGACGGGAAGTATCGCGAAGCGGACGAGGGCTGAAGTCATAGCGTCACCGCCTCGACGAGCAGCTCGAGCGATTGACGGACGCCGGGCCGGTACGTGATGACGGGCATGAGCTTCGCCATGAACTCGGGCACGTCGTCGGGGACGATCTCGGCGTCGACGAGTCCGTCGCACGCGGCCTTGAGCGTCGGGACGACGTTGTCGGCGTCGCGCCGGTGGCGGGTGTTCACGAACCAGGTGAGCGTGACCGTGCAGCGGTTGAGCGAGGGGATGCGCGCCGCGCGGGCGAGCATCGTCGTGGTGCCGCGCAGCGCCTTCACGTGGCGGTGGCGGGCCATGTGGTGCATGCGCTGGTTCGCGGTCAGCGGCGGCGTCTCGTACGGGAGCACGAGGGTCCACCGGCCGGACTCGACGGCATCGAGGCCGGGGAGCGGTGGCGGGAGCACTTCGGACATGAGGATCTCCGGGATCAGCGGCCGTGGCCGTAGGACTGGTAGGCCGCGGTGACGGCCTTGTTGAGGTTGAGGAGGCCGTAGAGCTTCGCGGTGAGGGCCTTCTGCAGCTCCTCGCCGGCGTGCAGCGCTTCCTTCTTGAGGTCGAACTCGAGGCGCAGCGGCAGGGACGCGAGGTCCGCCTCGGCGCGCTTCTCGGTGACGGTGGCGCCCTTCGCGGAGAGCATCGCCTTGGCGCGGCCCTCGATGAGCGCCCGCTCGGCTTCGTACCGGTCGTGCCACATGGTGCGGAGCACGGGGACGGACGCTTCGAGGCGGTCGGTGAGGACGCGGATCATCAGCTCGAGCTCGGCGGGGCCGACGGGATCGTACGTAACGAGCTCCCCGGACGCCTGGTTCACGATGTCGGTGCCGCTCACTGCGCACCCCCGGACGTCATCGCCGTGCCGACCGCGCTGATCTGGTCGAGCACCTTCACGTCGGCGCCGGCCTCGCGGGCTTCCTTCCACACCGCGCGGACGCCGTCGACGGTGTCCTGCGCCTGAGCCTCGACGACCCACTCGCGGGCGGACTCCTGCTCCTGGTTCGCGCGGAGGTCTTCCTTGGACCAGAGGTCCAGTGCGGCGCCGAACCGCATGCCGGCGTTGCGGAGCGCGTCGCCGATCGCTTCCTTGACGGCGTTCGGGCCGTTCTTGCCCTGCGCGTCGCCGTATCCGAGACGGGTGACGCCGGCCACGGTGAGGCGGATCCAGAGGCCGCCGTTCTGGTCGAGGGCAGGAAGCCCGCGGTCGTCGAACGCGACGGGCTCCCACGACCACGCCGGGTCGGCGTCGAGGAGCCGTGCCGTGAGAGCGGCGTGGCCCACGTAGGCCAGGTGGTTCGACCGGACGTGGTAGCCGCCGCAGAAGATCCCGTCGGCGGACGCCCTGGTGCCCTGCTTGCAGCCGTACCGCTCCTTCTCATCGCGGCTGACGGGCTTCGGCAGGTAGCCGATCTGCTCGGCGGGGAACGGGTCGCGGAGGACGTCAAGCGGGTCGCGGTCGACCGTTCTCTCGGTAGCGCTCGTCATGCGCGGGTCCCCTCTCGGTAGCTGGTGAAGCCCGACCCGCCGTCACGCTCGTGCTGATCGATGCACTCCTGGACGTAGGCGTCGAGCTCGGAGTGGTCGAGGTGTCGGCTCGGACCCATGCCGAAGCCGAACCCGAAGAAGTCCTCGATCCCGCCGCGCTCGTTCGCGGGGAACGCGCAGGTGTCGCCGTCCCGACCGAAGCTGAGAACGACGAACTCGAACGGCTCGGGATGCTCCTCGGACGTGGTCGGCTGGCTGAGCTTGTAGAGGGCGCGCCCCGCGGGGAAGTCCCCGCGGACACGCTCTGCCGTGATCGTGCTCATGCTGCGTCGCTCCTTGTCGTGATCGTGAGCCGCCCCTTCACCGGGACGGCGATCTGGAACTGCTCGAACGTGTCCGGCGCGGCCTTCTTGAACGCGGCCGAGTCGAACCGGCGCGACGTCGAGTCCGCGGAACGGGTCAGGTTCGCGACCGACCCCTCGAACCGCTTCGGCTCGCCGTGCAGCTGCTCCTCGATCCGGGCCTTCGCCTCGTCGCGGCGACGAGCGGCTACCGCGGCGATCTCGTCGAGCTCCACGAACTCGGTGAGGAGCGCGTCCAGCGCGGCGGCCTCCTCGTCGGGTTCCTGCTCGCCGGCGAGGAACTCGTGCGCGGTCCGCTCGAGCACGGCCACACGCTCCGCGTCGTACTCGACGAGGAAGTGCTTCGGCCACGGGTACGTCGGGACGCCGTTCTCGTGCGGCTCGAAGATCAGGTGGCCCCGGCGGCGTCCCGTGACGCGCATCTGCCAGAGCATCTGGTCGATGTAGCGGCCGGGAACGTCGGAGAGGACCTCCCAGTCGTGCACGGTGGTCTTCACCTCACCGATCTCGTCAGCGTTGATCGCGTCCGGGGTGGCGAGGAAACGGGGTTCGTCGTCGGCGGCGTAGAGGTCGCCGCAGGGGAGCAGTCCGAACGCTGACTGCGCGTACGCGAGGACAACGGGCTCCCGGTCGTTGCCGTGCTGCATCGCGGCGTTGTGGAAGTCCCGTGCGGTGCCGGCCTTTTCGGCGCGGATGGCAGCCCAGGTGCCGGCGCCGCCGCGGACGAGGCGGGCGATGTCGGTGGCGGTGACTCCACCCCGACGGGCTGCGAGCCATGCCGGGCGGTCCGTGGAGGACGCGAGGATCGTGCTCACCAGCGGTCCCTCCACTCCTGCATGCGGGGGCCTGTGCTCTCGGCTGCGACCCACTGGGCGGCGGCGGTGAGGACGAGCGCGGCAGCGACGGCGCCGAGGGCGATGAGGGCGCTCATGCGAACAGCTCCGCGACCTCGGGAGCGACGACGCGGGCGGGCTGCACCACGCGAGGGAGCTGGACGAAGATCGACGCGTACCCGAGGGCGCCGCTGTCGAGGTGGACGAAGCCGCTGCTGATGGACGACCGGTCCCAGTCGTCGGGGGTGGTGTCGAGCGCGGCGATGAGGGTCTTCACGTCGGCGGCGGACTTCGGGTGGAAGTGCAGGACCGGCCGGTGGTTGATGGAGTTGTCGGAGAGGTCGGCGTCGACCTCGGGGTGCGCGGCGAGGAAGTCGGCGAGCTGCTGGATGCGGTCCGCTCTGGTGCGGGTGGTCGTGGTGGTCACGGTGTGTCTCCTGGGTTTGGTTGATGACGCGCTCCCGGGGCGGGGCGCGGAGAAGAGGTGCGACGGTCAGTCGCAGTCGGTGGGGTCCCACTCGGCGGCGCGGGCGAGCGCCTTCGCTTCCGCCTCGTCGTCGAGCTCGAACTGCACGCGATCAGCGGTGGTGATGCCGGGGCCCGTCATCGGTCGTGCTTCGGAGCGTTGAGAACGGCGAGCACCCGGATCAGGGCGGCCATGAACAGGGCGACGAACACGAACACGAGGGCCGCCCAGAGAACGGACCCGTGCGGCGCTGCGGATGCGAACACAGCCGCGACGAGAGACAGGTACCCGAGTGCGCCGGCGGTCCTCATGACGCCACCGCCAGCAGGTCACGGCCGAGGCGGACGCGGAGGCGCTCGAGGCCCTTCACGGTGACCCGGACCTGCGGCGGAGCCGGGACCCGCTCGTGCGTGGTGTGGCTCTCGCGAGTCATCGGCACCTGCTCCATGTAGCCGAGCTCGATCACGGTCTGCTTGCAGCGCCACCGGCCGTCGCCCTGCGCGCGGTAGATCCACCGCATGTCGGCGAGCTGCTGGAACAGGCGCGTGGCACCGATCTCGATGCCGGCCTTCGCGAGCATCTTCGCGGCGTCGGCGACGAGGAACGTGCCCTCCGCAGACGCGAGGTCGTCCCACGCTTCGGCGCGTGGCGTGAGCGCGGCGATCTGCTGGTCCTTCGCGGCGAGCATGCCCTGTGCGGCGACGAGTGCCCGTGCGACGAGCAGCGCGTCGTCCTCCGGTGCCGGCGCGACGTACTGACCAGTGCGGCGGATGCTCGGGAGCACCTCGTGCGTCACCCACCGCTTGAACTCGCGCGCCTCGGGCTTGCGTGATCCGAGCACGAGCGAGTAGAGGCCAGCCTCGTTGACGGTGACGAGCTGCTGTCCGCCTCCGGGGGTGTGGACTGAATCCACCCCCTTGTCGTCCTCGTCGACGCGACGGAGCGCGGTGCGGTCGAGGTCGAGGAGCGCGATGACGTCCGCGGCGACGAACCAGGGTTCGCCGTCGACCAGGATCATCCGGACATCGCGGCCGGAGAACCGGAAGATGTCCAGCGCCTTCGCGCTCATGCCGCGACCGCCGCGGTCGTGGCGATGGGGCCGAGGATCTCGCCGAGGGGGACCTCCAACGCCTGGGCAATGCTCACGAGCTCATCGATCGTGAACGCAGACTGTGCGTTGAGGCGACGCGACATGGTCGCGATCGGGATGCCAGTGGATTCGGTCAGCCAGGACCGTGTCAGACGCTTGCGGGCCAAGATCGCCAGCACCTCGTCTGCCACCGTCCGGGATGCCGGTGAAGTGGTTGCCATATGGAAAGCGTGCCACGCAGATTTCCATATAGCAACCCAGATGACATGACTTGCGCCCAACTTTCCAAAACTGATAGTTTTCGACTCATGCCAGCAAGCGCACGTCCTGAGCCGAGCAACCTTACGAAGGAGGTTGCCGCGATCATCAAGGGCCTCATGGTCCGCCGGGGCCACGAGCAGCAAGACCTCGCCGCCGCGGTCGGTGTCTCGCCTGCCCAGATGTCGCGCATGCTCGCCGGAGGCAAGCACTGGGACATCGACCAGCTCTCCCGTGCTGCCGCCTTCCTCGAGGGTGACTGGCGCGAGATCCTTGCCGACGCCGAGCGCACGGTGGCAGCGCGATCGAATGTCGCACCCGTCGCCGAGGATGACGAAGACTTCGACGTCGACCTCGACACCGAGCACCTCAAGAGGAGCGACCACGCCCTCGCCGCTCGCCGTGGCAAGAAGAAGTCGGACCAGCCGCACGCGGAGTAGCCGCCCGCACCACACCCCGGGGGAGTGATTGAGAGACCTGATGCAATGCGCCGCCGCCCTGGGTGTGCGCGTCGTCCTGACGCATCTGCCCGACGACATGATCGGCGCGTACAGCCCGCTCGAGGACCGCGTCTACCTCGACCTCGGCCTCACGCCAAGCGAGCGCCGCTCGGTCCTCGCGCACGAACTCGGACACGTGCACTACGGACACACCTGCGACCTCGGCCCCGACAGCTACATCGAACGCCAGGCGGACGCCTACGCCGCGACCCTGCTCGTCCACCCCGAGGACTACGCGCACCTCGAGCAGATCAGCACCGACACCCACTACATCGCCGAGGAGCTCGACGTGACACCCAACGTGATCGAGGACTTCCGCCGCTACGTGCTCAAGAAGTTCGGCCAGCGCACGTACGCCGGCCACCGGCTCGTGACCACCTGATGGCGCGCCCACCGCTCGTCCTCGGCACCTGGGGAACAATCAGCACCACCGGGAAGGGGACGAAGTGGTCGGCCTCCGCCCGCTTCCGCGACTTCGACGGCGTCACCCGGCAGGTGCGCCGCACCGGCACCAGCCGGCAGAAGGCGAAGGACGCGCTTGTCGAACACCTCCGCGACCGAGTCCGCCTGCACGGTGCCGACCTCAGCGCGGAAGCACGAGTGTCGATCCTCGCCGACCGCTGGTACGACACCCTGCTCGGCAAGAGGGCCACCGGCACCCTCGACGTCTACCGGCGCACGATCAAGAACCATGTCCGGCCCGCGCTCGGCGAGCTGCGCATCCGTGAGGTCACCGTCCCAGTCGTCGACCGGCACCTCGTCGCTGTCGAGGAGAACATCGGCAAGGCCACGGCGGCCCTCTGTCGCGTCGTGCTCATGGGGATGTTCTCCCTCGCCGTGCGCCACGGCGCCGCCGCCATGAACCCCGTCCGCGAGACCGAGAACGTCACGAGCGAGCCCGGCGAGATCCACACGATCAGCCGCGAGGAAGTCGTCCTCCTCCGCCAGCGGCTCCGTGAGTGGGACGCCGCGAAGGACCGCGGCGGACGACAGCGGGTCACCGACCTCGCGGACGTCGTCGACCTGCTGCTCGCGACCGGCGTCCGCACGGGTGAGGTGCTGGCCGTCCGGTGGGAGGACGTCGACCTCCGCTCAGAGGTCAAGACGGTCACGATCACCGGCACCGCCGTGCACGTGCGCGGCGAGGGACTGCAGCGGCAGCCGAAGCCGAAGACCGCCGCGGGGTTCCGCAAGCTCGCCCTGCCACCGTTCGCGGTCCGCATGCTGGTCCGCCGAGCAGCGAGTGCCCGGACCGAGTGGGTGTTCCCGTCGTCCGTTGGGACACTCCGGTCGCCGAACAACATGCGGACACAGTGGCGCATGTTCCGGGAGGCGCTCGACTACCCGGACTGGCTCGTGCCGTACACCTGCCGGAAGACCGTCGCGACGATGATCCGAGACGGCCAGGACCTCGACGCCGCGGCACAGCAGCTCGGCCACGTTGACACCCGCTGGACCCGCGACCACTACACGGGGCATGTCCACACGGGACCGGACGTGCGTGACCTGCTCGACCGTCTCGGCGACGATTAGCGGTACGTTTCCGTGCCCGGGACGACGAAAAGGCCCCGGACTGCCGAAGCAATCCGGGGCCTGATCTGGGTTTTCCGAGCCGACAGTCGGACTTGAACCGACAACCCCCGTATTACAAGTACGGTGCGCTACCAATTGCGCCATGCCGGCTGACGCGCACCATCCTAACGGTGGGCGCGTCCGGGCCTCACTCGCCCTGCGCCGAGAAGTTCAGCGAGATCGAGTTCATGCAGTAGCGGTCACCGGTCGGGGTGCCGAAGCCGTCCGGGAAGACGTGCCCGAGGTGCGAGCCGCAGTTCGCGCACCGGACCTCGGTACGAGCCATGCCGAGGGAGTTGTCCTCGAGCAGCTGCACGGCGTCGGGGCGGACCGACTCGTAGAACGAGGGCCACCCGCAGCCGGAGTCGAACTTCGTGCCGCTCTTGAACAGCTCCGCGCCGCAGGCCGCACACGTGTAGACGCCGGCGCGCTCCTCGTCGAGGAGCTCACCCGTCCACGGACGCTCGGTGCCGGCCTGCCGGAGGACGGCGTACTGGTCCGGGGAGAGCTCCTCGCGCCACTGGGCGTCGGACTTGTCGACGTTGTATGCCATGTGTTCCTCCTGCTTCCGGGCCGGGGTTCGGTGGGGACTTCCGGCCACTTCAGTAAACTCGCCGCGATGTCCGAACATTCCGTGCGCCATGCCCGTTGGGGCCGTCTCACGACGGACGAACTGTACGGCATCGTCGTGCTCCGGAACCGCGTGTTCGCGCTCGAACAGCGCGTCGAGGCCGAGGACTTCGACGGCCGCGACCGGGAACCGGACACCGAGCACTGGTGGTTCGGAACCGACACCGATGCGGTCGGGTACCTGCGACTGATCCGACCGGCCGCCGACGAGCCACACCCCGACGGTACGGACCGACCGGCGTGGGTGATCGGCCGCGTCGCCACGGACCCGGCACACCGCGGCGAGGGGATCGCCGGGCGACTCGTGGCCGCCGTGCTCGCGGCGCACGGGCACGAGTCGTTCGTGCTGCACGCCCAGGAGTACGTCGCCGGCCTCTACGAACGCCACGGCTTCACCCGGTTCGGCGCCCCCTACGACGAGGCCGGGATCCGGCACGTCGGCATGCACCGTCCCGGTGCGCCCGTCGTCGACCGCTGATGGACACCCGCACGCGGTACGCCGCCTTCGCCGAGCGCATCGCGTCCGTCTCGCCGTCGTACGCCGCGTGGGCGCGCTCGGTCGACGACGCACTGGTCGGGCTGCTCGACGAGGTGCCGGAGACGAAGCGCCAGCCCGAGCTCGTCTTCGCGGTCGCTCGGCGGCTCGGTGCCGATCCGTCGGACCCCGGTTCGCTGCGCGTGCTCGGCCGGGAGGCGCGCCCCACCTTCGTCGCGGCCCTCGCCTCCGCCACGGTGCAGGCGAACGACCCGCGGCGGCTCGGTCCCGTCGTGCCGCTGTTCGCGGCGCTCGCCGCCCGGGTGGACCGGCCGTTGGGGCTGGTCGACGCCGGGGCCGCGGCCGGGCTCTGCTCGATCCCCGACCGGGTGACGCTCGACCACCGCGTGCTCGGCGCGCCCCTGCTCGACGCCCGCGCGGATCGCGCCGTCGTGCGGCCGTCGCCCTCCGGTGCACCCGGGCGCGATGTCCGCCAGGAGGCGCAGACGATGACGGTCCGGGTGCACACGGCGGTCGCCGAGCCGTCGGTGCACCTCACCGTCGACGTCTCGGGCGCCGTCCCCGCACCGACGAGCACGCCGATCAGCATCGGGGCGCGCGTGGCGCTCGACCCGAACCCGATCGACATCGCCGAGCCCGGCGCCTTCGACCGGCTCGTCGAGGCCGTCCCACCCGAGGCGACGGACCGCACCGCCCTCATGCGCGAGGCCGCGCGGGCGACGCTCGCCGCGCCTCCCGTCCGGCTCCGGGGCACGCTGCCCGGCGACCTCGACCGGGCGCTGGACGCCCTGCCGGACGGCGTGGAGCCGGTGGTCCTCACCACCGGGACCCTCGTGTACGTGCCGGGCGCCGACCGGCAGCGGTTCGTCGACCGGGTGCGTGACCGGGGCGTGCACTGGATCGCGCTCGAACGCACCGGGATCCTCAGCGGGGTCGCCGCGACCCTGCCGGCGGACGTCGACCCGGCCGATCCGGACGCCTTCGCGACGGCGTCCCTCGACGGTGTGGCGATGGCGGTCTCCGACCCGTTCGGCGTCCGTGTCCGGTGGCTCCGGCACTGACAACCTGTGACCGGTGTTCACGACAGTCCAGCGGCGTGCCAGGGTCCGGATCGCCTCCGCCCCTACGATGTGCGAGACCCGACCGCCCACGTGAACGGAACCGCAGTGACCGCCACACCCGCAGACGAGCTCAGCGAGCTCGCCAAGCACGTGCTCTCGTTCGAGCACGAGCGGGCACGGCACGACCGGACGAAGGAAGCGGAGATCCGGGTCGAGTTCGACATGTCGCCGGCGCGGTACTACCAGGTGCTGAACCGTGTGATCGACTCTCCCGCAGCGCTCGCGTACGACCCCCTGCTGGTCTCGCGGCTGCAACGGCTCCGCTCCGCGCGGACCACGGCACGGGCGACGCGCAGCTTCGTCGCACCCGGTGCGGCTCCCGAAGGACGTGAAGAGGAACGATGACGAGATACCCCCGAGACCGGTTCGACGACGTCGCCGACGGCCCGCGGGTCGGTGCGCACCGCGGCGCGCAACGGCGTGGTCGTGGCTGGATCGCGTTCGCGTGGGCCGCACTCGCGACCGGGGTGCTCGTCGGCCTCGGGGTGCTCGTCCTCGCGCTCCTCAACCACAGCTACTCCTTCCCCGGTTCGGACTCGCCGGCGGCGTCCTCCTCGGCGTCCGCCTCCGCATCGTCGAGCGCGGCTCCGTCCTCGTCCGCCTCGTCCTCCGCATCGGCCCCGGCATCGCAGGCTCCTGCGGCGGGGACTCCGGCCGACCAGGGCTCCACGTCGGTCGTCGTCCTGAACGGCACCACGACCACCGGCCTCGCGGCGAAGGGCAGCGCGGCGTTGACCTCCGCCGGGTGGAAGGTCAGGTCGACGGGCGACGCCGGCACCACCGGGACGACCACGACGATCGTGTACTACCAGCAGGCCTCGCAGGAGGCCGTCGCCCGAGGGATCGCGAAGAGCCTCGGCACCACCGCGGTGCAGCAGTCGGCCGCGTTCCCGAACGCGGACGTCAGCGTGGTGCTCGGCGCGGACTACGCCGGCTGACGCATTCCGTCCGCATTTGTGACGGCCGTGTTTCCGGCACGTTGCTTCTTGACGGAATCGTCGTGAAAGAACGTCACACCCCTTGCCCTGTCGGCATTGTTCGGTCAGAGTCGTGCCAAGACGGCGACTGCGCCGTCCGCAACAGCACCACCGCAGGGAGCAAGAGATCATGGCCAACGGAACCGTGAAGTGGTTCAACGCCGAGAAGGGCTTCGGCTTCATCACCGTCGATGGAGGGGGCCAGGACGTGTTCGTGCACTACTCGGCGATCGACATGTCGGGCTACAAGGTCCTCGAAGAGGGTCAGGCAGTGACGTTCGACGTCGGCACGGGGGCCAAGGGCCCGCAGGCCGAGTCCGTCCGCCCGGCCTGAGTCGCGCCGCTTCGAGTCAGTCCGAACGCGCCGTCCCGCGAGGGGCGGCGCGTTCGTGTGTGCGGCCGTGTCCGTCGGTCGCGGGGTGCGGCCGCTCCCTGCGCTGCGGCGCGTGCCGTCGTCGGCACACCGTGACCTGGGAGGTCGCGCCGTGCCTCCAGACCGTGTTGCACTCGCACCCGGCGAGTGCCAGAATCGGCGTTGGCACTCGCTCACGCTGAGTGCCAGCACGACCCCCATGACGACGTCCGGGAGGGACGAGAAACTCACATGGCTAAGATCATTGCTTTCGACGAGGAGGCCCGCCGTGGCCTCGAGCGCGGCCTGAACCAGCTGGCCGACGCCGTGAAGGTGACGCTCGGCCCGCGCGGCCGCAACGTCGTCCTCGAGAAGAAGTGGGGCGCCCCCACGATCACGAACGACGGTGTCTCCATCGCCAAGGAGATCGAGCTCGACGACCCGTACGAGAAGATCGGTGCGGAGCTCGTCAAGGAGGTCGCCAAGAAGACCGACGACGTCGCCGGTGACGGCACCACCACCGCGACCGTCCTCGCCCAGGCGCTCGTCCGCGAGGGCCTCCGCAACGTCGCCGCCGGCGCCGACCCCGTGTCGCTCAAGCGCGGCATCGAGAAGGCCGTCGCTGCCGTCTCCGACCAGCTCCTCGCCAACGCCAAGGAGATCGAGACCAAGGACCAGATCGCCGCCACCGCGTCGATCTCCGCCGCTGACCCGACGATCGGCGAGCTCATCGCCGAGGCGATCGACAAGGTCGGCAAGGAGGGTGTCGTCACCGTCGAGGAGTCGAACACGTTCGGCACCGAGCTCGAGCTCACCGAGGGCATGCGCTTCGACAAGGGCTACCTGTCGCAGTACTTCGTCACCGACCCCGAGCGCCAGGAAGCCGTCTTCGAGGACGCCTACATCCTGATCGTCAACTCGAAGATCTCGAACATCAAGGACCTCCTGCCGGTCGTCGACAAGGTGATCCAGGCGGGCAAGCAGCTCCTCATCATCGCCGAGGACGTCGACGGCGAGGCCCTGGCCACGCTCGTCGTGAACAAGATCCGCGGCATCTTCAAGTCCGTCGCCGTCAAGGCCCCGGGCTTCGGCGACCGTCGCAAGGCCATGCTGCAGGACATCGCGATCCTCACCGGCGGCCAGGTCATCTCGGAAGAGGTCGGCCTCAAGCTCGAGAACGCGACGCTCGACCTGCTCGGTCGTGCCCGCAAGGTCGTCATCACCAAGGACGAGACCACGATCGTCGAGGGTGCCGGCGACGCCGAGCAGATCGCCGGCCGTGTCCGCCAGATCCGCTCCGAGATCGAGGCGACCGACTCCGACTACGACCGCGAGAAGCTCCAGGAGCGCCTCGCGAAGCTCGCCGGTGGCGTCGCCGTCATCAAGGCCGGTGCTGCGACCGAGGTCGAGCTCAAGGAGCGCAAGCACCGCATCGAGGACGCCGTCCGCAACGCCAAGGCCGCTGTGGAAGAGGGCATCGTCGCCGGTGGTGGCGTCGCGCTCATCCAGGCCGGTGCCGTCGCGCTCGAGGGCCTCTCGCTCGAGGGTGACGAGGCGACCGGTGCGAACATCGTCCGCGTCGCCATCGACGCGCCGCTCAAGCAGATCGCGCTGAACGCCGGTCTCGAGCCGGGCGTCGTCGCCGCCAAGGTCCGCGAGCTCGAGCCGGGCCACGGCCTCAACGCCGCGACCGGTGAGTACGTCGACCTCGTCGCCGCGGGCATCATCGACCCGGCCAAGGTCACGCGCTCGGCGCTGCAGAACGCGGCGTCGATCGCCGGCCTGTTCCTCACCACCGAGGCCGTCGTCGCCGACAAGCCCGAGAAGGCCCCGGCCGTCCCGGCCGGCGACCCGACGGGTGGCATGGACTTCTAAGCAGTCCCCGGAGGGGCCCCGCACGCTGCGCGTGCGGGGCCCTTCTGCGTGCGGGGGCGGGGGGGGTCACCGAGTGCGCAAAATACGTCAAACTCGGCAGGCTTGAGTGGCACATCGCGCCCACTCGGTGAGAAGCGCGCGGCGCGTTCTGCGCACTCGGCTCAGCTTGCGGACGTCAGTTGCTCCCGCACAGGAGGCGCGGGTCGCCGGTTCTCCACAGGTCGCCGTCCAGCCGGGTCGCCCGGGCAGCTCGACCAGCACGATGTGCGGCATGTCCCGTCCGTCGCATTTGCCAGAACCCTTCGTGTCCGCGCCTTTCCGAGTGCGAGATGCGCTCGCGGCCGATGTCCCAGCGGGTCGGCTCCGACGGCGGGACCTCGAGACTCCCGTACACGGCGTCCGCGCTCGAGCAGGGTCGAGGCCGAGTCTCATCGAAGCCATCGCGGTCTTGCTCCGGCCCGATCAGCACTTCAGTCACACCAGTGCGGCGCTGCTCTGGGGTGCGCCGCTGCTCGCCGCCGTGCGGGACGGCGACGTGCACGTGACATCGACGAACGGCATCGCCATGCGTCGGAACCGGGTGATCGGACACCGAGTGCGGTCGGCAGACGTGCGTGTGCTGGCGGGGCTCCGGGTGAGTGCGCCCGCGCAAGCCTGGTTCGAGTGCGCAGCCGTCTTGTCGGTCACGGAGCTCGTGGTGTTCGGCGACCACCTGGTCGGTCCGAAGCGGCTCGCGACGATCGACGACCTGGCGGGGTCGATCCGTCCGGGGGCTCGGGCGGCTCGGATCGCCAGGCTCGCACTGCAGAGGATCCGAGTGGGGTCGGAATCGGGGATGGAGTCGCGACTCCGATTGGCTGTCGTCGATGCGGGCTTCCCCGAGCCGGACCTCAACATCGACGTCGTAGACGCGCGCGGGGTGTTCCTCGGAAGGGTCGACATGGCGTGGCCCCGCTACCGGATCGCGCTCGAGTACGACGGGGACCACCACCGCGAACAAGGCACCTTCCGTCACGATCAGCGCCGCAGGAACGGCTTCGAGGTGAACGACTGGCTGGTCATCCACGCGACGGCGAGCGACATGGTCCGTCCTGCCGTGATGTTCGAACGGCTCCGTCAGGCGTTCGCCCAGCGAATGCGCGAGACACGCCGCGCGGCACCGGCCGAAAGCGCACTACGCGCCGGGTAGCGCGCTCGAGAGCGACGGAAAGTGCGCACTCGGGGACGGGCCGGAGCCGGCGGGCCGGGGTCAGGCGGCGGGGGTCGGCTCGGGGGTGTAGTCGCGGGGGAGGAGGGGGAGCCACACGCGGAAGGTGGCGCCGCCGCCCTCGGTGTCGAACACCTCGACCGACCCGTGGTGCGCCGCGACGATCCCCGACACGATCGCGAGCCCGAGGCCCGAGCCGCCGGTGTCCCGTGCGCGCGACGTGTCCGCACGCCAGAACCGCTGGAAGATCTTCTCGCGCAGCTGCGGCGGGATGCCCTCACCGTGGTCGATCACGTCGAGGTGCGCCATGCCGCGCTCGTCGTCCACGCCGATGCCGATCTCGATCGGGTCGTCGTGGGGCGTGAAGCGCATGGCGTTGCCCATGAGGTTCGTGACGATCTGGCGGATCTTGTTCTCCTCCGCCAGGACGATCGGCGGCCGCTTCGGCAGCACGACGGTGGGCAACGGCGTGGTCTGGTCCGTCGGCGCTGCCGTGGCGTCGATGTTCATCGCGCGGGTCCGGCGTGCCCGGAGCCGCGCGATCGTCTGGCGCGAGAACGCGATCGGACCGGTGGTGTTCGCGGACGTCGGGGATGCCGGCGGTGTCTGATCCGGCGCGCTGGCGGCCGCCGGGCGGACGGCGTGCGGAACGCTCTCGCCGGTCACGGAGTCCTCGACGAGCACCTGGATCTCACGGTCGGGGTTCGACGCCATGGTGTCGAGCGCGGAGTCGCGGGCGATCGCCACGAGGTCGACCGGGCCGAGCTCGAGCGGCTTCGACTCGTCGATGCGGGCGAGCTGCAGGAGGTCCTGCACGAGGAGGCCCATCCGCTGGGCTTCCTTCTCGATGCGCTCCATGGCCTGGGCGACGTCCTCTTCCTTGCGGAGCGCCCCCATCCGGTACAGCTCGGCGTAGCCGCGGAGCGAGACGAGCGGGGTCCGGAGCTCGTGGGAGGCATCGCCCACGAACCGTCGCATCTGCTCGATCGTGCGGTCGCGGTCCTCGAACGCGGAGTCGATGCGTTCGAGCATGGAGTTGAGGGAGCGGTTGAGGCGCCCCACCTCGGTGTTCGGGGTGTCGGCCTCGAGTCGCTGGTTGAAGTCTCCGGCAGCGAACCGTGCGGCGGTGTCCTCGACGTCGCGCAACGGGTCGAACGTCGCGGTGACGAGGAGCCGGGTGAGCATGGCCCCGAGCAGGATCACCGAGATGCCGAACCCGAGGAAGATCACCGTGAAGCGTGCGATCGTCTGGTCCGCGTCGGCACTCGAGACCGCGACGAGGACGTACCCGGTCTCGGTGGTGCCGTTCGACTGGTCCTGCAGCGACGCCGGGATCACCTGTGCGCGCCACTCGTGGTTGTGCTGGCTGTCGTAGAGCGAGAACCGCACACCGCTCTGCGCCGCACCGGCGAAGTCGAGCTGGCGGATGTCGGGTCGGCTGGACGCCTTCGTCTGGCAGATCCGGTCGCCGCCGGAGTTGTACGCGGCGACGTAGGCGCTCTGCGACAGGACCACCGAGAGCTTGCAGTACTGCTCGCCGTCGCTGATGTTCTGGCCCTCGAGCTGCTCCGTGGTGTTCTTCACGCTCGTGTCGAGCTGCGACATCAGGTACGTCGAGAGCACGGTCATCGTCCCGAGCCCGGCGACGAGCAGCCCGAGCGCCACCAGGAGCACCGTGATCCCGGTGATCTTGGTGCGCAGGGAGATCCCGTCCCACCAGCGGCTCATTCGCGTGTGCATGCTTCCCCAACGATAGACGGCGGCCGCGGGTCGAAACCCGACGGCCGCCGTGAAGACGGATCGGAAGGCCTACGAGGCCTTCGATGCCTTAAGCATGTAGCCGAACCCGCGCTTGGTCTGGATGATCGGCTCGGGCGAGTACTGGTCGAGCTTGCGGCGCAGGTAGGAGATGTAGGACTCGACGATGCCGGCGTCGCCGTTGAAGTCGTACTCCCACACGTGGTCGAGGATCTGCGCCTTCGACAGCACCCGGTTCGGGTTGAGCATGAGGTAGCGGAGCAGCTTGAACTCGGTCGGGGAGAGCTCGATCTGCGCGTCGCCGATCGTGACCTCGTGGGTGTCCTGGTCCATCGTGAGTTCGCCGGCGCGGATGATCGCGTCTTCCTCGTCGTTCATGGTGCGACGGAGGATCGCCTTGATCCGGGCGACGATCTCGTCGAGCGAGAACGGCTTGGTGACGTAGTCGTCGCCGCCGACGGTGAGGCCGGTGATCTTGTCCTCGGTGTCGTCCTTCGCCGTGAGGAACAGGATCGGCGAGGTGTACCCGGAGGACCGGAGGCGCTTGGTGACGCCGAAGCCGTTCATGTCCGGCAGCATGACGTCGAGGATGATGAGGTCCGGCTCTTCCTCGAGCACGGCGGAGATCGCCTGCGCGCCGTTGCCCACCGCGCGCACGGCGAAACCGGCGAAGCGCAGCGAGGTCGTCAGGAGGTCGCGGATGTTCGGTTCGTCGTCGACGATCAGGATCTTGGGGCCATCGCTCATGGCCCTATCATCTGACCGTTCCCTAGTGGTTTCCTGGGAGCGCTGCGAGCGTCAGCCCACGGCCGCCTGGACCTGGTCGGCGTCGAGGATCGTGTAGGAGTACCCCTGCTCCGCGAGGAACCGCTGCCGGTTCTGCGCGAAGTCCTGGTCCACCGTGTCACGGGTGACGAGCGTGTAGAACGACGCCGGCAGGCCGTCCTTGTTCGGGCGCAGGAGCCGGCCGAGCCGCTGCGCTTCTTCCTGTCGCGATCCGAAGGAACCCGAGACCTGGATCGCGACCGTGGCGTCGGGGAGGTCCACCGAGAAGTTCGCCACCTTCGACACGACGAGGACGTCGATCGTCCCGTCGCGGAACGCCTGGTACAGCCGCTCGCGCTCGTCGACCGGGGTCGCACCCGTGATCTCGGCGGCGTCGAGCGACGCGGCGAGCGCGTCCAACTGGTCGATGTACTGGCCGATCACGAGGATCTGCTCCCCGCGGTGCTTCTCGATGAGCTCGCGCACGACCGGGGTCTTCGCCGGCGACGTGGCCGCCAGCCGGTACCGCTCGTCGTCGCTCGACGCCGCGTACTCGAGCCGGTCCTGGTGGGGCAGGTCGATGCGCACCTCGTAGCAGGCCGCGGGGGAGATGTAGCCCTGCGCCTCGATCTCCTTCCACGGGGCGTCGTAGCGCTTCGGCCCGATGAGCGAGAACACGTCGCCCTCACGCCCGTCCTCGCGCACGAGGGTCGCGGTGAGCCCCAGCCGCCGACGCGCCTGCAGGTCGGCGGTGAGCTTGAAGACGGGTGCGGGCAGGAGGTGCACCTCGTCGTAGACGATCAGACCCCAGTCGAGTGCGTCGAGCAGCGACAGGTGGGTGTACTCGCCCTTCCGACGAGCGGTGAGGATCTGGTACGTCGCGATGGTGACCGGCCGGATCTCCTTGACGCTGCCGGAGTACTCGCCGATCTCGTCCTCGGTGAGGGTGGTCCGGCGCAGGAGCTCGGACCGCCACTGACGCGCCGAGACGGTGTTCGTGACGAGGATGAGCGTCGTCGCCTTGACCGTCGCCATCGCCCCGGCGCCGACGAGCGTCTTGCCCGCCCCGCAGGGGAGCACCACGACGCCGGACCCCTGCGCGAAGAACGTGTCGACCGCCTGCTCCTGGTACGGGCGCAGGTGCCAGTCGTCGGTGTCGAGGTCGATCGCGTGCGGCTGACCGGGGGTGTACCCGGCGAGGTCCTCCGCCGGCCAGCCGAGCTTCACGAGCTCCTGCTTGACCTGCCCCCGGGCCCACGGCTGCAGTTCGATCTCCGACGGGGACCGCTGGTCGCCGAGCAGTGGCTTGATCCGCTTCGACCGAACGACCTCGGCCAGGATCGACGGCTCGGTGGAGGTGAGCAGCAGGACGGGCTGACGTTCGAGCGCCTCGGTGGGGGAGTTCGCGATCGCCGGGGCGTCCGCGCGTTCCTCGCGCCGGATCACCAGTCGGCCGTAGCGCGAGACGGTGTCGCGGATGTCGACCGTGACGCTCTGCGGGACGGGGAATTTCGCGAACCGCTCGAGGGTGCCGATCATGCTCTCGGCGTCGTGTCCGGCGGCGCGTGCGTTCCACAGGCCCAGTCGGGTGATCCGGTACGTGTGCACGTGTTCCGGCGCGCGTTCGAGCTCGGCGAACACCGCGAGGTCGTGCCGTGCGTCCTCGGCGTCGGGGTGTGCCACCTCGAGGAGCACGGTGCGGTCGCTCTGCACGATCAGCGGTCCGTTCATGACGGATCAGCCTAGGCGTCGTGGCTGCGAGCCGCCGCGGATCGGCTCACCTGTGGATCACGCGTCGCTCTCCACAGCCACCACGAGGGAGAGCGGCAGCGTCCGTTCGACATCGACCGCGGTGTCCCGACCCCGGACGCGCCCCGCGGCCACGGACGTCGGCACGATCGAGAACGGCCGCTCGCTGCCGTCCGGCATCCGGACCGTCACCCGGATCGGTGTCCGTCCCCGGACCGCCAGGTCGATCTGCCGTCCGAGCCACTCCTGCTCCGGTTCGGTCTCGCCACGCTCGGTGGCCACCCGGAGCCGTTCCACGAGGGCGTGCGCCGCCTGTTCCGGGGTGCGACCGCCGACCCGGCGTCGTCCTGGAGGCGCGGATCGCGACGGCGGACGGGCTGCGGCGGTCAGCACGGCCGGGTACCGCTGGTCCTCCAGCGCCGTGTGCACGACGTGCGGTGGGTAGTGGCTCAGCAGGGTCGTCAGGTCGCTGCGCTCCCACGCCAGCTGCCGGAGCTCGGCGTCCACCCCGACGAGGTCGAGCTGGTCGGCCGTCCCGTGCAGCCGGGTGCCCGTGCCGTCCGCCCCGACGTCGACGACGATGCTGCCGTCGCGGCTCGCCACCTGGTCGACGAGGTAGGCGAGCGGCTGCGGGAGACCGGTCGACGACAGCCGTTCGAGGAGCGCGAGGATGTCCTGGCGGGTGTGACCGGCCCGGAAGGCGCGGCGGAGCGAGTCCTCGGAGATGCGGTAGCGCGCGGCGAGACCGGGGGCCTCGAGCACGGCGACGGTCCGGAGCGCGGCGTCGTCCACCGGAGCGAGCGGCCCCGGGGCGATCACCGTCAGGTCGTGCTGGAGGTAGACGCCGTCGACCGTCCGGGGGAGGTCGGCCGCCGCCGGTGCCGCGTCGCCGTCGAGCAGGGCCCGTCCGGTGCTGGTCACGATGCCGTCGACCGCGATGCCGAGCGCGTTCGCGGTGCCGGCGACGTCGAGCAGCACGGCGTCGAGCCACGTCGCTCCCGCCGGGTACGCCCAGCGCCCGACCGCGACGAGGTCACGGAGGTCATCGCCCGCCGCGTCGAGGACGTCGAGGACAGCAGTGTCCAGGGAGTCCCGCCACGCCGTCACGAGTGTCGTCCAGCGGTCCGGCCAGCTCGCGACCGACCAGGCGTCCCCCGCTGCCGTGGTGACCCACGTGCCGTCGTCGGGGTCCGCGAAGCCGATCCGCGCGAGCAGGGCCAACCGGTCGGGGACCACGTCGGCGTCGGCGCCGGCGCGCTCCCCGAGTGCCTTCGCCAAGGGGGTGCCGATGCCGCCCTTCACGAGCTCGCGCACGCCGCCCTCGTCCACGGCACGGAGGAGCTCGGCGAGCTCCGTCATGGTCGCGAAGGCGTGCTCCGCGCCGGTGGTCCGGGAGCGCTCGTCGTCACCCGACTCGACGTCGTGTGCCGCGGGGCGGAGGTGGTCCGCGCCTCCCGTCACCGGCGGAGCCGTCGTGTCGCCGGCGTCCCGGTCCGGATCGACCGCCGGGCCGGTCAGTCCCGCGAGGTCGGGGTGGGTGGCCAACCGGGCCGAGACCGCGTCGTCCACGCCGCCGGACTCGTCCGCGAGGCCGAGGGCGACCGCGGGGGCGAGCACCTCGGCGTCGCCGCTTCCGGAGGCCAGGGCGATCAGCGTCGCGCGCGGCAGGTGCTCGATCGCCGCGTCGACGGCGTCGTCGGAGCGCAACGCCTCGGCGAGGTCGAAGAAGTCCGAGATGCGCGACGGCCCCGTCTCGGCGAGGACCGCGGCGGGGAGGCGTCGCGCCACGACGAGCCGTTCGAGCGCGTCGTCGGGCATCGCCCTGAGCCGGGCGGCGAGGTCTGCGGTGGTCGTCATCGTCCGCCGCTCGTCGTCGGGCCCGCCCCTCAGCGCGCCGTCCGGTTCGCTCGTGCGCGGCGGGTCCAGGTGATGCCGAGGAGGACGAACACGAGGACCATGCCGATCGGGAAGCCGATCAGGGGGATCGCCATGATGACCGGCCACGGCATCGATGCTTGTGCGCTCGGCACGGTCAGCCACATCACGATCATGGCGACCATGCAGAGGAACGCGGCGATGAAGATCCCGCCGACCATGAACGCGAGGGCGCGTTCGGTACGATTGAACGTCACCGGGGGTTCCGCGGAGTCCTGCGTGTTCCCGGTGGATCGGGTCGGCTTGGCCATCGGCCCAGGATATCCGACGCACCACGGCCGTTCCACGACCACGAGGAGTCCAACCAATGCCCACCGGCAAGGTCAAGTTCTACGACGACCAGAAGGGGTTCGGGTTCATCACCGGCGACGACGGCGAACCCGTCTTCCTGCACGCGTCCTCGCTGCCCGACGGCGTCACGTCGGTGAAGGCCGGGACCCGGCTCGAGTACGGCGTCGTCCAGGGGAAGAAGGGCTCGCAGGCGCTGTCCGTGCGGCTCCTCGACCCGCAGCCGTCCCTCGCGAAGATGTCCCGCCGATCGGCGGACGACATGGCCGTGATCGTCGAGGACCTCGTGAAGGAACTCGACCGGATCAGTGGTGACCTGCGCCACGGCCGGTACCCGAAGAACGGCAACCGCATCGCCGCGATCCTGCGGCACGTCGCAGACCAGTTGGACGCCTGATGACCCCGATCGACCCCGCATCGCCCGAGATCGTCGCGCTCGCCCGCACCGCGCTGCTCGAGGTCACCCCCGAGTCCACCGTCGGCGCCCCCGCGGGGTCCGTCGACGAGGGTGACGGCGTCGTCTCGGTGCTGTTCGCGAACCGGATGCCCGGCTACCCGGGGTGGCGCTGGACGGTCTCGGTCGCGCAGGTCGAGGGTGACGAGCCGACCGTGCTCGAGGTCGAGCTCATGCCCGGGGACGGCTCGCTGCTGGCTCCGGACTGGGTGCCGTGGTCGGAGCGGCTGGCCGAGTACCGGGCGGGGCAGGACGAGCACAGCTCGGAGGACGGCTCCGACGACGACGAAGACGACGAGGACGCCGACGACGGCTCCGACGACGAGGACGCCGACTACGACGACCCGGACGACGACGAGTCCGACGACGACGAGTCCGATGACGACGACGACTTCGACGCCGACGAGGACGACCTCGACGAGTCGGACGACGACGACATCGACGGGGTCGACGTCGACGAGCTCGACGACGCGTCCGGCGACGAGGGCGACGACGAGTCGGACGACGACGAGTCCGACGACGACGACCCGTCCGACGAGGACCCGTCCGACGACGACCAGGACGACGTGCCCGCACCGTCCCGTGGTGCCCGCCGGCGCGCTCGCCGGGTCCGCCCCGTCGACCCGGACGACGACCTCGAGGTCGACCGTCTGGACCCCGCCGAGACCGACCCGGACCACCACCGGTCCTGACAGCCCCAACAAGAGACGGGAGGC
>NZ_JBQEPN010000005.1:151234-177596 GCF_052045775.1 Curtobacterium sp. 22159
CGCCTCCCGTCCGTCAGCGGGTCGACTCAGCCGCGCAGGGCGTCCACCGTGAAGTCGATGGCCCGCACGAGCTTCGCCACGTCGTCCGGGTCGATCGCCGTGAACGTCGCGATGCGCAGCTGGTTCCGGCCGAGCTTCCGGTACGGCTCGGTGTCGACGATCCCGTTCTGGCGCAGGGTCGCGGCGACCGCCTTGGCGTCGATCGAGTCGTCGAGGTCGATCGTGGCGACGACCTGCGACCGGTGCTCCGGCACGGTGACGAACGGCGTCGCGTAGTCGACCGAACCAGCCCAGTCGTACAGCGTGGACGACGAGGTCTTCGTGCGGGTGTCGGCCCAGGCGAGCCCGCCGGACTCGTTGATCCACCGGACCTGGTCGTCGAGCAGCAGCAGGGTCGCGAGCGCCGGGGTGTTCAGCGTCTGGTTCAGTCGCGAGTTGTCGACCGCGTTCTTGAGCGACAGGAACTCGGGGATGTACCGGTCGGACGCCGCGATGCGCTCCACCCGCTCGATCGCCGCGGGGGAGAAGAGTGCGAGCCACAGGCCGCCGTCCGAGGCGAAGTTCTTCTGCGGGGCGAAGTAGTAGACGTCGGTGGCGCTGACGTCGAACGCGGCGCCGCCGGCCGCGCTGGTCGCGTCGACCACGGTCAACGCGCCCGGGTCACCCGCAGCGCGGACGACCGGGGCCATGACGCCCGTCGAGGTCTCGTTGTGCGGGTAGGCGTAGACGTCGACACCCTCGACCGGTTCGAGCGCGGAGAGCGAGCCGCCGGGCGCCTCGATCACGTGCGGAGCCTCGAGCCAGGGCGCGGCGACGGCCTTGGCGAACTTGGAGCCGAACTCGCCGAAGGACAGGTTCTCGGCGCGGCGCTCGACGAGGCCGAACGCTGCGGCGTCCCAGAACGCGGTGGACCCGCCGTTGCCGAGGACGACCTCGTAGCCCTCGGGGAGGTCGAACAGGTCGGCGAGCCCGGCGCGGACGCTGCCGACCAGGTCCTTGACCGGCTTCTGACGGTGTGACGTCCCGAGGATCGTCGCCCCGCGGGTCACGAGGGACTCCAGCTGCGCGCCGCGGATCTTGGACGGACCGCAACCGAATCGGCCGTCGGTGGGGAGGAGTTCGGCGGGGATGACGATGTCTGCCATGCACCGATCCTACCGACGCGGTATCCCACCCCCGAGTCTTGCGCCGTGCAAGTGTCGGTCGATCCATGTCACCTCGAACAAGTAGGGTGGGCGCGCTGGGCCCAGACATGAGAGGCGGACCGTGACCGATCTCGTCGACACCACGGAGATGTACCTGCGCACCATCCTCGACCTCGAGGAGGAGGCGATCGTGCCCCTGCGCGCCCGCATCTCGGAGCGTCTCGGACACTCGGGCCCCACGGTCTCCCAGACGATCGCGCGCATGGAGCGCGACGGGCTCGTCGTCGTGTCCGGCGACCGTCACCTCGAGCTCACGGGCGAGGGACGCTCCCGGGCGACCCACGTCATGCGGAAGCACCGGCTCGCCGAGCGGCTGCTCTCCGACGTGATCGGTCTCGACTGGGCGTTCGTCCACGACGAGGCCTGCCGCTGGGAACACGTCATGAGCGAGCAGGTCGAGGTCCGGCTGCTCGAGATGCTCGGCAACCCGACCGAGTCGCCGTACGGCAACCCGATCCCCGGCCTGGCCGAGATCGGCGGGCCCACCGCTGCCGGCTTCCTGGACGGCGTGCAGAACATCGTCGCCGCGACCGAGGGCACCGACGCCGTCGCGACCGGGGTGATCCGCCGGCTCGGCGAACCCGTACAGTTCGAGCCCGAGCTCCTCCACCAGCTGCGCTCCGCCGGGGTCATGCCGGGGCGGACCGCCAGCGTCCAGCGCGCCGGGGCCTACGTCGCCGTGCGGGTCGAGGGCGAGGACGCCGGCATCGAGCTGCCGACCGAGGTCGCCCAGCACGTCTACATCGAGCGGTCCTGATCTCGCTGCCCCCGAAACTGGGGCGGAGGAGATTCTCCCGGGCTGATCAGGGGTTCTTTACCGTTCCGTTACAAAGCGGCGTTTTCATCTCGACAAGGTAACGGCCGCCACGTACACTCGTCGAGTCCGCAGGCCACCCACGAGGCCCAGGACCCGTGACAGGACGTCTCGAACCCGTCTCCTGTCTCGATCGGAAACGATGACGAACGGATGGGGTTGCACGCCGCGGGACCACCCACGCGGACGTGATGACGAGACGCCGGAGACACCACCCTTGACGCAGACCGGTTCCGCCGCGGACGCCCAGACGCCCGCGAACCCGACGAACACCGAGAACGCCACCGTTGCCCCGATGACCCGGCGTGCCGCCCGCGCGACCCGGCCGGTGACGCCCGTGCGCGACGCCCCGCTCCCCGGCGGCCGTCGAGCCGCCCTCGCCGCCCAGGCCGCCGCCTCCACGAAGGCCAGCTCCTCCGCCCGCAAGCGCCGGTTCCTCGCGCCGGTGGTCCTGACCGTCGCTGCCGGCATGTTCGGCACCGTCGCGGTCGCCCCCGCCTTCGCCGCGACGCAGCAGTCGTCCGGTCAGGACGCGGCCGCCGCCCAGCGGCAGATCCGTACCACCGAGGCGCAGAACTTCTCCGTGTCCGACGCGGTCGCCCTCGCCGGCACGAGCCGCGACGGCTACGGCGCGACCTCCACCGCCACCCTGGAAGCCGCGAAGGCGAAGGAAGCCGCGGACGCCGCCGCGAAGCAGGCCGCCGCCACGCAGGCCGCGCGCGCGAAGACGGCTTCGCAGTACGCCTCGTACACCGGGCCGACCGCATCCGACTACGTCGCGTCGTCGACCGCGGCGAACACCCCGTTCTCGCTCCCGGCCGTCGTCGCGACCGCCAAGCAGTACATCGGCACGCCGTACGTCTTCGGTGGGGCGGACCCGTCCGGCTTCGACTGCTCGGGCTACGTCATGTTCGTCTACGCCCAGTACGGCATCAAGCTGGCGCACTCCGTCCCGCTGCAGGACCAGGCGGGGACCACCATCCCCGAGTCCGAGGCGCAGCCCGGCGACGTCGTCATCTTCAACAACGAGGCGCACGACGGCTTCTACATGGGCAACGGGATGATCATGGACGCCCCGAAGCCCGGCGGCTCCGTGTCGATCCGCCCGATCTGGACGAGCGACTACCACATCGTCCGCTTCGGCATCTGACGCACGTCGATCCCGTGAACATCGCCGGAACCGGCCCGCACACCCTCGTGTCGGGCCGGTTTCTGACGTACCCTGACGCTGCACCGGTCCGAACGGCCCGAGCAGGGAGACCTCATGTCAGCGTTCCGCACGACCCGAACCATGGGTCGGCGCGCGCACGTCGACATATGGTCGACCACCGCCTGCGTGCACGAGCACGCCCCTGCATGACGAGAGCACTGCCCATCCGGGTGGTGCTCTTCGTGGTTCAGGGGCCGTCGCGCAGGCGACGGTCACCTGCGCGGCGCCCCGGTCCGACGCACCCGCAGCGCCTGGAAGCCGTCCAGGCACGTCGGAAGGGAACCCATGCGCACTCTCGTCCTCAACGCCGGTTACGAGCCCCTCGCGGTCATCTCGTTCCGTCGGGCCCTCGTCCTGGTCATGAACCAGAAGGCCGCCATCGTCGCCGCTGACGTGGACCACCCGGTCACCGGCTCGACCTCCACCTACGACCGACCGTCCGTCATCATCCTCACCCGGTACGTGCGGATCCCGCACTCGAGGCTCATCCCGGTCTCCCGCCGGGGTGTCCTCCGGCGGGACGCGAACCGGTGCGCCTACTGCGACCGGCACGCCACCACCATCGACCACGTCCAGCCGCGTTCGCGCGGGGGCGAGGACTCGTGGGAGAACCTCGTCGCCTGCTGCCTGGCGTGCAACAACACGAAGGGCGACCGGACCCCGCAGGAGATGGGCTGGCGACTCCGCTTCCGCCCGAAGGCGCCGCACGGGGCGTCCTGGGTGGTCCGCGGGATCGAGCGACCCCAGTCGGAGTGGGACGAGTACCTCGTGGCCGCGTAGCGGTCGGTGGACGCGACCAGTTGACGGACTGGAGGCGCGGTGCTGGCCGGCACCGCGCCTCCAGTCCGTCAGTGCGTCGGGTCGGGCGCGCGCCCGCGTCGTCGTCCGAGCGCCCACGTGGCGACCAGGACCGCCGCTGCACCCGCCGTGCCGGCGATGATGTCGGTCATCGTGTCGCCGTTGCCGTGCTGCGCCTGGGTGCCGAAGAGCTGGTCGCTCGTGTACTCCGCGATCTCCCACGCGGCGGCGACGGCCATCGCGGAGGCCTGCACGAGCAGTGCGGCGGCCGGACGCACCGACGCCTCCCGCGAGCGGATGAGCACCACGCCGGCGACGGCGACGAGCACACCGGAGTCGGCGTGCACCACCTTGTCCCACCCGGGGAACGCCGAGTACAGCCCGAACGCCGAGCCCGCGCAGGGGCCCGCGGCGAGGAACGCCCCCAGCTGCGCCGAGAGGTGCGTCGGCAGGGGACGGCCGAGGAGGTGCTCCAACAGGGCGGGGGCCCACATGACGGGTACGAGCGCCGCCGCGATCGTCGCACGCGGCCACGACCCGAGGCCGAGCAGCACCGCGGCGCCGAGCGCGAACGCGACCTGGAACGCGATCGCGACGGTCCGCGCCGAGCGTTCGCGGGGCGGCGCGAGCGTCGGCCGCTCGAGCATCAGGACCCTCGGGTCAGGTGCGGCTCGGGCCGCGGCGCCCGCAGCCGAGCCCGTCCGTCGTGTGTGGTCGGCCGCTGCCGGCGCCCGACCAGCGAGCGCCACGCGTCGCGGATGCCCCGGTGATTGCGCCACTCGCGCCAGGTCAGCGCGATGACGACCACGTCGAACACGGTGAGTGCCGCGATGCCGAGCGTGGGGGCGGTGGCGAGCTGCACGCACTGCCAGACGAGGAAGCCGACCAGGGCGGCGATCGCCCACGGGTAGACCCGCGTGGTGCCGCGGAACAGTGCGGCGAGGATGCCGAGCTTCACGGCTCCGTGCACGATGAGGTACACGGCGCCGAGGACCGCGGTCCCCGTGCTCAGCGACGTGGCGCCGTGGAGGAGCAGGTGTGCCAGGAGGTCATGCGGGTCCTCGCGCAGCTCACCCGCGGTCGCGATCCGGACGGCGTCGACGATCTGCGCCGGGCGGAGCACCAGGAGCGGCAGGCCGATGAGGAGTTCGACGGCACCGTCCAGTCCCTTGAGCCCGATGCCCACGAGGAACACCAGGTCGAGGACTCGTGCTCGTGACCACGTGCGTCCGTTCATCCCTCCAGTGTCGGACGGTCGCTCCCAGGAACGTCCAAGCGGTCGGGCCCCGTTCAGGCCGGCGTCCCGAGGCGGTACCCCACGCCCCGCACCGTGGTGATGAGGTCGCGGTCGGTCTTCCGTCGGACGTAGTGCACGTAGGTGTCGACCGTGCCGAGTTGCTCCCCGTGCTCGAACACCGCCGCGAGCAGGTGCTGCCGGCTGAAGGTGCGGTCCGGCGCCGACGCGAGGAGCCGCAGGAGCGCGTTCTCCTTCTCGGTCAGCATGATCCGCCCGGTGTACGGCGACTCGACGCTGCTGTCGTCCGGGTGGTAGCTCCAGCCGCCGATCTCGACGGTCGTGCCGAGCCCGGCGAAGTCGCGGGTCAGTGCCCGGAGGCGGGCTTCGAGCTCCTCGAACTCGAACGGCTTGACGAGGTAGTCGTTCGCCCCCGCGTCCAGACCGGAGACGCGGTCGTGCAGCTCGCCGAGCGCCGTGAGCATGAGCACCGGCACCGCCTGGCGACGCCGGCGGAGCTCGGCGACGAGGTCGACGCCGTCCATGCCGGGGAGACGGCGGTCGACGACGAGGACGTCGTGGTGCCGGTCGAGGGCCGCCTGGAGACCCGCTGCGCCGTCCGCGACGAGCTCGACGTCCCAGTTCGCGTCGAGCACCGTGCGGATGATCGGGCCGAGGCGCGGATCGTCCTCAACGAGCAGCAGTCGGGGACGGTCCACGTCGTGTCCTCTCGTCGTGTCCGACCGCCAGGGGCAGCCGGAGCAGGAAGGTGGTGCCGTGCGGCCCGGTGTGCTCGACCCGCACGTCCCCGCCGTGCCGCACGGCGACGTCGCGGACGAGCGCCAGGCCGATGCCGTACCCGGGGCGGGTGCGACCGTCGGTCACGTGTCCGGCGGACTGGCCGTGCGCGAACCGGTCGAAGACACGCCGCGGCGCGATGCCCGCGATGCCGGTGCCCTCGTCACGGACCCGGAGCGACACGAACCCGCGGTGCACGTCCGCCGTGACACGGACGGTGCCGCCGGCGGGGGAGTGCGCGATCGCGTTGTCGACGAGCGCGACGATCGTGCGGCGGAGCGGGATCGGCGGCACCGTGACGACCGCGTCCGTCGTCCCGGTCAGCAGGCGCACGTCGTGCTGTTCCGCGATGACGGCCATGTCGTGCTCGGCGGCTTCGAGCTCGGGGGCGAGGGCCGTCGGCGTCGCCTCCGCGCCGCCCCGAGCGGCCTCGAGCAGGTCGTTGACGATGTCGATGAGGACGCGGGTGTCGTCCCGGAGGTCGTCGGCCACCTGCCGCCGCGGGTCGTCCGCGTCGATCATCGCGCGGAGCTGCTGGACCCTGGCGCTGAGCACCGTCAGCGGCGTCCGGAGCTCGTGGCTGGCGTCGGCGACGAAGGTGCGCTGCATCCGGAGTGCCTCGGCGATCGGTCGGACCGCCCGGCGCGCGATGACCCAGCTCGCGATGCCGGCGAGCAGGACCGCCGCACCGCCGAGGACCAGCACCGCGATCGCGAGGTCGACGGTGTCGAGGTAGACGTGGACGTCCTCCGGACCGTGCTGCTCGTGGAGCTGGCTCGGTGTGAGCTGCCACAGCACGTAGGCGACGACGAGCGCGACGATGGAGAGCACGAGCGCTGCCGAGACGACCGCGACCTGCACGCCCGTCCGCAGCGCCGACCGGCGGTACGCGGCGCGGTCGGCGTCCGTGTCGCGGCGGCGGAGCGACGACCAACGCTCGGGGAGGTCGAGGGCCCTCGGGATCGACGACCACCACAGTCCCATCGTCCGACCTCCTTCCCGCTCCCCAGCTTGGACCCTCCGCGTCACCGGGTGTACCGGACCACGCGGGTCCGCGCGATGGTCCAGGTGTGCTCCGGGTGGTACCCCGCGGCGGCGAGTGAACGCGACACCGTCCCGCGCTCATCGGGGGAGACGGCCGTGAGCAGCCACACGACGTCCGCCCCGGACACCGCGCGACCGGCCTCGGACAGCGGGCGCTGCGTCTCCCACAGCGTGTCACCGGAACCGGCCGGGGTGCCCAGCAGCGGGTCGCGCGTCCCGACGAAGGCGCCGGGGTAGGTCTCCGCGATGATCCGGGACGTCGCCTTCGGGTGCCGCTGGACCGGTCCGAACACCACGGCGTCCGTCGTGCCGGCGGGTTCACGCGCCCGTTCGTGGCGGATGAGGGCCGCGACCGCGTTCCACGCCGAGTCGTCCTTCGCGGTCACGGTGCGTTGGGCGACCCACGACCCTGCGGTCAGGGCGACGGCGAGTGCGACCGCGACGATCGACGCCGGGCGGGCGAAGCGCCTCGGGACGGCGTCGACGGCCACCGCCATGCAGAGTGCTGCGGTCGGCGCCGCGAAGGACGCGTAGCGCGGTGAGTACAGCGGATCGGTGACGAGGGACGCCAGGATCAGCCCGATCGTCGGGACCGCCACCCACGGCAGGGCCACCGCGAGCAGGGCCCGTCCCCGGGGCGTCCGGAGCGCGAGCAGTGCCCCGGCGATCGCGAGGGTGCACATGAACACGGCGAACCCGGTGTTCTCGTAGGAGAACTGGGTGACGAGGACCTCCTCGACGGTGTGCGCGCTGATGTGCCGGATCCAGTCGATCTGCGCCGACTGCGCCGAGGCAGCGCGGGCGAACGGCAGCAGCGGGGCCAGCGCGAGGACCGCGGCTCCGACCCAGCACACGGCGACCCGGACCGCTGCACGCGTCCGGGTCCGGCGGCGGACGAGGGGCAGCGCGACCGTCACGCCGTGTCCGAGGATGACGAGGACGAGGTACAGGAACACCGCACCGCCGAGGGCGGACACCGCGACGTACGCGGCCCACCACGGCCAGGCACGCGCGGAGGTCCCGGTGCGCCGCGCGGCGACGACCAGGAGCAGGGTCGCGGCGACCGCGAGGAGCATGGCGAACGCGAACGACCGCCCCTCCGCTCCCATCCACGTCACGCGGGGCAGGAGCGCCGTGAACACGCCGGCGAGTACACCGACGCGCGGGCCGACGAGGATGCGACCGAGGACGACGGTCAGGCCGACCGCGACCCCGACGGCGATCGCCGACGGCAGTCGGAGCGTGAAGGGCGAGTACCCGACGACGTCGAACCAGACGTGCATGAACGAGTAGAAGGTGGCGTGCACGAGGTCGACGTGCTGGACCTCGCGGCCGAGCGCTGCCCAGGACCGCGTCGCGGAGACGACGGTCGCCGCCTCGTCGTACCAGACCGACGGGACCCAGCTGAGCGTGACCGACACCACCGCGGCGAACAGTCCGACCAGGACGGGGGCGCGCCAGGCCGTCCGCGGTGTCGGCATCCGGCCACCACGGTCCGCCTCCGTCCGCGGGGCGGTCACGGTGCTGGTCGAGTCGACGGTCATGGGGGCACCTCCGACGACCAGGCTGACGTCGGACGACCAAGGAAGGACCCAGGAACCCGGACGGCGAGCGATGGCGCAGACCGGACGGCGCTGTTACTATCTGCGTGTGCACGTAGACAAGCAGGTATGCGGGCTGAGCCCCGAGTCGGAGTACGTGGAGCTCGCGGTCGAGGTGTTCGCCATGCTCGCCGACCCGACGCGGGTGAAGATCATCCTCGCGCTGCGGAGCGCGGAGGAGATGTCGGTCAACCACCTCGCCGACGTCGTCGACAAGAGTCCGGCGGCGGTCTCGCAGCACCTCGCCAAGCTCCGGCTGGCCCGCATGGTGTCGACCCGGCGTGACGGCACGACGGTCTTCTACCGCCTCACCGACGAGCACGCGTCCGAGCTCGTGATCGACGCCGTGAAGCAGGCCGAGCACGTGGTCGGGGCGGCGGCGCACCACCGCGGCGAACAGGCGAGCGCGTGACGGACCACCAGCACGTGCACGACCACGCGCACGGTCTCGACCACGCGCACGGTCACGACCACGCGCACGGTCACGAGCACCCGCACGGCGGGGTGAAGGGGTTCCTGTACGACCTGTTCGTCCCGCACACACACGACGCCGCCGACTCGATCGACGACGCGATGGAGGCCAGCAGCGCGGGTGTCCGTGCCCTGAAGACGAGCCTCTTCGTCCTCCTCGGCACGACGGTCGTGCAAGCGGTCCTGGTCGCGTCCACCGGTTCGATCGCACTCCTGGCCGACACGATCCACAACTTCGCGGACGCGCTGACCGCGGTGCCGCTGTGGATCGCGTTCGTCCTCGGTCGCCGGGTCGCGACCCGCCGGTACACGTACGGGTACGGCCGCGCCGAGGACCTCGCCGGCATGTTCATCGTCCTGGTCGTCGCGCTGTCCGCCGTCGTCGCGGGCTGGCAGGCCATCGACCGGTTCATCGACCCCCGGCCCGTCGAACACCCGTGGTTGCTCGTCGCCGCCGGGCTGGTCGGCTTCGCCGGCAACGAGATCGTCGCGGTCTACCGGATCCGTGTCGGACGACGGATCGGCTCGGCCGCCCTCGTCGCGGACGGCGTGCACGCCCGACTGGACGGGTTCACGTCCCTGTCGGTCGTGCTCGGGGCGGTCGGCGTCATGCTCGGCTTCCCGCTGGCCGACCCGATCATCGGTCTGCTCATCAGCATCTCGATCGTGCTGCTGCTGTGGGGCACCGTGAAGTCGATCGGCGCGCGACTCATGGACGCGATCGACCCGGCGCTGGCCGAGCGGGCGGAACACGCGCTCGAGCACACGGACGGGGTGCACGCCGTGCGCGACCTCCGCCTGCGGTGGGTCGGCCATCGGCTGACCGGGTCCGCGACGGTCGAGGTCGGGACGGCCGACCTGCACGCGGCCGCGCACATCGCCGAGCACGCCACGGAACACGTGCACGAGGCGATGGGGAACGTCGATGAGTTCACCGTCACCCCGGCACCGCACCACTGACCACACCAGAGAGAGGAACCACCATGTCCGTCGTCAAGATCAACGCCATCTCCGTCCCCGAGGGGAAGGGTGCCGACCTCGAAGCCCGCTTCGTCGGTCGGAACCACGACGTCGAGCAGCAGCCCGGCTTCGAGGGCTTCCAGCTCCTGCGCCCCACCGCCGGCGAGACCCGGTACTTCGTCGTGTCGACCTGGGCGGACGAAGCGTCCTACCAGGCCTGGCGCACGGGGCAGGCGGGCGCGCACCACGGAGGGAGCAACCCGGTCGCCACCGGCGCCCAGCTCCTGGAGTTCGAGACCGTCGAGCTCTGACCGCGGTGATCGGTCAGTGGTGCCCGTGCACGACGGCGTGCCCGAGCCCACGGCCGATCATCCAGCGGTTCACCGGGGTCGTCACCACGAACGCGATCGCCAGGGAGAGCAGGAGTGACCCCCAGAACAACCAGTCGCCGAGCTGGGCGTCCATGGCGCCGGGGATCGCGACGATGACCGTGTTGTCGATGACCTCCATCACCGCGATGGAGACGGTGTCCGCCGCGAGCGCGACCTTGAAGGCCGCCCCGAACGTCAGTCCGGACCGCATCACACCGCGCATGGTGAGGGCGTAGCCGAAGACGAACGCGAGGACGATCGACAACACGATGGTCCCGCCGTTGTGCAGGCCGGTCGCGGTGCCGATGACCATGCCGAGCACCTCACCGATCGCGCAGCCGGTCAGGCAGTGCAGGGTGGCCTGTGCTGCCATCGACCAGGTGACGGTCGAGGAGCCGTGGTGGTTCTGTCGATGTGTGTCCATACCACCTCGAACCATACCCCCTGGGGGTACATTCCCGCGCGGGTCGCGACGGACTGGAGGCGCGGTGCGGGCCGGCACCGCGCCTCCAGTCCGTCTGTCGGTCGTCGTCGGTAGCGTGCCGCCATGACGGAGACGCCCACGATCGACGACGCGACCATCCACGACCTGCGCGCGCGACTGCGCGCCACCCGGTGGCCGGACGCTCCGGCCGGTACGGGGTGGTCGCTCGGCGTCGACGTCGACGAGTTGCGCGCCCTCGTCGAGTACTGGGCCGACGACTTCGACTTCGATGCGCACCGCGCACAGCTCGCTGCGCTGCCGAGCCGCCGCGTGCGTGTGGACGGCATCGGGATCCACGTGCTGCACGCCCGCGCTGCCGGACCGGACGCGCTCCCCGTCCTGCTCGCGCACGGCTGGCCGGACTCCGGCTGGCGCTACCGCAAGGTGCTCCCGATGCTCGTCGAGGCCGGGTACGACGTGGTCGTGCCGGACATGCCCGGCTACGGGTTCTCCGAGGCACCGCCCAGGCTGCTCGACGCGCGACAGGTCGCCGAGATGTGGGCCGTGCTGATGACCGACCTCGGGTACGAGCGGTTCGCGGTGTCCGGAGGTGACATCGGCACGAGCGTGGCGCGGTACCTCGCGCTCGACCACCCCGACCGCGTCGTCGCGGTGCACCGGATCGACGGGGGCCTCGCGTGGCCGGGGCTCGACGTCTCCACCCTGTCGGACGCCGAGCGCGAGTTCGTCGCCGCAACCGAACGGTGGCGCACGGCCGAGGGCGCCTACGCGATGATGCACCGCACGAAGCCGCAGACCGCTGCGGTCGGGCTCACCGACTCACCCGCAGGGCTCGCGGCCTGGATCGTCGAGAAGCTCCGGTCGTGGAGCGACTGCGACGGCGATCTCTGGTCGGTGTACACGCGGGACGAGGTCCTCGCGCTGCTCACCGAGTACTGGGCCACCGCCACGATCGGGTCCTCGATGCGGATGTACCACGCGAACGCGGCGATCCCGGCCGAGCAGCTCGCGCGCCGGGTCGAGGTGCCGTCCGGGTTCTCGCTCTTCCCAGGCGACATCGTGCGGGCGCCACGGGAGTGGCTCGAGCGGACGACCAACCTCGTGTACCTCCACGAACTCGACCGCGGTGGGCACTTCGCGCCGTTCGAGCAGCCGGAGCTGTTCGTCGACGAGCTCCGGGCCTTCCTGGAGCCGTTCCGCCGCTAGAGTGGTGGGGCCAGCCTCTGTAGCTCAATGGAAGAGCAGTTCCGTCCTAAGGAAACGGTTGGGGGTTCGAGTCCCTCCAGGGGCACCCGCCCGTCGCCCTAGGCGATCACGCGCCACGGGTTCTCGAGCAGCTCGGTGAACGTGCGGAGGAACGACGCGGCGAGAGCACCGTCGATGATCCGATGGTCGGCGGTCAGCGTGTACGTGAGCCGCGCGCGTGACGTGACCGTGCCCTCGATGAGCGCCAGTTCCTGGCGTGTGCTCCCCACGGCGAGGATCGCCCCTTGCGGCGGGTTGATGATCGCGGTGAAGTGCTCGACGCCGTACATGCCGAGGTTGCTCACGGTGAAGGTCCCGCCGTCCATGTCGCGATTCGTCAACGTGCGGGCCGACGCCCGCGAGACGAGCTCGCGCGAGGCGGCTGCGACGGTCGCCACCGACATGCGGTCCGCGTCCCGGACGACGGGGACCACGAGACCCGCCGGCGAGGCGACCGCGATCCCGACGTGGACCCGGTCGTGCAGGAGCGTCGCACCACTGCCGTCCGCTGCGTACGAGGCGTTGATCCCGGGGTGCAGGCGCAGCGCCAGCGCACTCGCGCGGACGAGGAAGTCGTTCAGGCTGAGCTTCCTGCCGTCCTCGCCCCTCCGCTCGTTCATCGTCGCTCGCAGAGCGAGGAGTTCCTCGATGTCCGCGGAGGCGGTCGCGGTGAACGTCGGGACGGCGCCGACGGCGGCGGTCAGCCGGGACGCGATCGACCGGCGGATCGCGTCGAAGGGGACACGACGCGACTCCCGGTCGTCCGAGCCGCTGGGGCCGGCGCTGGCCTGCGACGGCTGCGCTGCCGGTGTCTCGGGCCGTGCGGACGTCTCGCGGGCGTCGACGGCATCGAGGTCTGCACGGACGACACGACCGCCGGGGCCGCTCCCGGTGACGGTGGCGAGGTCGATGCCACGTTCCTTCGCGATGCGACGGACCAGTGGTGACGCTGCGCGGCGGTCGGATCGCGAGATCGATGCCGCAGGGTCGCCCGGCACGCGCTGCTCCGGAGGCCCGGGCTCCGAGGCCGGGGGCTCCGTCGGGCTGTCGGACGCCGGGGTGCCGTCATCGAGGCGGGCGATCGGCGTCCCGATCGCGACGTTCTCGCCCTCCGCGACGAGGATCTCGGCCAGGACGCCGGCGTCGTAGGCCTCCTGTTCCATGAGTGCCTTGTCCGTCTCGATCTCGACGAGGACGTCACCCGGCCTGACGGCCTCGCCCGGCTGCTTCCGCCAGGCGGCGATCGCGCCTTCCGTCATCGTGTCGGACAGCCGAGGCATGAGGATGTCGATCATGTTCTCTTCCTGGTCGGATCGGGTTCAGCGGCGTCGGGCGACGGCGTTGAGCGTCTCGCGGATCGCGGTGATCGCGTCGTCCGGCGACGGCAGCGCCGCCGTCTCGAGGGACTTCGCGTAGGGCAGGGGCACCTCCGCCATCGCGACCCGGCGCACGGGCGCGTCCAGCCAGTCGAATGCACCATCGCTGATGGTGGCGGCGATCTCGGCTCCGATGCCGTAGGTGAGCCAGTCGTCCTCGAGGACGACAGCGCAGTTGGTCTTCTGCACGGACGTGATCACCGTCTGTCGGTCCAGTGGTCGGAGGCTCCGCAGATCGATGACCTCGACGTCGATGCCTTCGTCGGCGAGGCGTTCTGCGACCTGGAGCGCGACGAGCGCCATCCGCGAGTACGCGACGACCGTGATGTCGCGACCCGTGCGGCTGACCACGGCTCGACCGATCTCCGCCGGGGCGGACTCGTCGGGCACCTCTCCCGTGGTGTTGTACAGGGCGAGGTTCTCCAGCACCAGGACGGGATCGTCGTCGCGGATCGCCGCCAGCATGAGGGCTTTGGCATCCGCCGGGTTCGACGGCGCGACCACCTTCATCCCGGGGACGAAGGCGTAGTAGAGCTCGATGTTCTGCGAGTGCGTGGCGCCGAGCTGCTGCCCGCCACCGCCGGGCGTGCGGATCACGATCGGGACCCGTGTCTGGCCGCCGAACATGCCGTAGATCTTCGCCGCGTGGTTGACGATCTGGTCCAGGGCGAGCAGCGAGAAGTTGATCGTCATGATCTCCACGACCGGCCTGAGGCCCAACATCGCAGCGCCGATCGCTGCGCCCGTGAAGCCCTCCTCGGCGATCGGTGTGTCGCGGACGCGCTCGGGACCGAACTCGTCGAGCATCCCCGCCGTGATCTTGTAGGAACCCTCGAACCGGCCGATCTCCTCGCCGATGAGGAACACGTCCGGGTCCCGCAGCATCTCGCTCCGGAGCGCATCGTGGAGTGCTTGGCGGTAGGTGATGAGGCTCATGCGGACACCCGCTCGATCGGGGCCGGGAACAGGGCGTCGCCAGGGAGGCGTCGGGAGTCGTTCGGTACGGGCGTCGCGTACGTGAAGTCGAACAGGGTCGAGACCTCGGGGTGCGGACTCGTGTCGGCGAAGTCCGCTGCAGCGGCGACGACCTCCGCGGCGTCGGTCTCGATCGCCGCCATGGCCTCCTCGGTCAGCGCGCCCTCCTCGTGCAGGCGGACGGCGTATGCCGCGACGGGGTCGGACGCCCTGAGCGCTTCGGCCTCCTCGCGACTGCGGTACCGCGCCGGATCGACGACGGAGTGCCCCTTGAGGCGGCCGGAGACGGTCTCGAGCAGGTACGGGCCACCAGCGCGAGCGCTCTCCAGGGCGATCTCGGCAGCGCGCTCCACGGCCACGGGGTCGTTGCCGTCGACCCGAGCGGATGCCATCCGGTACGACGAGGCCCGCTTGTAGAGCTCCGGTTCGGCGGACGCCTGCTCCACGGTCGTCCCCATGCCGAGTCCGTTGTTGACGACGACGTACACGATCGGCAGGCTCCACAGCGCGGCCAGGTTCAGCGACTCGTGGAACGCGCCGATGTTCGTCGTCCCGTCGCCCATCAGGCAGACCACCGCCTCGGTGCCCCGGCGGTAGCGGATCGCGAGCGCTGCGCCGGTCGCCAACGGCACCTGGCCGCCGACGATCCCGTACCCGCCCATGAACCGGGAAGCGACGTCGAACATGTGCATCGACCCGCCCCGGCCGCGGGACACCCCGTCCGACCGTCCGTACAGCTCCGCCATGATCCGTCCGGGCGCGATGCCCCGAGCCAGGGCGTAGCCGTGCTCGCGGTAGTTGGTGAAGACGTAGTCGTCGTCCTGCACCGCAGCCATCAGGCCGGCGACCGTGGCCTCTTCCCCCAGGTTCAGGTGGCAGTAACCGCCGACCTTCGCCTCCGTGTACGCGCGAGCCGCGCGCTCCTCGAAGCGACGCACCAACACCATCTGCCGGTAGAGGCGCAGGTGCTCCTCGTGGCGTTCGGCCGTCCGTGCGGCGCCGGCCTGCGACCGCTTCGATGATGCGGTCCGGGCCGCTGTGGGCTCGGTGGTACGGGGCATGGGGCCTCCTCGCGTCCTGGTGAGAAGTAATGATACGGAACGCGTCTCATTATAGGATGGTCCCATGTCCCTGTCGATGCCGGGCGGCGAGATGCCGACACCAGCTCCCCGCAAGCGCGGTCGCCCGACCGAGGCGGAGCGTGCTCAGCGTCGCGATGACATCCTCGACGCGGCAGTGCGACTCTTCCTCGCGGGCGGCTTCGAGGGCGTCACCCTCGATGCCGTCGCGCCCGCAGCGCGGGTGACGAAGCGCACCATCTACTCGTACTTCGGCGACCGGACCGACCTGTTCCTGGCGGCCGTCGAACGCCTCCGCAACCGTGCACTGACCCCGCCCGAGGCCGACGAGCAGCTCGCCGACCTCGCGACGCACATCGTCTTCACACTCCACTCCGACGAGGCCGTCGGTCTGCACCGGCTGATGATCGCCGAGTCGCCTCGGTTCCCTGACCTCGCGCGTCGCTTCTACGAGGACGGCCCGCGCCGGTACATCGAGGCGCTGGCTGCGTACTCCCGCTCGGCTGACGTCGGTCAGGCGGAGGCGCTGTTCGCACTCCTGCTCGGTGAACGACACCGGCAACGCCTGCTCGGGCTCCTCCCCGCGCCCACGCTGCCGATGGCCGCTGCGCACGCGGAGGACGCGATCCGACGTCTGGCCGATGCCCGGGGTCGCAACGGTGGGAGGCCCCGCACCGACCGTTGACGGTCGGGTGTCCGGGACCGCGGAGTCCCGTGTTCTTCAGCCCGGTATCTTCGCGAACGCGCGGACCGGGGCCGCTCCGAGCCTCCCGGTCTTGAGCGGGACCGCGGTGAGGGCCGCGCCGGAGGTGGGGAGTGCCTCCAGACCGGTGAGGTCCTCCACCACGTGGATGCCTGCCGCGAGGAGCAGCGAGCGCGCGGGACGTCCGTTCCCCGCCTCGGCTGACGCGCCGTCGACGCCGGCCGAGTCGATCCCGACGAGTGTGACCCCTGCGCTGGCGAGGTGTTCGGCAGCGTCCCTCCGGAGGAACGGCGGGGTGCGCTCGGGGACGGGGCTCCCGTCGTGGTGGTCCTGTGCTGTCTGCAGCAGGACGGCCTTGCCGCGTACGTCGCGGTCGTGGAAGACGGATGCCGGGATGCCCGGTTCGACCACGTCCGTCAGGCGGAAGACCTCGGCAGGGAGGTCGACGACGCCGTCGATTCCCACCGACGCCACGCCACGGCCGTCCTCTCCGGCCACGAACGTCGTCCCGAGAGGACCGGCCACCCACTCGTCGATCGGGCGACTGAGGTCGACGAGGCGATGGTCGTCCATCGTTGCCTGGGGCCGTTCTGAGCCCATGCCGCGGCTGCCCTTGTGCGGTTCCGCCACGATCTCGAACCGCTCGAACCGCACGTCGCCGACGAGCGCGAGTCCGAGGTGTCGCACGAGCAGCCGCGCCGTCTCGGCCTCGGAGACGTCGGGCCTCGGGACGTCCAGACGGAATCCCTCGGCGGAGAGCCCTCCACCGTTCACGAAGGAGATCTGGACGTCGAAGACGGCACGGTGTTCCTGCACGGGGCGATCCTCCCACCACGACGCGTGCGGAGCGGACGCGCTCACCTCGGGTCCTGCTGCAGCCATCGTGTGAGCGCGTCGATGGCGGTCCCGAACGTTCCACGGGGTGGTGTCGCGAAGCCGACGACAGCAGCCGGAGCCTGGGCGTGCTGCCGCGTGTACCGGTCCAAGGAGTGTGTGACGAAGTCGCCCGAACGGATCTGCCCGTCAGCGTCGGCCGGTGGTCGCAGTGCCGTTGCGATCGGAACCACCGCTTGCAGACCGGCGGGGATCCCGGGGACGGGGACCCCGACGCGGCTCAGCGCCCTCAGCAGGACGTCGTGGCGGCGGGCGTACTCGCGGCGCTGCCGGCGGACGTGCCGCTCGTAGTCACCACTGCGGATGAGGTCGGCCAGGGCGAGTTGATCGAGGAGCGGGACGCCGCCGGTCAGCGTGAGGAGCGACGCACGGACGGGTGCGACCAGGTCGTGGGGGAGTGCCATCCACCCCAATCGCAGCCGTGTGTCGAGCGTCTTGCTGACACTGCCCGCGTAGACCACCTGGTCGGGGGCGGATCGCTGCAGGGCCGCGACGGGGCGACGGTCGAAGCGGAACTCGCCGTCGTAGTCGTCCTCGACGATGAAGCGCCGGGTGCGCCGTGCCCACGCCACGACGTCACGCCGGCGTTCCGCGTCGAGCGCGCCGCCGAGTGGGAACTGGTGGGCGGGCGTGAGCACGACGGCGTCGGTGTCGCGCCCGATGCGGTCGGTCCGTGCGCCTCGGGCGTCGACAGGGAGGTCGAGCACGCGCAGGCCCGCCGACCTCCAGAGATGGTCGATCCCGGGCAGCGCGGGGTCCTCGATCGCCACCTCGGCCATGCCGAGCGACCGCATCGCGACCGCGAGGACCGTGGAGGCGGAGCGGTACCCCGCAGACACCACGAGTGATGCGGGCGTCGTCTCCACGCCGCGGGACCGTGCGAGGTAGGCGGCGAGCTCGGTCCGCAACTCCAGACTGCCGGCACCGTCGTCGTCGACCGGGTTCGTCATCAACGCGGTCGACGCGGCCCTCCGCACGGCTGCAGCCCACCTGGCCGCCGGGAACGACCCGGACTCGGGGCGTCCCGGCCGGAGGTCGAGTCGGGGTGCGGTCGGCGCGGCCTCGGGAGCGGCACGTCCGACCGTGGTCGGCGTGCGCGCCACGAAGGTTCCGGCCCGGGGGCGGGTCACGAGCAGTCCGTCGGCGACCAGGTCGTCGATCGCCGCGACGACCGTGCCGCGGGAGACGCCGAGGTCGGCAGCCAGCTCTCGCGCCGCGGGCATCCGGCTGCCCTCCGGGAGGAGCCCCTGGGCCGCCGCGCTGCGGATCGCCTGCTCCACACCCCGTCGCTTCGGCAGGGCCGGGTCCAACGAGAACGCGACGTCCATCTGGCCCACGATACTCGACCGCCTTTGGACCTCTTCGTTGGGCCAGGATCGTCGTACCGTCGTACCGTGGTGAAAGCATGAGGATCTTCGTCGCCGGTGCATCCGGTGTTCTGGGCCGAGCGTTCCTGCCGCTGGTCGTCGGGGACGGACACGACGTGTTCGGGATGACCCGCTCGCGCGGTGGTGCCCGGACGGTCGAGTCGCTGGGAGCGCTACCGGTGACGGTCGACGTGATGGACCGCCACCAGCTCACACGAGCCCTCGCCGACGCCCGACCGCACGCGGTCGTCGACCTGCTCACCGACCTGGCCACCGGCGATTCCGCGAGCAACGCGCGCTTGCGCACCGAGGGTACCCGGAACCTCGTCGACGCAGCACTCGGGGCGGGGGTGTCCCGGATCGTCGCAGCGAGCATCGCATGGGTGTACCCCGCGGGAGTGGAGCCGGCCGACGAGGACACCAGCCTCGACCTCGCGGCATCCGAGCCCCGGCTCACGACGATCCGCGGTGTCCAGGCGTTGGAGGACGCGGTGCGGGAGCTGCCGGACGGTGTCGTGCTCCGGTTCGGGCAGCTCTACGGGGACGGGACCTGGTACGCCCCCGACGGCCGCTTCGCGCGTGCTGCGCGCGCGGGTGGTCTGCCCGCGACCGAGACGGTCGCCTCGTTCCTCCACGTCGACGACGCTGCCGGGGCCGTGCTGCTCGCCCTGGGGTGGCCGGCGGGGGTGTGGAACGTCGTCGACGACGAGCCGGCCCCGGGCACCGAGTGGGTGCCGGCGTTCGCGGAAGCGGTCGGAGCGCCGGCACCGGAGGTCGAACGGGTCGGTGACGTCGGGCGTCCGGTCAGCAACAGGCGGGCTCGAGCACGAGGGCTGACGCTCCGTCACCCCAGCTGGCGGACGGGCTTCGGCGCCCAGTGAGCGTCCGGTAGTGACGGTCGTCGCCCGACCCGGTCAGCTCGACGCTTCCCGCATCGCCACGAGGTGGGCGCGGCTCAGCGCTGCCGCTGCGTCGCCGTCACGCTCCGCGACGGCTTCGAGCAGCCGTAGGTGGTCGTCCTGATCGGTGTCCTCACCGAACCGACCGCGGGCCCGGAGCATCTCGATCATCGCCTGTCGGCTGCGCGGGGTCAGGCTGTCGAAGAGTTCGATGAGCAGCGGGTTGTGGGCGGCGAGGACGATGCTGCGGTGGAAGGCCGTGTCGGCGTCGACGTGCTCCTCGATCCGTGATCGTCGGAGTCCGCGTTCGGCCAGGGCGCGGCGCATGGCCCGGAGTTCGGACGGTGTCCGGCGCTGTGCTGCGAGGTTCGCCGCCTCGGTCTCGATCGCGATGCGCGCCTCGATCACGGTCGTGACGTCGGCACGGTGCACCACCGTCTCCCAGGGTTCGGGGGCGTCGAGTGCGGTGACGAAGACGCCGGCGCCCTGCCGAGAAGTGAGCACACCGCGGCCGGCGAGCTGCCGGATCGCCTCACGGACGGTGGACCGACCGACCCCGAGCTGCGGAGCGAGGGTGGTCTCCCCGGGCAGTTTCGCGCCGAGGGGCCACGATCCGGCGCGGATCCGCTCCAGCAGCAGCTCCGCCGCTTGGTCGGCCAACGGCGCACGACGAACCTGGTCCATGTCCCACGAGTCCTTCCGGGTCCTCTACTTGTCTGAGGAGTTGTGTTACGCTGCAACGGTGACGACGTGCCGAGTCCTCCTGCTTCGCCGCCACGGCAGGGCCTAGCCAGACCGGCACCCTGACGTGGAGCCGCTTCCTGCGCCGGTCGTTCCAGCAACGCCCCGAAGGACAGCGCATGACCCGCACCACATTCTCCCGCATCGACACCCCGGCCGGTCCGGTCCCGGCACTCGCCCCGGCCTGGAACCGGCAACGGCACTCGCAGATGCCCTCACACCGGTACCAGGACGTCCACTCCCGCGTCGACGTTCCGATCGAGCGGCGGGAGTGGCCCACGAAGCGGTTGACCGCTGCGCCGCTCTGGGTGCCCGTCGACCTGCGCGACGGCAACCAGGCCCTCGCCGAACCGATGGACCCGGCCCGCAAACGCCGCTTCTTCGAGCTCATGGTCGCGATGGGCTACAAGGAGATCGAGGTCGGCTACCCGTCCGCTTCCCGGACCGACCACGACTTCGTCCGCCTGATCGCCGAGACGGGCATCGCTCCGGAGGACGTGACGATCGTCGTGTTCACGCCCGCTCGCCGTGACCTGATCGAGCGCACGGTCGAGTCCATCAGCGGTATCCGGAACCCGGTCGTCATCCACCTCTACACCGCGACCGCGCCGACGTGGCGGGAGGTCGTGCTCGGCAAGGACCGCGACGAACTGCGCGAGATGATCCTCTCCGCCGGCCGCGACCTCCTCGAACTGGCCGGCCACCTGCCGAACGTGCGGTTCGAGTTCAGCCCCGAGGTCTTCAACCTGACCGAGCCGGACTACGTCATCGAGGTCTGCGACGCCATCACCGATCTGTGGCAGGCGACGCCCGAGCGGCCGGTGATCCTGAACCTCCCCGCGACCGTCGAGATCGCCACGCCGAACGTGTACGCCGACCAGATCGAGTACATGCACACCCACCTCGCCCGCCGTGATTCGGTGATCCTCTCCGTGCACCCGCACAACGACCGGGGCACGGGGATCGCCTGCGCCGAACTCGCGGTGCTGGCCGGTGCCCAGCGGGTCGAGGGGTGCATCTTCGGCAACGGCGAACGCACCGGCAACGTCGACATCGCCACGCTCGCCCTGAACCTGCACGCCCAGGGGGTCGACCCGATGATCGACTTCTCGGACATCGACGAGATCCGCCGGGTCGTCGAGCACGCCAACCGCGCCGAGGTCCACCCCCGGCACCCCTACGTCGGCGACCTCGTGCACACCGCGTTCAGCGGAACCCACCAGGACGCCATCAGGAAGGGACTCGCGGAGCATCGCGCCCGTGCGGACCGGGAGGGCCGCCCCGCGTCGCAGATCGACTGGCGCGTGCCGTACCTGCCCATCGATCCGGCCGACCTCGGCCGGACCTACGAAGCCGTCATCCGGGTCAACTCGCAGTCGGGCAAGGGCGGGATCGCGTACCTGCTCGAGGCTGAGCACGGCATCGAGCTCCCCCGTCGCATGCAGATCGACTTCGCACACCACGTGCAGGAGCACGCCGACGCGACCGGTCTGGAGGTCGATGCGGGCGGGCTGCTCGACCTCTTCACGCGGCACTACCTGGCATCGGGACCGGCGGACGTCGAACTCATCCGACTCGACTCCGAGGACCACGACGGGACGAGCCGGACGGCGGTCAGCCTCCGCGTGGACGGCGTCGACCACCACGGCAGTCACGATGGTGTCGGCCCGGTCGAAGCGGTCATCCGGCTGCTCGCCGAGTGCGGCCGCGACGTCGACGTCCTCTCGCTGCACCAGACGTCCGTCACCTCCGGCGCCGACAGCGACGCGCTGACCCTCGTCGAGCACCGCGACGCCGCCGGGGTCCACTGGTCCGCGGGACGGGACCGATCCGTGCTCACGGCGAGCGTGAACGCCGTCCTCCGGGCTGCGAGCACGTCCGGCGGGGCCACGACGGGCGGCGCGTGACGTCCCCGCGCATCGCCACGGCGACGGGGCGGTGATCCGCGGCCTGGTCCACACCCGTCGGCACCGCCTGGCCCTTCCGTGCGTCGGACGACCGGCCGTAGCGTCGGATCCGTCCCGTACGGAAGGCAGCCCCCACGAGGACGGCATCCCACGCGAACGGCATCCCACGCGCAGGGCAGCCCCCAAGCGGAGGGCGTCCCCGACACGGAAGGCATCACAGATGACGCAGACCTCGTTCCCGGTCCTCGAACACCTGCGGCGTCGCCTCGCGGGTTCGCTGGAGCCGGGGGAGACGACGTCCATGCGGTACCCGACGGCGATCGCCCGCCTGCTCGGACTGGAGATCGTGGCCGTGGCCGAGCGCGGAGCCACGATCCGGATCGAGGCCGACGTGGAGCTCCACGGCAACCAGCAGGGCACCGTCCACGGAGGCCTGCTGTGCGAGCTGGCGGACGCCGCGATCGGCACCGCCCACTCGACGATCATCCAGCCGGGAGAGTCCTTCACGAGCCTCGACCTCGACGCGCGATTCGTGCGACCGGCGTGGTCCGGTGTGCTCGTCGCATCCGCACGGTGCACGCACCCAGGGCGCACGATCAGTCACTACCAGTGTGAGATCCGCCGCGATGACGGCACTTCGATCGCCTCCGTGACCAGCGCCGTGATGACCCTTCGTGGTGCGCAGGCGGCGGGCCGGTGAAACCAGGGACGGGGCTGGGGTCAGGCACCCGAGTGCCGAGCGAGGGAGGACGTCCATGACGGAGCACGAGGGGCTGCACGCGAAGACCGTGGTGCACGTCTTCCACGACGACGAGCACTCGTTGACGATCGGCAGCCGCCTGCCCGGGCGGATCGGCGAGGTGACGCCCGAGACCGGCACTGCCGTGGAGGTGTTCGTCTTCGGGCCGGCGCAACGGCGTCTGACCCACGTCGAGACCGACGCCGACCGCCTGTTCAACGCGCAGATCGACGAGCTGATCGCGTCGGGAATCCCCGTCGGCGCCTGCAGCAACGCCGCTCGCGCAGCGGGTGTGGAGGGCGTCCTCACCCGGCGAGGTCTCGGTCTCGCGGTCGCACGGGACGAGTTCATCCGCTTCACACGCGAACGAGCCACCGTCATCACCTTCTGAGCGGGCGGTCCGGTCGACCGGGAACCGTCGGCCTGGACGGTAGTCATCCCCGCACGCCCCGTACGATTGACCCCGTGTCCAAGGTCCTGAGCAGTCTCCCGGTCGGCGAACGAGTCGGCATCGCGTTCTCCGGAGGTCTCGACACCTCCTGTGCCGTCGCGTGGATGCGCGAGAAGGGCGCGATCCCGTGCACGTACACGGCCGACATCGGTCAGTACGACGAGCCGGACATCGACGCCGTCCCGGGCCGCGCGCACGAGTACGGCGCGGAGATCGCGCGGCTCGTCGACGCGAAGAGCGCCCTCGTGGAAGAGGGGCTCGTCGCGCTGCAGACCGGCGCGTTCCACATCCGCTCGGGCGGCAAGACGTACTTCAACACGACGCCGCTCGGGCGTGCGGTGACGGGCACGATGCTCGTCCGCGCGATGCGTGAGGACGGCGTCGACATCTGGGGCGACGGCTCGACCTACAAGGGCAACGACATCGAGCGGTTCTACCGCTACGGCCTCATGGCGAACCCGCGCCTGCGGGTCTACAAGCCGTGGCTCGACTCGGAGTTCGTCGAGGAGCTCGGCGGTCGCAAGGAGATGAGCGAGTGGCTCGTCGCCCGCGGCTTCCCGTACCGCGACTCCACCGAGAAGGCGTACTCCACGGATGCGAACATCTGGGGCGCGACGCACGAGGCGAAGAGCCTCGAGGAGCTCTCCAGCGGTCTCGACATCGTCGAGCCCATCATGGGCGTGGCCGCCTGGCGTGACGACGTCGAGGTCGCCACCGAAGAGGTCTCCGTCCGGTTCGAGGCCGGGCGCCCGGTGGCCATCAACGGGGTCGAGTACGCCGACGCCGTCGCGCTCGTCTACGAGGCGAACGCGATCGGTGGCCGTCACGGCCTCGGCGCGTCCGACCAGATCGAGAACCGCATCATCGAGGCGAAGAGCCGCGGCATCTACGAGGCGCCGGGCATGGCGCTGCTGCACATCGCCTACGAGCGCCTGCTCAACGCGATCCACAACGAGGACACGGTCGCGTCGTACCACAACGAGGGTCGCCGGCTCGGTCGCCTCATGTACGAGGGTCGCTGGCTCGACCCGCAGTCGCTCATGCTCCGCGAGTCGCTGCAGCGCTGGGTCGCGTCCGCGGTCACGGGTGAGGTCACGCTGCGTCTCCGTCGCGGTGACGACTACACGATCCTCGACACGACGGGTCCGTCGCTGTCGTACCACCCGGACAAGCTCTCGATGGAGCGTGTGGGTGACGCGGCGTTCGGCCCGGACGACCGCATCGGTCAGCTGACGATGCGGAACCTCGACATCGCGGACTCGCGGTCGCGTCTCGAGCAGTACGCCGCGGCCGGTCTCATCGGCGGTGCGACGGGTGACCTCGTCGGCCGGCTCGAGTCGGGTGAGGCGGAGGAGATCCTGGGCGGCGCCGTCGCCACGTCCGACGCCGAGGCGGCACGGGAGCGCGCGACGGACCTCGCGTCCGAGGGCGCCGCGTTCGACTCCGGCACCGACTGACCCGGTCCCGACCCGTCCGGAAGGGGGCCTCCGCCGCGTGCGGAGGCCCCCCTTCCCGTTGCGCGGCCCGCGTCGGTGACGCGACGCTCGCGCGTGTCGGACGGGAGGCACGGTGCGGGCCCGCACCGCGCCTCCCGTCCGACCGCTGGTCGGGTCAGCGCGCCTCGGCGGTCTCCACGCGCTTCTGCCGCCACGCACGCGCCGGCTGGTCGGGCCCGTCCCACACCTGGATCGCACCCCACGCGGCGGCGAGGAGCGGGACCGAGATGATCGCGCCGGTGATCCCCGCGAGCACGGTGCCCGCGGTCAGTCCGATGAGGATGACGAGGCCGTGCAGCTTGAGCGTCTTGCCCATCAGGACCGGCTGGAGCAGGTTGCCCTCGAGCTGGTTGACGAGCACGACGATGCCGACGACGACGAGCGCCTGGACGGGCCCGAGGGCGACGAGGGCGACGAGTGCGGCGAGGATGCCGGCGGCGGTCGCACCGACGATCGGGATGAACGCGGTGATGAACACGACGACGGCCAGGGGGAGTGCGAGGGGGACGCCGACGATCGCGATGCCCACCCCGATCCCCACGGCGTCGACGGCTGCGACGGTCGCGGTGCCGCGCACGTAGCCGCCGAGCGTCTGCACGACCCGGTCGCCCACGCGGCGGGCCCGCTGGTACCGCTCACCCGAGAAGGGCCGGAGCAGGAACTCCCAGATGCGCGGGCCGTCCTTGAGGAAGAAGAACAGCACGACGATCATCAGCACGAGGCCGGTCAGGAAGTTGGCGGTGGCGGAGGCGCCCGCGAGTGCGCCGGAGCCGAACTGCGCGCTGGTGAGGAAGCCCTGGACGCCCTGCACCGCCTCGTCGACCTGGTCGTCGGAGATCGAGATCGGCAGGGTCGCGGCGAAGTCCTGCAGCTGGTCGAACCCACTCACGGCGGACTGCTGCAGGTCGGGCCACTGCGAGACCACCGCGACGACGATGAGCCACCCCACGAGTCCGAGCACGACGAGGACGCCGACGAGCACGGCCAGCGTGGCGAGCACGGAGGGCACCCGGTGTCGGCGGAGCCAGGACACGACGGGGTGCATCGCCGACGCGATGATGAGCGCCAGCAGGACGGGGATCGTGACGACGCTCAGCGTGGCGGCGGCGTACACGACCGCGGCGCCGATCACGAGCACGACGATGAGCTGCAGGCACCGGGTGGCGAGGCTGCCGAAGGAGTCGGACCACTTCGCCGCGACCACGCTCGGTCCGGTGTCGGGGTGCGGGTCGTGCGGGCGGCCGAACAGGGGCATGGGGCTCCTCGGGGGACGGGTGTGCCCGCCCACCGTACCGGGCTCGTCGCGCCCGGGGCCGGTCGTGCCGTCGTCCGGAGGCCATCGCGCTCCGGCCCGAGCTGCAGGGGACGCTCGAGGGCCGGAGCGTCGATGCTCGCTGCGAGTCCCGGCGGGGGAGCGCCGGTCGGGTGTGACTCGCTGACGATGACGACTCTAGCGGTCCGCAGAAGTGTGGACAGACAGATCAGTCTCCCCAGTTCGGGGGTCCGCACCGGAGGACGAGAGGACGGGAGGCGCGGTGC
>NZ_JBQEPN010000005.1:177602-200030 GCF_052045775.1 Curtobacterium sp. 22159
CGCCTCCCGAACCCGACGTGTCGCGTCAGGCGGCGGCTTCCTCCAGCGCGGCCTCGGCGCGTTCCGGCGACCCCTCGGCCAGCCCCCGTGCGATCCGGCCACGGGACAGCGCCCAGAGCACCAGGGCCGCGACGAACACGAGCACCTCGGTGACGGTGAGCGCCCAGATGATCCCGGCGAGTCCGAACCACAGGTTCTCGACGATGACGATGGGGATGAACAGCACGCCCTGCGCCATCGACAGCACCATGGCCGGCGTCACCATGCCCGTCGCCTGGAACAGTGACGTGAGCAGGCCCGTGAACCCGTTCACGATGGTCGCGACGAGCTGCGCGGTGAGGATGGTCAGGCCGATCGCGAGGACCGAGTGGTCGCCCGAGAAGATCGTGAACACCTGCTCGCGGAAGACGAACACCGTGCCGGAGAACAGCAGGACGATCGTCCCGACGGTGAGTGCCGCGCCGCGGAGGGCCGATCGGAGCCGAGCGGCGTCGCCCTTGCCGAAGGCGTAGGCGAGCAGGGGCAGGACCCCGATGGTCACGCCCATGACCAGGAACTCCGGCACCTGGGCGATGCGGACGGCGACCCCCATCGCGGCCAGTGGGTCGTCGCCGTACCCGGCGGCGAGGTTGTTGAGGACGAGCGTCGTGACGATGAGGAACCCGGACTGGAGCAGCTCTCCGGCGCCGATGCCGAACACGTCCTTGAGGATGTCCCGACGGAGCGTGAACCACCGCGGCGCGAAGCTGACGTTCTCACTGTTCCGCTGCAACCAGACGATCCAGTAGCCGATCGACACGAGGTTGCCGAGGCCGATCGCCAGTGCGGCACCCGCGACGCCCCAGTGCAGCACCAGGATGAACAGCACGTCGAAGACGAGGTTGCCGAGGGTCGACAGGATCAGCCCGACCATGGCCTGTCGGGCGGCTCCCTCGGACCGGACGATCTGTTCGAGGGCGAAGGCGGCGGCGAGCACCGGGACGAACGCGAGCATGACGGCCACGTACGCACTGGTGGCCGGGGCGGCTGCGGCGTCGGCTCCGAGCACCGCGACGAGGGGCCGGAGGAACACCAGGCCGACCACGGCGAGGACGGCGCCCGTGACGACCGCTCCCCACAGCGCGAAGGACGCGACGCGCTTGATGTCCTCGGCCTTCGCGGGGTCGTGCTCGGAGGCCCCGAGCATGCGGGACATGAGGGCGCTCCCGCCGACCCCGAAGACGCCGCCGACCGCCATGATGATGCCGAGGAGCGGTGTGCCGAAGGTGATCGCGGCGAGCAGGGACGTGTCGTGCTGCGAGCCGATGAACCCGGCGTTGATCACGTTGTAGACGGCGCTGACGACCATCGCGGCGGCCATCGGCACGCAGAGGTGCACGAGGGCGCGGCCGATGGGGGCGGCGGACAGGTACCAGCGGTTCTTCGCCGCGGCGGTGCCGGTGGTGGATGGTTCGGTCGCGGCTGGTTCGGTGGCGGTGCTCATGGGTGCCTCCTCGAGGGCAGGGCTCCGCTGCCCGGTTCCGGGCAGCGGGCATCGCGCCGGCGGTCGCCGGCACGGCAGGGCTGATGGCGCGGCCGGCGGGTGCGGTCGCGTGGAGCGGGCCGTCCCGAGTGGTCCGGGAGGCGCGGTGTGGGCTAGCGGGTCGGTGCCGGCAGTTCGGCGGTCACCTTCTGCAGGAGGGCCTGCAGCGTTGCCCGTTCGTCGGCGTCCAGCGGGGCGAGCAGGACGTCGTCGAGGGCGATCGTCGCGTCCTCGAACCCGGCGATGAGGGCGATCCCCTCGTCGGTGGCGAAGACGCGTTTCGTGCGGGCGTTCCCGTCGTCCGCACGACGTTCGACGAGTCCGCGTCGCTCGAGCCCCTGCAGCAGGCTCGAGACGCTCGCGGCACTCGTCCGCGTGATCGCAGCGATGTCACGCTGGATCGCGCCGGGTGAACGCTGCAGGTACCCGAGCACGAAGCTCTGCTCCTGGCTGAGGTCGCGTTCGCGGACCCACTCCTCGGCCGCCTTGCGCTGTGCCCACCCGATCCACCGCATGAGCTGGAGGGGGGTGTCCATCGCGGGAGCCTGCTGCGTCATGCTCAGAACGCTAACCGTTCGAGGTCTAACTGTCAACGTTCGAACTGTGGCTCGCGTACACCCCGAACGGGGGTATCGCCAGCACCGGCGGCAGTCCTTGTAGATTGCTCAGGAACGCGGTCTCACCAGCCGCGCATCCTCAGCCCGGCGCCGATGCCGGGCCGACCCGGGAGGATCAGGACATGGCCCGAGCACGAAGCGTGTGCGCGCGATCGATGCGCCCGTCCGTGCGGGCCGTGGCTCCCGCCTCCCACCCCGGCGGAGGTGGTCGAGCCGGATAGCCGCGCCCGCGCGCAGCACGACGCGCACACGTGACTCCGGGGCCGCCTCACCAGCGGACCCGTCGGATCCCCCGTCACAGCCGGGGGATGGATCAGCGGCGGAGGGACCTCCGCCGGAGGAAGAGGCACCATGCCACGCACTGCAACACGCTTCGCGCTCCGCGCGGGCGCCACGGCCACCGTCGCGGCCGTCATCATCGGGGGCGCTGCCCTCCCGGTCCACGCGGCCGCGTCCGACGTGACGCAGGCCGAGGGTCGGCTCATCGCCGGGAGCGGCACCGTCGACCTCGACGACGTCGCGGCGCTCGCCGGCTCCTTCGGGGCCACCGCTCCCGGCGGACCGGTCGGCGGCACGTCGGACCCGCTCGACCTCTCGGTGTTGAACGGCATCGGGATCAACGTCCCCGGCGGCATCCAGCTGCTCGGGCAGAACGGCCTCGTGAACGTCGGCGTCGCCGGCCAGGTCGCCCGGACCGACACCCGGTCCGCGGTCGCCGCCGCAGGCGCAGTCGGTGCCGACGGTGCGATCCAGGTCGGGCCGGCGACCCCCGGTGCGGGCGCCACCGTGAACCTCGCCCCGCTCCTCGGTGACCTCGACGTCGACGGGGTGGTGAGCGACGCCTCCGTCGGTCTCGGCGCCCTGTCCGCCCGGGCGTCGGCGGACCGGACCTTCGACGGCGCGGACGTCAGCACGGACTACCAGGTCGCCGGTGCCCAGGTCCGGTTGGTCAGCCCCGCCGTGCAGCAGCTCGTCGCGCAGCTCGACTCGACGCTCGGAGCCACCGACGACACGCTCAACACCGCGCTCGGCGCCGACGGGCTGACGACGGACCTCACCGCGTCCCTGCTCGACCCGGTGACCACGGCGGTGAACACCCTCGGGCTCGGAGCCCTGACGCTGGACGGGACGACCGCGCAGCTCACCACGGACGTCGACCTGCAGGGGGCGCTCTCCACCGTCACGCAGCAGTCGCTCACCGACGGGCCGGTCACGATCGACCTGTCCTCCGGGGTGGTCACGATCGACCTCGGTCAGCTGTACACGCTCAACGACCTGCCGGCGAACACGACGCTGCTCACCGGCGACACGATCAACGCCCAGGTCACCGGTGCGATCTCCGACATCCTCACCGAGCAGCTGCCCGCGCTCCTGACCAGTACCCTCACGAACGCCCTCGACGCCGCCGACGTCCGGCTCGTCGTCGACACCGGGGTCGACCTGCTCGGCACGGACGTCGCGGGCCTGACCCTCACGACCGACACCACGATCGGTGACCTGCTGGGCACCGGCGGTGGGGCCACCCTCACGGTGACCGGCGACGGGCTCCTCGGCCCGGTGCTCGGCACCCTGGACCCGCTGCTCCAGCCGCTCCTGGGCTCGACGATCGTCCCCGCGCTCACCGGCATCGTGGGCGGCGTGCTCGGCGACGACTTCGTCAGCGGGGTCGTGCAGACGCTCCTCACCACCGTGACCGGCACCGTCACCGCGCTCGACCCCCTGCTCGGTGTCGTGAACCAGCTGGTCTCGATCACGATCAACTCGCAGACGTCGCCGGCCTTCACCGAACCGAGCGCCGACGACACCGGCGCGACGACCGTCCGCGCCGTCCGGCTGCAGCTCCTGCCGGGGGCCGACCTGGCCACCGTCGACCTGGCGACCGCGACCGTGCAGGCCGACCCGTTCGCCGGGGTCGTGATCACCTCGCCCGAGGACGGCACGGACTACGCGGTCCCGTCGGACGACGACACCACCGACGTCCCCGTCACCGGCACCGCTGAGCCGGGCGCCACGGTGGACGTCACGCTCGACGGCGACGAGAGCACCACGCAGTCGACCGTGGCGGACGGCGACGGGACGTGGACGGTCACGTTCCCCGGGGTCGCCGTCGGTGACCACGAGGCCGAGGCCGTCGAGACGATCGGCACCCTCGTGAGCGACCCGGACACCGTGGCGTTCGCGGTCGCTGCCGCCCCCGTCGGCCCCACGGACCCGGGCACGCCGGGCACTCCCGGGGCGCCGGGGGCGCCGGGAGCTGACGGCACGGGCGGTGTCGGTGGTGCTGGAGGTACCGGAGGGGGTACGGGAACCCTCGCCTTCACCGGCGCCGACGTCCTGCCGCTGCTGGTCCTCGCCGGACTGCTCCTCGCGGCCGGTGGCGGCACCCTCGTGGCGCGGCGCGTGCGACAGGGCTGACGAAGGGCGGGCGCCGGCAGACGTCGGCGCCCGCCTCCCCGGCGCCCGCGTCGCCGTGTCCCATCCCGACCCGACCGTTCCCGAGGACAGCCCGTGCACGACCACGACACCCATCCGCTCGACCGCCGGATCGGACCCCCGCACGTCGAACGCTTCCGGCTGACCCGGGGCGGGGAGACCATCGGGGTCGTCTGCACCTGTGCCATCGGGGCCGACCACGACAACACGATCCGTCCGGCAGTCGCGGAACGCGCACGGTGAACTGTGTGCACGGAGCCGTTCCGGCGGGATACTGGGGTCGTGCGTGAACTCCAAGCCGCCATCGCAGCGGACCTCGACGTCCAGCCGACCATCGACCCGGAGCAGGAGGTCGCGCGTCGCGTCGCGTTCCTGCGCGACTACCTCCTCACCACGGGTGCCAACGGGTACCTCCTCGCCGTCAGCGGCGGGCAGGACTCCACCCTCGCCGGGCGTCTGACCCAGCTGGCCGTCGAGTCGCTCCGCACCGAGGGGCACGCCGCCGAGTTCACCACGGTCCGCATGCCCTACCGCGTGCAGGCCGACGAGGACGACGCCCAGCTCGCACTGCAGTTCATCGGTGCCGGCCCGGGCATCACCGTGAACATCGAGCACGGCGTGGACGGGGTCGTGCAGGACACGGCCGCGTCGGGCGTCGAGCTCAGCGACTTCGTGAAGGGCAACGTGAAGGCCCGCATGCGGATGGTCGCCCAGTACGCCGTCGCCGGGCAGCGCGGTCTGCTCGTCGTCGGCACCGACCACGCGGCCGAGGCCGTCACCGGGTTCTTCACGAAGTACGGCGACGGGGGAGTGGACCTCACGCCGCTCACCGGTCTGACGAAGAGCCAGGGGCGGCAGGTCCTCGAGCACCTCGGTGCCCCGGCCCGCCTCTACGAGAAGGCCCCGACTGCGGACCTGCTCGACGAGCTCCCCGGCCAGACGGACGAGGCCAACCTCGGTCTCACCTACGCCGAGATCGACGCCTACCTGCAGGGGCACGACGTCCCGGTCGAGGTCGCTGAGGCGATCGAGTCCCGGTACCGGGCGACGGAGCACAAGCGGCAGGTACCGGCGACGCCCTTCGACGACTGGTGGCGTGTCGGCGCGTAGGCGCTGACGGCGCCGCCCCGCGCCTCTCGGGTCAGTCCTCGTCGCGCCCGTCGTCGTCCCGACGGTCGCGCTGCTGACCGCCGGCGTCCTCGCGCTGCTGACCGCCCGCGTCCCCGTCGCCGTCCGCCAGCCGCTGCTGCCAGAGCACGCTCCGCGCCGCACCCTCGAGCACGTCGTCCACGCTCCGGCCGGACCGTGCCGCGAGGGCTCCGCTGAGGCCGGCCGTCAGGGTCCCACCGGCCGAGGCGAGGCGTTGGACCACCTGCTCCTGCCGGTCGGTCAGCGGTTCGTCGACGAGGTCGTCGATGGTGTCGATGATGTTCTGTTCGCTGGCGTCCAGGGCCGCATCGTCGCCCGAGTGCAGCGCTGCCGCCTCGCCGACGACGACGAGTCCGAGGCGCGCGGCGTCGTCTTCGGGACGCGGGCTGTCGTGCTCGTCAGTCATGAGAGGGACCGTACGCTCCGGGGTGCCGCGCTTCCTGGATCACCGGGGTACCCGGTCGGCCGCCGTGCTCGCGGCACCCCAGCGGCGGAGCACCCAGTCCGCTGCGGCCAGGGCCTCGCGGCGCTGGAAGTCGCGCAGCGTCGGCATGTGCGGGACGGCGGGCCGCGCTGCTCGCTCGAAGAACATCCCGGCGAGTCCTGCGAGCACGGCATCGACCGACGTCGCCGACAGCCCGGCGAACACCGGGTGCGTGGCGAGGTGGTGGTCGACGTCGACGTCCTCACCACGGACGAGGGCGTCGAGCAGGTACGTCAGCGGGTCGAGCCAGTGTGCGCCGATCGAGGCCCACGGCCAGTCGACCACCCAGACGAGCCCGTCGGCGTCGACGAGCAGGTTGTCGGCGCGGCAGTCCACGTGCACCAGGTGCTCACCCTCGACGGCCGTGGCGGCGTCCGCAGCAGCACGGGCGAGGTCGGGTGCGGCGGCGCGCACGGCGTCCGGGACGACCCCGGGCAGGCCGTCCTCGACCATGCGGTCCCACGCCGTGAAGTCGGCCGCGAGGTCCTCGGCGACCCGGGGGAGGTCGAGCAGCGGCCCCGCGGCGACGGGCAGGGTGTCGAGGGCGTCGAGCACGGCGGGGACGTCCGCGCCGTCGAGGGTTCCACCGGGGTGCCGTCCGTCGACGTCCTCGAGCACGAGGGCGATCCAGTCGTCGCCGTCGACCGTGTCGTGCAGCACGTCGAGGAGACGCGGAGCCCGGACGGTCTCGGGCAAGGACGCCATCACCCGTGCCTCGCGCTCGTGCATCCCGAAGCCGTCCGCGTTGCGCGAGCGTGCGAGCGTCTTCACGAACGCGCGGCACCCGGTCGAGGTGACGACACGGTCGGCCCCTCCCGGGGAGTAGCCGCCGGGCTGCGAGGTCGCGGTCGTCACGGTCCCGCCGAGCAGCGCAGCGATCCGGCTGCGCAGGTCGTCCGGCACATCGGTCCACGTCGTCCGTCCCATGCGCACACGCTACCTGTGAGTGCGTTCACGAACGTGCAGGGTGGGCAACTTTGCGCTGGCGGCAAAGGTGCTCGTGGTGTAAAGTTGCACCGCCTGCAAGGTTGACCCGCCGTCATCGGCCCGCCACACGCTCCGGCGTCCCTTGCCTCCAGACCAGCCACCACACGCATCCTGAAGGACCCGCATTGTCTACTGCCACCGCTCCCGTCGAGGTGCAGCGCGGGCGACAGAGCTCACCGGCCGCCCAGCCGGGGAAGCCGATCATGTCGCACCGCCAGATCCTCCTCGTCATCTACGGCCTCATGGCCGGCATGTTCCTGTCGTCCCTCGACCAGACGATCGTCGGCACCGCGATCCGCACGATCGGTGACGACCTGCACGGGCTCGACCAGCAGGCCTGGGTCACGACCGCCTACCTCATCGCGAGCACCATCACCACGCCGATCTACGGGAAGCTGTCCGACGTCTTCGGTCGCCGTCCGCTGTACATCTTCGGCATCGCCGTGTTCATCCTCGGCTCGCTGCTCTCGACGATGTCGACCTCGATGATCATGCTCGCGGCGTTCCGCGGCTTCCAGGGCATCGGCGCCGGTGCGCTCATGTCGCTGCCCCTCGCGATCATGGGTGACATCCTCGCCCCCCGCGAGCGCGCCAAGTACCAGGGCTACTTCCTCGCCGTGTTCGGCATCTCGAGCGTCATCGGCCCGCTCATCGGCGGTCTGTTCTCCGGCGCGGACCAGATCCTCTGGGTCACGGGCTGGCGCTGGGTCTTCCTGATCAACGTCCCGATCGGCATCGGCGCGCTCATCATGGTCATCGCGTTCCTGCACCTGCCGAAGTTCGGTGACGCCAAGGCGAAGCCGCGCATCGACTGGTGGGGCGCCACGTCGGTCATCGTGACGCTCGTGCCGCTGCTCCTCGTCGCCGAGCAGGGCCGGACCTGGGGCTGGGGCTCCGCCGGCGCGATCGCGTGCTACGTCGTGGGTGCGCTCGGTCTCGTCGCCTTCCTCGTCATCGAGACGCTCATGAAGGACGACGCGATCATCCCGCTGAAGCTCTTCCGCTCCGGCGTCTTCTCGATGGCCACGATCCTCGGCTTCCTCGTCGGGTTCGCGATGTTCGGCGCCATGCTGACCATCCCGCTGTACCTCCAGATCGTCACGGGGCTGACGCCGACCGAGTCCGGCTTCGCCACGCTGCCGATGATCGGCGGCCTCATGATCGCCTCGATCGCGTCCGGCCAGATCGTCGCCCGCACGGGCAAGTACCGGATCTTCCCGGTGATCGGCACCGCGCTCGTCTCGGTCGGCTACGTCGTCCTGACGTTCATGACCATCGACAAGCCGCTGTGGTTCCTCATGATCGGCATGTTCCTGATCGGCCTCGGGCTCGGTCAGCTCATGCAGAGCATCACGCTCGCTTCGCAGAACTCCGTGCAGCCGCGGGACATGGGCGTGGCGACGAGCTCGGCGACGTTCTTCCGCCAGATCGGCGGAACGCTCGGCACCGCGGTGCTCCTGTCGGTCCTGTTCTCGATCATGCCGACGAACATCCTCCACGCCACCGCTGACGAGAAGAACCTCACCGGTGCGCTGGACGCCGCGCTCAACCCGACGGTCGCCTCCGCGAAGGCGAACCAGGGCGTCATGGACCAGATCTGGAACCCGATCGTCGACCCGATCGAGAAGAACGTCCAGGCGAAGCTCGACGACGCCGCCGTCCAGGCCAAGCAGGCCGCGCAGGCCGCCGTCACGCAGCAGGTCACCGCCCAGGTGCAGCAGCGCGTCGCCGCCGGCACGATCCCGGCCGCCGCCGCCCAGACCGTCATCGACCAGCAGGTCGCCGCCGCCACGCCGGCCGCCGAGCAGCAGGCGCTCGCCGCGGTCGCGGACAAGGCGCACGCCACGGCGCAGTCCGACGGCACCGTGAGCGTCGACTGGTCGAACGCCTCGCAGCGCTCCTACTGGGTGGACCAGCTCGCGCCGCAGCTGTCGAAGACCATCGCGAAGCAGGCGGACAAGGGGAGCTCGAGCAACAGCTCGGAGACGAGCGACACCTCGTACCTGAACGGTGCGGACAAGGCGCTCACGCGGCCGTTCATGACCGGGTTCAACTCCTCGGCCGTCACGGTCTACTGGGTCGGCTTCGCGGTGATCCTGCTCGCCTTCGTCCTGAGCTGGTTCTTCAAGGCGCCGCCGCTCCGCAAGAGCTCGGCCTTGCAGGAGCAGGCCGACAAGGAGCAGACGGCGGACGACCTCGAGGTCCAGGCGGTCCGTGCCGCCGACACCATGGGTTCGCCCACGGCTCCCGTCACCGGTTCCATCCCCGTCCAGCGGGACGCGGCGGACCGCTAGGCCGATCGGGGCCTCCCACCGCCCGGTGGGAGGCCCCGACCCGCACCAGGAGCAGCACGTGACCACCACCGAAGCACCCGTGACCGGCGACAGTGGCCTGCGGGAGCGCAAGAAGCAGCAGACCCGGACCGCGATCCACCAGGCCGCGCTCGACCTCGTCACCGAGCGCGGGCTCGCCGGCGTCACGGTCGAGGAGATCTGCGCCGACGCCGGGGTCTCGCCCCGCACGTTCTTCAACTACTTCCCGTCGAAGGGCAACGCCGCGCTCGGTCTGCCCGCGACGACCGTCCCGACCGCCGCGCGCGAGGCGTTCCGCGCAGCCGACGGACCGCTCGTGTCGGACCTCTGCGACCTCGTCGCGCACACGGTCACCCTGCCCGAGGACCGCGCACGGATGAAGGCGCTCGTGCAGGCTCGGCCGGAGATGGTGCCGACGATGCTCCAGTGGACTGCGGACGCCCGCCTCGCCGTCGTCGAGGTCGCTGCGGAGCGCACCGACGCCGACTCGGCCCGCACGGCCGTCACGCTGGTGATGGCCGCCGTGATCGAGGCTGCGCACCGCTTCACCGTCGGGTCCCGCGACGAGCTCGCGGACCGGCTCCGCAGTGTGGTCGCTGAGATGGGCAGGCTCGCCGCGTCCTGACCGACGCGATCCGCCACGGGAGGCGCGGGACGGGTCCGACCCGCACCGCGCCTCCGGCTCGTCGACGGCTCCAGCCGTCGTCGCCGGTCCCGACGCACAGGACCGGCTGCCGCCGGTTCACCGTTGTTCGATGTACTCGAGGACGTTCCCATCGGCGTGGCGGGCGATCAAGCGCCGGCCGTTCGGTCCGGACATCGGGCCTTCCAGCAGTTCCCCTCCGCCCGTCTGCACGGTCGACGCGATCAGCTCGACGTCCCGGACGATGATCGTCGCGGCACGCGATCGAGTCGCCGCATCCGCGCCCTCCAGCAGGAGGAAGACCCCCACCCATGCCAACCGGACGGTCCCGAACTCGAACGCTCGGACCTCCTCCGTGCCCGCCAACTGCCGGTACAGCGGGAGCGACGCGTCGATGCTGTCCACCGGGACACGAGCCAGCACGGCGACGATGTTCGGAAGGGCTTCGTCCATGCGGACGACAACCACGGCGCCGTGGACGCTGTTCCGGTCGTCGGGACGCTGATGCGTGCTTCGATGGCCCGATGCGACTGCACCACGAGATCCAGGGCTCGGGACCACGCACGGCTGTGCTGCTGCACGGGATGATGGGGTCGGCGGAGAGCTGGTGGCGGATCACGCCGTTGCTGACGGGTCGCGGGCTCCGCGTCATCGCTCTCGACCTGCCAGGCCACGGCCTCTCCCCCCGGCATCCGGCGCTCAGCGTCGAGGACGTCGCGGCCGTCGTCACGGACACGCTCGCAGTCGAGTCGGCCACACGCCCCGCAGTCGCGATCGGCCACTCCTTCGGCGGACTGGTCCTCGCTGCTGCGGTTGCGTCGGGGCGGCTCGACCCCGAGCGCACCGTCTTCGTCGATGGGCCGTTCTCGGCGCGTGGCGGGTGGGACCGGGACGAGGTGCAGGCCGAGTACGAGCAGGAACGGACGCAGCGCACGTACGCTGTGCTCCGCGCGACGAGACCGCACTACTCCGAGCGCGACTGCCAGGTCGAGGCGCGTGCGGCCGATCGGTTCGATCCGGTGACGGCTGCGGGGTTCGCCGCGGGCTCCGGCGGACACTGGGCCCCACGCCCGGGATCGATCGTCGTCCGGGCCGATCCGAGTCAGTACGTCGACGGCGCAGCTGCGGCGGAGTTGCGCGACGCCGGTGTCCAGGTACGGAGCATCGCCGGGGCCGCACACGCGGTCTGGTACAGCCACTTCGACGAGTTCATCGCAGCCCTGCCCGAGGTGTTCGGCTGAGCTGACGCGGACGCGCGCCGCACACGTCGACCCGGTCGGCGGTGCGCGCTTTCTGCGATCTGGCGCAAAGTCATCGGACCACTGGCTGCGCTCAGTGACCAAAATGAGACGCAGCGTGCCCTTGACAGGAAAGACATCCGATGTTTCGATTGCCTCGTTCGGTCGACGGAGACCGGACGGGCAGGAGACACGATGAGCCGCATCACCGGTCTGCGCGTACGCGACGTCCGGTTCCCGACCTCACGGGACCACGACGGTTCGGACGCCATGAACCCGGCGCCGGACTACTCGGCCGCGTACGTCGAGATCGACACCGACGCCCACGACGGGCTGGTCGGCGCGGCGTTCGTCTTCACGATCGGTCGCGGCAACGAGGTGCAGGAAGCGGCGATCGCCGCGCTCCGGGAGCACGTCGTCGGTGCCGACACCGAAGCGGTCCTCGCCGACATGGGCGGCACCTGGCGCAGCCTCGTGCACGATTCGCAGCTCCGCTGGCTCGGCCCGGAGAAGGGCGTCATGCACATGGCGATCGGCGCGGTGGTGAACGCGCTCTGGGACCTCCGGGCGAAGCGGGCCGGCCAGCCGCTCTGGGCGCTGCTGTCGGACCTGTCGCCCGAGGAGCTCGTCGACCTCGTCGACTTCCGGTACCTGTCGGACGCGATCACGCCCGCGGAGGCGCTCGAACTCCTCCGGGCCGCCGAACCGCGCCGCGCCGAACGCCGAGGGCGCCTGCAACGCCAGGGCTACCCGGCGTACACGACCACCCCCGGCTGGCTCGGGTACGACGACGACAAGCTCGCCCGGCTCTGCCGCGAGGCCGTCGACGACGGGTTCGCACAGATCAAGCTCAAGGTGGGGGGCGACCTCGACGAGGACGTCCGGCGCATGGGCATCGCCCGCGCGACGGTCGGCCCCGACATCCGGATCGCCATCGACGCGAACCAGCGGTGGGACGTCGACGAGGCGGTCGAGTGGATCGACCGGCTGCGTCCCTTCGACGTCGCCTGGGTGGAGGAGCCCACGAGTCCCGACGACGTCCTCGCCCACGCCGAGATCGCCCGTCGCATCGCTCCGATCCCGGTCGCGACCGGCGAACACATGGCGAACCGGGTCATCGCGAAGCAGCTCATCCAGGCCCGGGCCATGTCGGTCCTGCAGATCGACGCCACCCGGGTCGCCGGCGTGAACGAGAACCTCGCGATCCTGCTGCTCGCCGCGAAGCACGGCGTCCGCGTCTGCCCGCACGCCGGCGGCGTGGGGCTGTGCGAGGCGGTCCAGCACCTGTCGATGTTCGACGCCGTGGCACTGTCCGGCGACCTCGACACCCGGTGCATCGAGTTCGTCGACCACCTGCACGAGCACTTCGTGACGCCCGTCGACGTGCACGGCGGCCGGTACTGGCCGCCGACCGCTCCCGGAGCGGGCACCGAGATGCTCGCCGACTCCCTCGAAACGTACTCGTTCCCGGACGGTCCGGTGTGGGCCGCCTCGCACGAGCCGATCCCCGACGCCGTCCGCGTCGCCTGAACCGCACCACACCACCCCTCACCCGATCACCACGACGAAGTGGAGACACCGATGCAACGACGACGACTCATGGCAGGGCTGGCGGCTGCGGCCGCGGCGGCCCTGGTGCTCACCGGTTGTTCCTCCGGCAGCAGCGCCGGCGGGAGCCAGTCGAAGGACTCCCTGACCTGGTCCATGTGGATCGCCGGGAAGGAGGACAAGGCCGCCTGGCAGAAGGTCGCCGACACCGTGAAGAGCGAGGACGGCATCACCCTGACGATCCAGGGCGCACCGTTCGAGAACTACTTCACGAAGCTCAGCACGCAGTTGAGCGCCGGGGGTGCCCAGTGCGTGGTGAGCATGCAATCGCTGCGCGCCGCGAACTACACCTCGTCGTTGCTCCCCCTCGACGACCTGGCGAAGAAGGACGGGACCGACCTCTCCGCGTTCGACAGCACCGCGCTCGACGGGATGAAGGTCGACGGCAAGCTCTACGGCCTGCCGTACGACACCGGGCCCATCATGATGTTCTACAACAAGGACCTGTTCCAGCAGGCCGGCGTGGCCGAGCCGAAGCCGGGCTGGACCGTCGACGACTTCGAGGCCGCGGGCGCCGCGCTCAAGGCCAAGGGCATCACCGAGTTCGGGTCGACGGTGGCCGACCTCAACCTCGAATCGATGGTGTACGGCTACAACGGCGGACGCGTCATCTCCTCCAGGGGCAAGCTGGACGCGACGAACGCGAAGTTCGCGCAGGGTCTCGACTGGCTCGCCTCGCTCGTGGAGAAGGGCTACGCCACACCCGCGTCCTCGGACTCGTCCACGTCCGGCAACGACTTCGCCGCGGGCAAGGTCGCGATGTACACCGACGGCCCGTGGTCGCTCATCAGCCAGAAGGCGAAGGTGAAGTTCGACCTCGGCGTCACGACGCTCCCGTCCGGCACCTCCGGCCCGTCGACCTTCGCCGCCGGCTCGGGCTTCGGGGTCTCGAAGCAGTGCAAGTACCCGGAGCAGGCGTTCAAGGCCGTCCAGACGATGACCAGCGAGAAGGTCCTGACGTCGCTCGCCGAGCAGGGACGCGCGTTCCCCGGCCGCACCGCGGCGCAGGCGGCGTGGTACTCGAGCGCCGGCATCGACGGAGCGGAACCCGCGCTGAAGGCGGCCCTCGCGAAGTCGTCGCCGCTCATCGGGAACAAGCAGAGCGACCAGCTCTCGCAGCTCTTCACGCAGTACGCGCTCCAGGCGGTGAACGGGCAGACGTCGGGCAAGGACACGATGTCCTCGATCGCCGGCCAGCTCGGCACGCAGTGACCAGGCCCACCCGATGACGGAGGGGAGGCGCGGGTCGACCCCGCCCCGCGCCTCCCGACCGACCCCACCCCACCAGGACCGCGCGAACGACGAGGAGGTCGTCGCATGACCACCATCCAGGACCCACCGGCCGAAGCGGCCGTCCCCGCGGTCGCCGCCGCGGTGGCGGCCGGCCCGGCCACCCAGCGCCGGCGGGGCGGTGACGCCAGCGGGCTCGGTCGCCGCTCGTGGTGGGGCGCCGCGTTCGCCGCACCGCACTCCATCGGGCTCGTCGTCTTCACCGCGTTCCCGATCGTCGCGTCGCTCGTCGTCAGCTTCATGAACTGGCCGATGCTCGGCGAGCGCAGCTGGGCGGGCATCGCGAACTACGCCCGGCTGTTCGCCGACCCGGTCTTCCGCACCGTCACGCTGAACACCGCGCTGTTCGTCGTGCTGTACGTGCCGCTCAACCTCGTCGTGTCGCTCGGCCTCGCGGCCTGGTTGACCCCGAGGATCGCCGGACGGCACGTCTTCCGGGTGCTGTTCTTCATCCCGACCATCACGCCGATCGTCGCCAACGTCGTCGTGTGGCGGATGCTCTACCAGCCGGGCGGCGCGATCGACGCCTCACTGCAGTCGACGGTCGGCGTGCACGCGCCGAACTTCCTCGCCGACGAGCACTGGGCGATGCTCGCCATCGTCGCGATGAGCGTCTGGCAGGGGTTCGGCTACAACATGCTGATCTTCTCGGCCGCGCTCGACGCCGTTCCGGAGAACCAGCTCGAGGCCGCGCAGCTCGACGGCGCCGGTGCCTGGCAGACGTTCTGGGCGATCAAGTTCCCGCTCATCTCGCCGTCCGTGTTCTTCGCGACGATGATGACCCTCATCACGTCGTTCCAGGTGTTCGTGCAGCCGTTCGTCCTCACCAAGGGCGGCCCGGGCACCGCGACCGAGACCCTCGTGCAGTACATCTACAACACGGGCTTCCAGAACCAGCAGCTCGGCCTGGCGTCCGCCGGTGCGTGGGTGCTGTTCGTCATCATCCTGGGGATCACGGCCGTGCAGTTCCTCGGCCAGAAGCGGTGGGTGCACTATGAGTGAGCTGACGAGGACCCGCACGCACGGCTTCACCACCTCGAACCGGACGGTCAACCCGCGGGCGCTGCCGCGGACGGCGTCGGCGCCGCGGCCCGGTCGGGTCCGGCACGCGATCGGCTACGTGCTGCTCTGCCTCGTGGCGCTGCTGTTCGTCTCTCCACTCGTCTACATGGTGGCGACGAGCCTGAAGCCCGCGGACCAGGTGTTCACGACGCCGCCGACCCTCTGGGGCCGGTCACTCGAGTGGGACAACTACGTGCAGGCGTTCACGTACCTGCCGTTCGCCCGGTTCATCCTCAACGGAGTCTTCGTGGCGGCCGCTGGGACGGCCATCAACGTCGCCGTCGCCGTGCTCTCCGGGTACGCGTTCTCCCGCCTGCGGTGGCGCGGCCGGAACACCGTGTTCATGCTGTTCCTGGTGACGCTCATGATCCCGCAGGACGTCCTCGTCATCCCGATGTACGTGATGATGCAGGGCTTCGGGTGGGTCGACACCTTCCAGGCGCTCATCGTCCCGTGGGCGTTCACCGCGCTCGGCGCGTTCCTCGTCCGGCAGTTCTTCCTCACCGTGCCGCAGGAGCTCGACGACGCCGCCCGCGTCGACGGAGCCGGTGCGATCCGGACGTTCTTCTCCGTGATGCTGCCGCTCGCCCGCCCGACCATGGCCGTCCTCGCGGTCTTCTCGTTCATCTCCTACTGGAACTCGTTCCTCTGGCCGCTCGTCGTCGTGAACGACGTCGAGGCCCACGGCACCATCCCACTCGGCCTGCAGCAGTTCTTCGGGCAGCAGGGTTCGGAGTGGAACCTCGTGATGGCGGCGTCGGTGATCTCGATGCTGCCCACCGTGATCCTGCTCGTCCTCCTCCAGAAGCACCTCGTCAGAGGCATCGTCACCTCCGGTCTCGGCGGCCGGTAGCCGACATCGCCAGCGCGCGCCGCGCCTCCCGTCCGTCCCCCTGAAAGGAAACTGGCCCACATGACCATCACCGCACCTGCAGAGCCGCAGACCGCGACCGACCCGTCGGGCCTGCCCGCCTGGTTCACCCACGACCGGTTCGGCATGTTCATCCACTGGGGGCTGTACGCCCTGCCCGCTCGGCACGAATGGGTGAAGAACCGCGAGCGGATCACCGACGCCGACTACCAGAAGTACTTCGACCACTTCGACCCGGACCTGTTCGACGCCGCCGACTGGGCGAAGCGGGCACGGGAGGCGGGCATGAAGTACGTCGTCCTCACCACGAAGCACCACGAGGGCTTCGCGCTGTGGGACTCCGCGCTCACCGACTACAAGGCCACGAACACCCGCTTCGGACGCGACATCGTGCGCGAGTTCGTCGACGCCGTCCGCGCCGAGGGGCTGCGTGTCGGCTTCTACCACTCGCTCATCGACTGGCACCACCCGGACTTCACCATCGACGGGGTGCACCCGCGGCGGGACGACGGCGAGGCCGAGATCGCGCGGCTCAACGAGGGCCGCGACATGGCCCGGTACCGCGCGTACCTGCACGGCCAGGTGGAGGAACTGCTCACCGGGTACGGCCGCATCGACTACCTCTTCTACGACTTCTCGTACCGGGACAACGACCACGAGGACATCTGGGGCGGCAAGGGCCGTGACGACTGGGGCTCCGAGGAGCTCATGGCGCTGACGAAGCGGCTGCAGCCCGGCATCATCGTCAACGACCGGCTCGACATCCCGGGCGACCTCGTCACGCCGGAGCAGTACCAGCCCGACAAGCCGATGGAGGTGGACGGCGTCCGCGTGCCGTGGGAGGCGTGCCAGACCCTCAACGGCTCGTGGGGGTACGACCGCGACAACCTCAACGTGAAGAGCGTCGACCTGCTCGTCCGCATGCTGGTCGACGGGGTGTCGAACAACGGGAACATGCTCCTCAACGTCGGGCCCACCGGTCGCGGCGAGTTCGACGGTGTCGCCCGGTCGGCGCTCGCCGGCATCGGGGAGTGGATGCACCGGCACGCCCGGTCCGTGTACGGCGCGGGGCCCTCGGAGTTCCGCGCGCCGGCCGGCACCGTCTACACGCAGCGCGGGAACCGGCTCTACCTGCACCTCTTCACGTGGCCGTTCGAGCACGTGCACCTGCCCGGCCTCGCCGGTCGTGTCGAGTACGCCCAACTGCTGAACGACGCCTCGGAGATCCACCACCGCGAGATCCCGCCGGGCACCCGGGCGCAGAACACCGGGCTCGGCGGGCAGCCCGCCGGGACGCTGACGCTCACCCTGCCGATCGTCCGGCCGGACGTGGCGGTGCCGGTCGTCGAGCTCTTCCTGCGCGACGACGCCGCGGAGGACCGGTAGTGCAGCGGATCCTCTCGCGGACCCGGCTCCGGGCGGGGAGCGAGGCGGAGTACGAACGCGTGCACGCCTCGGTCCCCGCCGAGCTCGCGGCACACTTGCGGGAGGTCGGCGTGCACGACTGGACGATCTGGCGGGACGGGCAGGACCTCCTGCACCTCATCGAGGTCGAGGACTACCGGGCCATGCGCCGGGCGCTCGCCAACGACCCGGTGAACGCCGCGTGGCAGGACGTCGTCAACCCGCTGCTGGAGGCGGACGACGACTACTCGGGGACCGACGACGGGGTGCCGCGCGTGTGGTCCCTGTCCGGGCAGGTCGACGCATGAGCGGCCATGACGCAGCCGCCGCGGACGCGGTCGACCGCGACCGCGACCTCGACCTCGACCTCGACCGGGGGCCGTTCTGGTTCGGCGGAGCCGGCATCGGCAACCTGCTGCGACCGGTCTCCGACGAGGATGCCCGGGCAGCGGTCGATGCGGCGTGGGACGTCGGGGTGCGCGGGTTCGACACCGCGCCGCACTACGGCCTCGGGTCGTCCGAGCGACGGCTGGGGGCGGCGCTCGCCGGACGGCCCCGGGACGCGTACCTGGTGTCCACGAAGGTCGGACGCCTGCTCGTGCCCGGGCGGGGTGACGGCGACGACCTCGAGTCCGGCGGGTTCGCGGTCCCCGACGACCTCGTCCGGCAGTGGGACCCCTCGCCGTCCGGGGTCCGTCGGTCGCTCGACGAGTCACTCGACCGGCTCGGACTCGACCACGTCGACATCGCGTACCTGCACGATCCGGACGTGTACTCGCTGCGGGACGGCTTGACGCAGGCGCTCCCGACCCTCACCGAGCTCCGCGACGAGGGCGTCGTGCGAGCCGTGGGTGTCGGTTCGAACTCGGTCGCAGCGCTGTCCGCCGCGGTGGAGACCGGATTGTGCGACGTGATCATGCTCGCGGGGCGGTACACGCTGCTCGAGCAGCCGGCCGCCGCACTCGTCGCCCGGTGCGCTGCCCTGGGGGTGGCCGTCGTCGCGGTCGGGGTGTACAACTCCGGGTTGCTCGGAGCCCCGCGTCCTCCGGCGGGCGCCACGTACGACTACGCGGCCGCCCCGGAGTCGCTCGTCGCCCGGGCGAACGCGATCGCGGACGTCTGCGAACGGCACGGGGTCACGCTGCCGTCGGCGGCGATCGCGTTCCCGCGCCGGGCGGCCGCGGTGCAGGCGATCGCACTCGGCGTGCAGTCGGCGGAGCAGGTCCGGCAGAACGCCGAACGGGCGGCGACGGCCGTGCCCGAGGCGCTCTGGGACGACCTGCGCGCGGCCGGCCTGCTCGACGCCTGAGGCATCCGGCCGTCGAACCACGAATCCGACATCGAACCAGGGCGGGGACCTGGTTCGATGTCGGATGGGTGGTTCGAGGGGCGACTCAGCGGGTCCGGGCGTTCCGGCCGGTGAAGCGCGTGTAGATGAAGAGCACGATGATGGCGCCGATGATCGAGCCGATGATGCCGGCGGGCTGGAAGAAGCCGTCCATCGGGTCGTGCTGGAAGATCAGGAAGCCGAGGAAGCCTCCGACGAACGAGCCGATGATGCCGAGCAGGATCGTCATCGGGATCGACATGTGCTGCTTGCCGGGGATGACGAGCCGGGCGATCGCGCCGGCGATGAGTCCGATGATGATCAGGCTGATGATGAGACCGAGCACGGTGTCCTCCTTGTGGGGTCCTCGTGTCCAGCGGATTGCCGGGGCCACGACCGACGCCCGAGTGAACACGGCCCTTCCTCAGCCGTCGCTCAGGTTCAGTCGAGGGACCGCCGGAGCCAGCGCTCGACACCCTCGACGTGCGACACCACGAGGGCCTGCACGAGCTGTGGGTCCCGGCGCCGGATCGCGTCCACGATCGCGGCGTGCTCGTCGAGCGTGCGCTGCACCGAGCCGTTCTGCGTGAGTCCGCGCCACACCCGCACCCGCACGGTCTTGCTGGACAGTGCGTCGAGGAGCCCGGACAGGTACTGGTTGCCGCCGATCCCGGCGATCGTCGAGTGGAACAGCAGGTCGTGGGCGACGAGGTCCTCGACGCCGGTGTCCTCGCCCACCGAGTTCATGAGGGTCGCGAGGTCGTCGATCTGCTGCTCGGACGCGCGGGCGGTCGCGAGGACGGCGGACGCCGGCTCCAGGATGCGCCGGACCTCGAGCAGGTCGATGAGGGACCGGTCGTGGTGCATGTCGACGACGAACGACACCGCCTCGAGCAGCACCGCCGGTTCGAGGGACGTCACGTACGTGCCGTCGCCCCGCCGCACGTCGAGCACGCGGATGAGCTCGAGGGCCTTCACCGCTTCCCGGAGGCTGTTCCGCGACAGCCCCAGCGACTCGCTGAGCTCCTTCTCGGGCGGGAGGCGCTGCCCGGGTTGGAGCTCGCCGGTCACGATCATCTGCTGGATGCGTGCGATCGCATCGTCGGTCAGCGACGCCACGTCACCACCTCCTGCTCGACCCGCCCGCGGACGCGAGCGGACACGACGACCATAGTCGCGCCTCCCGTCCCCGCCGGACCTCCCATCAGGCGGGCCGGAGCCGGAGCGCCTGCATGCCGCCGTCGACCGCCAGGTCGACGCCGGTCGTCGAGCGGGCGAGCGGACTGGTCAGGTAGGCGACGGCCTCCGCGACCTCCTCGGGGGCGACGAGGCGTCCGTGGGGTTGGCGCGCCTCCAGGGCCGCCCGTTCCGCGGCCGGGTCGTCGGCCGACGAGAGCAACCGGCCGACCCACGGGGTGTCTGCGGTGCCGGGGTTGACCGCGTTCACGCGGACGCCCTCGCGGAGGTGGTCGGCCGCCATGGCACGGGTGAGTGCCGCGATCGCGCCCTTCGTCGCCGAGTACAGCGCACGCTGGGGCAGCCCCGCCGTCGCGGCGATCGAGCAGGTGTTCACGATGCTCGCCGCGTCGGAGGCGCGGAGGTGCGGTAGGCAGGCGCGGGAGAGCCGTACGGCGCCGAGCACGTTCACCTCGTACACGCGACGCCACTCGTCGTCGGGGTTGTCCTCGACGGTGCCCTGGGCGCCGATGCCCGCGTTGTTGACGAGGACGTCCAGGCCGCCGAGGTGCTCCACGGCGGCGGCCACCGCTGCCCGTACCGACTCGTCGTCGCCGACGTCGCACGCGGCCGAGAACACGTCGTCGGCAGAGGGGCGGAGGTCGAGCACGGCCACGGTCGCGCCGCGGTCCCGCAGCGCCGTGACGATCGCGGCACCGATGCCGGAGGCCCCGCCGGTGACGATCGCGCGCAGTCCCTCGTGGGAGCCGCGGATCGCGGCGCTCGCGCCGTTCGCGGCGGCCATCACGCGGCCCCGATCGTCTGGCGCTGCGATCCGAGACCGTCCGCCACCAGCTCGACGACGTCGCCCGGGCGCAGGTAGGGAGCGTGTCCGGCGAGGGCGACGCCGGCCGGGGTGCCCGTGCTGATCACGTCGCCGGGGTGGAGGACCATGAACTGCGACAGGTAGCGGACGATCTCGGCGGGTCCGAAGACCATGTCCGCCGTGGTGCCGTCCTGCCGGACCTCGCCGTTGACGCTGAGCCGCAGGCCGAGGCCGGTCGGGTCGAGCCCGTCGTCCTGCAGCGCCGACGGCGTGACGAGCCACGGTCCGAGGGGGTTGAACGTCTCGCACGACTTGCCCTTGTCCCACTGACCGCCGCGCTCGAGCTGGAACTCGCGCTCCGAGACGTCGTTCGCGATGGCGTAGCCGGCGATGTGCGTCGCGGCCTCCTCTGCGGATCCGCAGTACCGCGCGGTGCTGCCGATCACGACGGCGAGCTCGATCTCCCAGTCCGTCTTCGTGCTGCCGCGGGGGACCAGGACCTCGTCGTCGGGGCCGATCACCGTCGACGGGTCCTTCATGAACACGATCGGCTCGGTGGGGATGTCGGCCCCGGTCTCGGCGGCGTGGTCGCGGTAGTTCAGGCCGATGCACACGACCTTGCCCGGGCGGGCGACGGGGGCGCCGCGGCGCAGCTCGTCCGCTCCCGGCAGTACCGAGAGGTCGCCGGCTGCGCGGGCACGTCGCACGGTGCCGACCGGGTCTGCTGCCAGGAAGGGGCCGCTGACATCGCTCGTGATGCTCCGGAGGTCCAGGACCTCACCGTCGGTGTCGATGGCCACCGGGATCTCGTCTCCCGCCGGGCCGAGTCGTGCGAACCGCATCGTTCCTCGCTCTCCTGCTGCGCCGGTGCAGCGGAAACATCCTATGTCTGAGGAGATGCGTCGGCAAGGTAGACCCGCTCGGCCGTGCGACGGAACACCGCGTCGCGCTCGTCGGGCGTGAGGTCGGCCAGGGCGTCCGCCGTCGTCCGGAGCACGTCCGCGTAGTCCGTCGCCAGGGTCGACACGGGCCAGTCCGAGCCGAACAGCGAGCGGTCCGGGCCGAACCGCTCGACGACCTCGCGGGCGTACCGCGCGACGGGGCGGTCCCGCCACGAGGAGCCGCCCTCGGTCAGCAGTCCGGAGACCTTGCAGACCACGTTCGGTCGTGCGGCGAAGTCGCGCATGCGGGAGCGCCAGGCGGCCGCGACCTCGGTCGAGTCGTCGGCGATGGCGGGTTTGCCGGCGTGGTCGAGGACGAACGGCGCCTCGGGCACGGCATCGACGAGGGTGAGGGCGGCGCGGTGCTCCCGATCGCGGACGAGCAGGTCGAACACGAGCCCGGCATCGGCCAGGGCTCGCACGCCGCGGGCGACCTCGGCCCGGGCGAGCCAGTCGGGGTCGGGCTCGTCCTGCGCCTGGTGGCGGATCCCGACCAGGCGGGGGCTGCCGCTCGCGCTGCCGCCGCTCGCGCTGCCGC
>NZ_JBQEPN010000005.1:200058-250654 GCF_052045775.1 Curtobacterium sp. 22159
GCCGCTCGCGCTGCCGCTCGCGCTGCCGCTCGCGCTGCTGCCGCTCGCGCTGCTGCCGCTCGCGCCGTCGGGGTGGAGGCGAAGTGCCGCCACGCGGTCGGCCACGTCCGGTGCGGTCAGGTCGACCCAGCCGACGACGCCGACGACCGGAGCAGGCTGGCGGAGCAGCCAGGCCGTCTCGTCGGCGTCGTGCACGGCCTGCACCACGATCGTCCGTGTGACGTCCGTGGTGCTCGTGACGCCGCGGAGGTCGTCGACGTCGAACCGCCGACGGATCGGCGCGACGGACTCGTCCATCCAGGGGTAGGGCCGGTCCGCGGGGTCCCAGAGGTGGTGGTGAGCATCGACGATCACGAGCTCATCATGCCGGATTCATCCGATGTCCGCCCGGCGGACGGACCGGACGCTCAGACGACGCCCGCAGCCTCGAGCTCCGCCCGCAGTTCGGCGTCGGAGGGCTCGACGAAGTGCTTGCCGTTCGGCAGCACGACGACGGGGATGTTCTTGCGTCCGCTGATCTCCTCGGCCCGTCCGGCGGCGGAGAGGTCCGCCTCGACGTCGACGTACTCGTAGTCCACGCCGAGCGTGTCGAGCAGCGCCTTGGAGCGTCGGCAGTCGCGGCACCAGTCCGCGCCGAACATGGTGACCTTGTCGGGGGTTGCATCGCTCATGCTGGGAGAGTACGTCCGGACCGGCCGCGGCATTCCCGTGACCGCCAGCCGCCGCCGGGGAGCACGATGGCCCCATGAGCCTGCCCGTCGACGCCAGCGCCGTCCACCCGCACCACCGCCACGGTTGGTGGTGGAAGACCCTGCTCGTCGGGTTCCTCCTCTGGGTCGTGACGATCGTCGTCACCGTGTCGACCGAGAACACGAACCTCGTGCCGACGATCATCCTGCTCGGGAGCTTCCTCGTCCCGTTCACGGTCGTGCTCTTCGTCATCGAGCGCGTGACCGGGTCGGTGAGCACGATGCAGCTCGTCGTGGCGTTCTTCGTCGGCGGCATCCTCGGCGTGCTCGGCGCCTCCCTGCTCGAAGCCGACCTCCGTGCCGGCCCGGCCGTGTACGTCGTGGTCGGCTTCGTCGAGGAGTTCGTCAAGGGCGTGCTGTTCGTGGTCGTCGGGTGGCGGGTCCGACCGAAGACGGCGCGGCAGGGCGCCCTCCTCGGGGCGACGATCGGTGCCGGGTTCGCGGCCTTCGAGTCCGCCGGGTACGCCTTCAACGCCGCGATCACCCAGCAGGGGATCGACCTGGCCTCGCTGCTGCAGACCGAGGTCGCCCGTGCCGTGCTCTCCCCGGTCGGTCACGTGCTGTGGACCGCGATCCTCGGGGCGGTCCTGTTCGGTGCGGCGCGGGGGAGCGACCGGTTCCGCTGGTCCTGGGCGGCGATCGGCGCCTACGTCGGGGTGTCGGTCCTGCACGGGCTGTGGGACTCGAGCTCGACGATCTCGACGCTGCTGGCCTTCATCGTGACGGGCACGCCGTTCTCGGCGGCGCGCAACGGGTACGTCCCGGACGGGATCGCGGGGGTGGCGACGACGCTCTACGTCGTGGGCCTCGGGATCGTGTCGGTGATCGGCGTGGGCGTGCTGGTGGGGGTCCTGCGGCACCACCGGCGCATCGACCGGGTCGGGCCGGCGGCTGCGGTGCCGGGGTGGCGGACCGCGGGGGCCGACGACGGGTGGGACGGCACCCCGCCCCCGCACACCCTGCGCTGACCACCGCCGCGCGCCGCGGCCGTGCACCGCTGCCCGCCCGCAGTGCCGCCGCCCGTCGCGCCGTCGCGCCGTCGCGCCGCCGCCAGTCGCGCCGCCGCCAGTCGCGCCGCAGCGCCGCCGCCAGTCGCGCCGCCGCGCCCCCGCGCGTCGCCGCCGCCCGGCCACCCGGCCACCCGGCGCGGCCCCGGCGTCACCCTACGATTGAGCCATGCCGCCAGGACCCGACCCCGAGACGCGCGCCTGGGCCTCGGCAGCCGTCCGTCGCTTCGCGAGCGCCACGAACCTGCTCGTCGCCGCCCGGCGCTTCCGCATCATCGGCGGGGACGCCCGCGACGCCGCCGCGCTGCACGGGCTGCTGACCGGACTCGGAGCACGTCCGGCCGCGGACCACGAGCCCGTCGACCAGCTCTGGTGCCTCGGCACACCCGACGAGTCGACGGCGGTCATCGAGCGCGCGGCCGACCGCCCGCGTGGTGCCACGCTCGTCGTGATCGACGCCGGCCGGCACCTGCCCGCCGTCGACGAGGACGCCTGGGGTCCGGTCGACGTGGTCCGTCCCGGCGTGCTGAACGCACCGATGCTCTCGGACGACGTCGTCTTCGTCTCGACGGGGCGCGACCCCGAGGACGACACCGCCGCCGATGCCCGACTCCGCTGGGCACGCCGGTCCATGCCCGTCTCCCGCGCGGTCGCGGCCGAACTCCGGGACGGCGGACTCCTCCGCGGGACCCGCATCGGCGTCGCGATGTTCCTCGAGCCCAAGACCGCGGTGCTGAGCCTGCTCCTCCGCGATGCCGGTGCCGAGGTCGTCGTGTACGCCCACGCCGACGAGACCGACGACGCCGTGGCCGATGCCCTCCGGAACGCGGGGCTGACCGTCCACGCGAGCAGCACCGCCACGCTCGCCGAGCAGAAGGCGCTCGCGCTCGCGATGCTCGACACGCGCCCGCACATCCTGCTCGACGACGGGTCGCACCTCATCCGCCTCGCGCACCAGGAGCGCCCCGACCTGCTGCCGACGATGCTCGGAGCGGCCGAGGAGACCACGAGCGGCCTGCGCCCGCTGCGCGTCATGGCGTCGCGGGGCGGACTCGGCATCCCGGTCGTCGCGGTGAACGACGCCCGCACGAAGACGTTCTTCGACAACCGGTACGGCACGGGGCAGTCGACGGTGTTCGCGGTCCTGGACCTCCTCGACCGGCTCCCCGCCGGCGCGCACCGGGCGGTCCCGGGAGGCGCGGCGGTCGTCGCGGGGTTCGGGCACGTCGGCGAGGGGGTCGCCCTGGTGCTCGCCGCACTCGGGTTCCGGGTGACGGTCGCCGAGACGGACCCGGTGCGTGCACTGCAGGCACTGTTCGCCGGACACGCGGTCGCGCCGCTCGCCGACGCCGTGACGGACGCCGACCTCGTCGTGAGCGCGACGGGTGTCACCGACACGATCGACGTCCGGACGCTCCGCGCCTGTCCGGACGGCACCGTCGTGGCCGTCGCGGGCGGCGTCGACCAGGAGGTCGCGCTCGACGCAGCCCTCGCTGCCGGCGCCGCGGCGCAGGCCGTCGGCCCGAAGGCCGAGCGGATCACCTTCCCCGGGGCCGACGGCGGTCCCGTCCTGCTCGACCGGGGTGGCTGCATCAACATCACCGCGGCCGAGGGCAACCCGATCGAGATCATGGACCTCTCGTTCGCCGCCCAGCTCGGCGCCGTCCGCATGCTCCTCGAGCACGGCGACGAACTCGACCGGGCCGTCGTGCCGATCGACCCCGCGGTGGACGAGGCGACCGCCCGCGTGGCGCTCGCCGCGTTCGGGAGCCGACCCGCGCCGCTCCCCTCCGGCACGGCCGGTCCCGCGCTGGCGCGTCAGCGCGGAACCGGTGGCGTGGCCGCGGGCCGCCCCGCCGAGCACCCCGCGGACCGCGAGCCGGACGTCCGGACCCACCGCTTCGGAGCGCCGGCATGACCGCAGCGCACCCTGTGACCGTGCACTCGGCACGCATCGTCGTCCCGATGACCGCGCCCCCGATCGCCGACGGTGCGGTGGCGGTGCAGGACGGCCGGATCCTGCACGTGGGCGACCGCTCGTGGGTCGTCGACCAGCTGAGCGGTTCCGGCACGGCATTCACCGAGCGACGGTGGCGCGGCGCGCTGCTGCCGGGGCTCGTCAACGCCCACTCCCACCTCCAGTACACCGGCATGGCCAGTGTCGGGCAGCGGCAGTACGAGGGTTTCGAGGACTGGGCTCGCGCCTTCAACACCGACTACGCGAAACCGCACGACTGGCAGGCCGAGGCCGCGGCGGGAGCGGCGGCATCCGTCCTCGCCGGGGTGACGAGCGTCGCCGACATCGTCACGGACATCGAGGCCGCCACCGCGCTGGAGGACGCCGGGCTCGGGGGCATCACCTACTGGGAGGTGATGGACTGGGAGAACGAGGCGTGGCAGACCCACGGGCGGGACCAGGTCCTCGCCGAACTCGAGCGGATCCCGACCGTCCCCGGTGCCGGGCTCTCGCCGCACGCGCCGTACTCGCTCGAGGTCGCACCCCTGCTCGAGCTCCCCGACATCGTGCGGCAGCGCGGCCTCCGCCTGCACCTGCATCTCGGCGAAGCGGCGTTCGAGGGTGAGCGCGCCGCACTCGGACCGGTCCCCGGACTCGAGGGCGTCGACGGTGTCGGTCACGGCAGCGACTGGCACCTCGCGAACGTCCCCTCGTTCCGTGCGATGCGGGCGCTCGGCTTCGGCGCGAGCGCGACCGCCTTCGTCGACCGGCTCGGCGTGCTCGGCCCCGACTGCCACATCGCCCACGGCGTCTACATGACGGCTGCCGACCGCGCCCTGCTGCGCGCACGGGGCACCGCCGTCGCCCTCTGCCCGCGCTCGAACGCCGTCATCGGTCTGGACCCGCCACCGGTCGCCGACTACCTGCGCGAGGGCAGTCCCGTCGCGATCGGCACGGACTCGCTGTCGTCGTCGCCGTCCCTCGACCTCATGGCCGACGTCACCGCGTTGCACCGGATCGCCCGCGCGCAGGGGTACGGGCACCGCGACCTGCACGAACGGCTCCTCGCCGCGGCCACCCTCGGCGGCGCGAACGCGATGGGCCTCGCGGTGGGACCGGACCGGATCGGGCACCTCGCGGTCGGCGCGCGCGCGGACCTCGCGGTGTTCGACGTCGACGCCCGCACCGTGCCCGACGCCCTGGCCGAACTCGTCGAGGACGGCGCCGGACGAGCCGTGGCGACCGTCGTCCGCGGCGTCGTCCGCGCCGCCGACGGCACCCTCGCCCCGCACCCCACCACCCAGGAGGACGCATGACCGAGCAAGCACCCCGACCCGGCGCCGTCGCCCGACGCACCGTCGACGGCGAGGTCATCGAGTGGCTCGACGTGCCGAAGCGCGCCGTCGCCCTCGGTATGGAGCCGCACCCCGAGGGCGGCTGGTACGTCCGCACCTGGACCTCCCCGGCGACGGTCTCGACGCCTGCGGGGGACCGTCCCGCCGCGACCCTGATCCACTTCCTGCTGCCCCCGGGCGAGGCATCGGCCTGGCACCGGGTGACGAGCGACGAGATCTGGATGTGGCACGGGCCGGACACGGTCGAGCTGCAGCTCGGCGGCGACGGCGACCGGCCGGAACCCGGGGCGACGATCACCCTCGGCCCGGACGCCGGACGCGACCGCGTGAACGACGCGCAGGCGTTCGTGCGGGGCGGCGTCTGGCAGCGCACCCTGCCCGGTGACGGCGAGGTCCTGCTGAGCTGCCTCGTGTCCCCGGGCTTCTCGTTCGACGATTTCACGCTCGCCGACTGACCCGTCGGTAACGGCGCTTCACGCGCGCCCGCTGGTATCCCACTGGCAAGTACACTGCTTGCTGCCCCCGCCCCTCGCACGAAGGCCCGACCCGTGACCCGTTCCCTCCGCCTCACCATCGCCGTCGCGACCGCCGCGGTCGCAGCCCTCGCGCTCTCCGCCTGCAGCGCCGGCAGCAGCAGTGCCGACGGCACCGTCACCGACGGCAAGCTCACCATCGCGACCGGACAGCCGGCGTACTCGCCCTGGGTGGAGGACAACAAGCCGCAGTCCGGCAAGGGCTTCGAGGCCGCGGTGGCGTACGCCGTCGCGAAGGAGATGGGCTACGCGAAGTCCGACGTGGTCTGGAAGCGGAGCACCTTCGACAGCGCCATCGCTCCCGGCCCGAAGGACTGGGACCTCAACATCCAGCAGTTCTCGATCGACGCCAAGCGCAAGAAGGCCGTCGACATGTCGAGTGCGTACTACACGACCACCCAGGCCGTCGTGACCACGAAGCAGTCGAAGGCCGCCGACGCCACGACCGTGTCCGCGCTCAAGGCGGACGCGATCGGTGTCGCGACCGGCTCGACGAGCATCCAGAGCGTCAAGGACGTCCTCGGGATCACCCCGCAGGTGTTCAACTCGAACGACGACGCCGTGCTCGCGCTGAAGTCGGGGCAGATCGACGCGATCGTCACCGACCTGCCGACGGCGTTCTACATGGCCTCCGCGCAGCTGGACGACGGCACCGTCTCGGCGCAGTTCCCCGCCGACGGCAAGGGCGACCAGTTCGGCTTCGTGCTGCCGAAGGGGTCGAAGCTCACGAGCAAGGTCGACTCGGCCCTCGCGACGCTCCGGAAGGACGGCACGCTGGCGGACCTGCAGACGAAGTGGCTCTCCTCGGAGACCGGCACCCCGGTCCTGAAGTAGCCGCATGACCGTCCCCGCAGGCGCCGGCACCCCGGTCGCCGCACCCGCGCCGAGCCAGGTCGAACTCGAGCGCCGGCTCTACCGCCGGCAGCGCGGCCGTCGTTCGATCGTCGTGTCCGTGGTGTCGACGGTCGTCGTCGTCGCGATCGTGTACTTCGGCGTCGTGAACACCCCCGGCTGGGCGGCGGTCCAGCAGTCGTTCTTCGACCCGCAGACCGCGATCGACACCTTCCCGGAGATCCTGCTCGGCCTCTGGTTGAACGTGCGGATCCTGTTCTTCAGCGCGATCGGTGTCGCGGTGTTCGGCACCCTGCTCGCCGTGGTGCGGGGACTGCGCAACCCGGTGTTCTTCCCGCTCCGGATGCTCGCCACCGGCTACACGGATCTGTTCCGGGGGCTTCCGCTCATCATCGTGCTCTACCTCGTCGGGTACGGGATCCCCGGACTCGGAGTGTTCCCCCGCCTCCCCGCGGAGGTCTGGGGCACCATCGCGATCGTCCTCACCTACTCGTCGTACATCGCCGAAGTGCTCCGTGCCGGGATGGAAGCGGTGCACCCATCGCAGCGTCTGGCCGCGCGGTCCCTCGGGCTGTCCCACGCGAAGACGCTCCGCCTCGTCGTCCTGCCGCAGGCGATCCGGAAGGTCACCCCGGCGCTCATGAACGACTTCGTGTCGATGCAGAAGGACGTCGGGCTGGTCTCGATCCTCGGTGCCGTCGACGCGGTCCGGTCGGCGCAGATCGCGCAGGCGGAGACGTACAACTTCACGCCGTACTTCGTCGCCGGCCTGCTGTTCGTCGTGATCAGCCTGCCGCTCATCCGGGTCACCGACGCGATCGCGCGTCGTCAGCAGCAGCGCGAGCAGATCGGAGGCACGGTGTGAGCGACCCCCGTCCCGACCAGGAGGCGCGGCCCACGCCCGACACCGCCGCCCCGGTCCTCGAACTGCGCGGGTTGCGCAAGGCGTTCGGCGAGCACGAGGTCCTGCGCGGCATCGACCTGACCGTGCACCGCCACGAGGTCATCTGCGTCATCGGTGCATCGGGTTCCGGTAAGTCGACGCTGCTCAAGACGGTGAACCTGCTCGAGGGGATCGACGACGGCGAGATCCTGCTCCAGGGCACGGACATCGCCGACCCCCGCATCGACGTCGACGCCACCCGTGCTCGGATCGGGGTGGTCTTCCAGCAGTTCAACCTGTTCCCGCACATGAGCGTGCTCGACAACGTGACCCTGGCCTCGCGGCGGGTGCACGGCATCGGCAAGGCGGCGGCCGAGGCGACCGCGCGTCGGCTGCTGGAGCGGATCGGCCTGGCCGACTTCGCGGGCGCCTACCCCGACCGCCTCTCCGGCGGGCAGCAGCAGCGGGTGGCGATCGTCCGCGCGATCGCCTCCGACCCCGAACTGCTCCTGCTCGACGAGGTCACGAGCGCCCTCGATCCGCAGCTCGTCGGCGAGGTGCTCGACCTCGTCACCGAGCTCAAGCGGCAGGGCTCCACGATCCTCATGACCACGCACGAGATGCACTTCGCCAGGAACGTCGCCGACCGGATCGTGTTCCTGCACCGCGGCGAGGTCGTCGAGCAGGGTGCCCCGGCGGACGTGCTGGACGCCCCGGAGCACCCCGCGCTCGTCGAGTTCCTCGCGCGGGTGCACGCCTGACGTCGGTCCGCCGAACGGCCGCGCAGGCGGGGCCCGCACGACCCCTCAGGCGGCGGGGGCCGACGCTGCGGGGGTGAGCCGCGCCTCCAGTCCGTCCCGGCCCTCGTCGGCGACCGGCTCGGCGAGGTGCGTCGACCGCCCCGCCGGGAGGAACGCGGCGACCACCGCGCTGACCGCCACCACCGCCGCACCCACCATGACCGCCGGTTGGGCCGCGCCGACGTAGCCGGTCGGGGTGAGTTCGCCGCCGTTGCCGGTGAACACGGCCGTGAGGACGGCGATGCCGAGTGCGACCCCGATCTCGCGGAGCGTCGAGTTCGCGCCGGACGCCTTCGCGTGGTCGTGCTGCGGCATCCGGGCGAGCACCGCCGTCGAGATCGGGCCGAACACGGCGCCCATCCCGACGCCGGCGAGCAGGAAGCCGGGCAGCAGCGTCGTGAACGTGACGTCGGCCGCCATCGTCCCCGCGATCCAGAACAGCCCCGCGGAGAGGAACACCATGCCGCCGGTGATGAGTGCCCGCGTGCCCACCCGGGGTGCGACGATCCCGGCGAGGGGCGCGACCACCATCGGTGCGAGGGTCCACGGCATCGTCCAGACGCCGGCCTCGAGCGGCGTCCGCCCCTGCACGACCTGCAGGAACTGGATGAGGATGAACACCGCGCCGAACGCACCGAACGAGAACGTCATCGCGACGAGGTTCGCGAGCGCGAAGCTGCGGTCGCGGAAGAACCGCAGGGGCAGCAGGGGTGCGCTCGTGCGGGCCTGCCAGAGCACGAACGCCACGAGGAGCACGCCGCCGCCGATGAGCCCGGTGAGCACCTCGCCGCTCGTCCAGCCGGCGTCGTTGCCCCGGACGACCCCGAACACGACGCCGAGCACGCCGAGCCCGGCGAGCAGGACACCCAGGACGTCCGCGCGGACCTTCGCGCCGCGGGTGTTCGGCAGGGCGACGAGCGCGAGCGGGATGGCGACGACGCCGACGGGGACGTTGAGCCAGAAGATCGCCTCCCAGCTCCAGTTCTCGACCACGGCGCCGCCGATGAGCGGGCCGAGTGCGACACCGAGACCGGAGATGCCGCCCCAGACGCCGATGCCGACCGTGCGGAGCCGGTCCGGCACGCTGCCGACGAGGAGGGTCAGCGACAGCGGCATGATCGCGGCGGCGCCGGCGCCCTCGACGGCACGCCAGACGATGAGCGCCGTCGGGTCGGTGCTCAGGGCGGCGAAGGCGGAGGAGGCGGTGAACACGGCGATGCCGGCGACGAAGAGGTGCCGGCGGCCCAGACGGTCCCCGAGCCCGACGGCGAGCAGCATGAGCGCGGCGAACGCGAGGGTGTACGCGTTCGTGATCCACTGCAGCTCCTCGACCGAGGCACCGAGGTCGGCGTGCACGGCCGGTAGCGCGCTCGTGACGACGAGGTTGTCGAGCGTGGCCATGAACATCGGGAGGGACGCGGCTGCGATGGCGAGCCAGACGGGGATGCGTCGTTCCATGGTGGGATCCGTTCTTTGGTAATCGGATGATTACTTACCTGGTGGACTGTAGTAATCCGCTGATAACCTGTCAACCATGAGTTCGGGAAACGCAGCACCGGCACCGGCCCGGATGCCCGCCGCGCAGCGTCGCGCGATGATCCTCGAAGCCGCCCGCGGACTGTTCGGCAGCCAGGGCTACAACGGCACCACCACGGACCAGATCGCGGCGGCCGCGGGCATCAGCCAGCCGTACGTCGTCCGGATGTTCGGCTCGAAGGAGGCCCTGTTCCTCGAGGTCTTCCACGACACCCTGCAGACCCTCATCGACGCCTGGCGGGAGACCCTCGCCACGCTCGGCCCCGACCAGACCCCCGCGCACGCGATCGGCGAGCAGTTCGTCGACCTCGCCGCCGAGCGCGGCCTGCACACGCTCCTGCTGCAGGGCTTCGTGTCCGGCGCGGAGCCGGCGATCGGCGCCGCGGCGCGCGACGGCTTCCTCGAGATCTACCGGTTCCTGCGCGACGAAGCGGGCATCGCCGACGACGAGGTGCAGGGGTTCCTCGGCAGCGGGATGATCTTCGCGATCATGCTCGCGATCGACATGCCCGCACGGTTCGACCAGGACCCGGACGCCGCCGCCCTGCTCCGGGCGACGTTCGGCGCCAAGTGCGGACAGGTGCTCGACCTCGTCCGGGGCCAGCGCGACGCCGCGGTCCGCGGTCAGCGCGATGCGGCGTCCGTCGGCTCCTAGGGGGTCAGCAGCACCTTGCCGACGACCTCGCCGTCGCGGACGCGTCGGTGTGCTTCGGCGACGTCGGCGAGCGGCAGTACCGAGTCGACGACCGGGCGCACCCGACCGTCCGCGACGAACGGCCAGACGTTGTACCGGACGGCCTGGACGATCGCGGCCTTCTCGTCGTGGGGACGGGCCCGGAGGGTCGTTGCGCTGATCGTCGCTCGCTTCCGCATCATGGCGCCCAGGTCGAGCTCGCCGGTGCGACCGCTCCCGGAGGCGATCACGGCGATGTGGCCGTTCGGGGCGAGGACCTCGAGGTTCCGGCCGAGGTAGGCCGGTCCCACGACGTCCAGCACGACGTCGACCCCGCGGCCGCCGGTGAAGTCCAGTGCCCGCGCGACGAAGTCCTCCGAGCGGTGGTCGACGACGAGGTCCGCGCCCAGCTCCTCCGACGCGCGGACCTTCCGCGGGCCGCCGGAGGTCGCGATGACCGTCGCGCCGAGGGCCTTCGCCCAGAGCACCGCGTGCGAACCCATCCCACCCGTCCCGCCGTGCACCAGGAGCGTCTGCCCGGGACGCAGTCCGGCGATCATCCCGACGTTCGAGTACACCGTGCACGCGGCCTCGGGCAGCCCCGCGGCCTCGACGAGGTCGACCCCCTCGGGCACCGGCAGGACCTGCGTGGCGGGCACGGCGACGAGCGACGCGTAGCCGCCGCCGGCGAGCAGTGCGCACACCCGGTCCCCGACGGCGAACCCCTCCGCGCCGACCCCGAGCGCGCGCATCGTGCCCGAGATCTCGAGCCCGAGGACGTCGGGCGCACCGGGCGGCGGCGGGTAGTTCCCCGCGACCTGCTGCAGGTCGGCGTTGTTGACCCCGGCGGCGGCCACCTCGACGAGGACCTCCCCGGCGCCGGGCACCGGATCCGGCAGGTCGGTCACTCGGAGCTCGCTGAGGTCGGGACTGATGGCACGCATGGCCTCGACGGTACGCGCTGCCGGCACCCCGGTAGTGTCGGAACCGCACGCGACTCTCGTCCGGGGGGAGCGGAACGACCCGGGGGGAACCACCACCATGCCCAGCAAGACCATCGCACTCGTCACCGCGGCGCTCGCCGTCACCCTGCTCGCCGGCTGTTCCGCCGGTGGTCCGGGCTCCGGCGACGGTGCCACCACCGCGGCGAAGGACAGCTCCTCGCAGTCGAAGTCCGAGGCGTGCAAGGCGTTCGAGTCCAAGGTGAAGTCGGCGGCCGAGGGCCTGCAGTCCCAGGTGTCGAAGCTGCAGTCCGACCCGTCCGCCGCGGTCGCCAAGCTCAAGGAGTTCGACGGCTCGCTCTCCGACGGCGTCGACGCCGTCTCGAACCCGACGGTCAAGCCCAAGGCCGAGGCGTTCCACGCTGCGTACACCGACATGCTCACGCAGATCGAGGCCATCGCGAAGGACCCGAAGTCGGCCGACCTCTCGAAGTTCCAGGAGACGACGTCGAAGGTGCAGGACGCCGGCAACGACTTCGACAAGACCTGCTCGTCCTGACGCCCGCACCGCGCAGGCGGACGCCTAGGCGGCGGCCGCCTGCGACGCGTCGAGCCGGGCCACGTCCTCCGGTCGGAGCTTCACGGTGGCAGCCGTGACGGAGTCCAGGATCGACTGCGGCCGTGAGGCACCCGGGATCGGCACGACGACGTCGCTCTTCTGCAGCTCCCACGCCAGTGCGATCACCTGCGGGCTGACCCCGCGGTCCCGTGCGATCGTGGCGAAGTCCTCGTAGGCGGTGCCGAGGTCGGCGGCGTTCGCGATGCCACCGAGCGGGCTCCACGGCAGGAACGCGATGCCGAGCTCGTCGCAGAGCTCCAGTTCGGGCTCGCTCGACCGGAACGCCGGGGAGAACTGGTTCTGCACCGAGGCGAGCCGTCCGTCGAGGACGGTGTTCGCGGTACGGATCTGGTCCGGGTCGGCGTTCGAGATGCCCGCCATCCGGATGACGCCCTCGTCGAGGAGCTCCGCGAGTGCGCCGACCGAGTCTGCGTACGGCACCGCCGGGTCCGGGCGGTGGAACTGGTACAGCCCGATCGCGTCGACACCGAGGCGCTTCGCCGAGGCCTTCGCCGCTTCCTTGAGGTACTCGGGGTGGCCGTTCTGCGCCCACGGGCCGGGCTCCGGCCGGAGGTGTCCGCCCTTGGTCGCGATGAGGACCGCCGAGGTGTCCCCGTGGTACTCCCGCACCGCCTTCGCGATGAGCTCCTCGTTGTGCCCGACCTCGTCGTGTGCTGCCAGGTGGTACGCGTCCGCGGTGTCGATGAGCGTGACGCCGGCCTCGAGCGCCGCGTGGATCGTCGCGATGGACCGCCGTTCGTCCGGTCGGCCCTCGATGGACATGGGCATGCCGCCCAGACCGATCGCGCTGACCGACACGTCTCCGATGACTCGTTGCTTCATGTCCCCAGCATGCGCCGGACCCTCAGCGCCTCGCCCAGGCGGGGGCGTGCTCGGGGAGCGGCCCGAACGCGATGCCCCTGGCGTAGAGGCCCCGGACCGGCGGCACGTACCGGGCGAGGAGGACCGGTAGCTTCGGCGGCGCCGACCGCAGCTCGCCCGCGAACGCCCGCTCGAACACCACCCGGTGCAGCACCGCCTGCGCCGTCTGGACGAGCACGGCCGGGGGCGTCCGTCGGCGTTGCACCGCCGCGAGCGCCCCGGACAGGTCGGCACCCCGCAGCCCACGCCGGACCGCCGGCGCGAGGATCGCCGCCGTCGCGACCGCGTCCTGCACGGCCAGGTTGATGCCGACACCGCCGGCCGGGGACATCGCGTGCGCCGCGTCCCCGATGCAGAGCAGGCCCGGACGCCACCAGCGGGTCAGCCGGTCCATCCGGACGTCGAGCACGTGCACGTCGTCCATCGACCCGATGGCGTCCACCCGGCCGGCGAAGTCCGGTCGGATCCGCGCGATGCGGGCGCGGAAGGCCTCGACGCCCTCGGCGCGGAGCGCGTCGTCCGATCCCTTCGGCGCGAAGTACGCGACCTGGTGGTAGTCCGGGCGCGGGAAGCTCAGGACGACGTCGGTGCCGGAGAACGCCGGGACGAGCGCCGTCGTGGCGTCGCCGGGTTCGCGGGGGAGCCGGAACCACCAGGTGTCGAACGGCACCGGGAAGGACCGCGGTCGGAGCCCGGCGGCGGCGCGGAGCACCGAGTCGCGGCCGTCGGCGGCGACCACCACGTCGGCGCGGAGCTCCTCCGGTTCGCCGTCGCCCCGGTACGGCCGGAGGTGCACCCCGGTGACGACGCCGTTCTCCTCGATCGTCCCGGTCGCCGCGAGGCCCATCGAGATGGTGGACGTCGGTTCCTCCCGTGCAGCGGTCACGAGCATGTCGAGCAGGTCCCACTGCGGCACCATCGCGACGTGGTCGTAGGGCGGGCGGAGGCGTGAGAAGTCGCCGAGGAGGACGCGGCCACCGTCGGCGCCGGGGAGCGAGAAGTCGTCGAGTCGCGACTGCGGCAGGGCGCGGAACCGGTCGCCGAGGCCGAGTTCGTCGAGCAGCCGGATGGTCGAGGCGTGGACGGTGTCGCCGCGGAAGTCCCGGTTGAAGTCGTCGTGCTTCTCCACGACCCGGACCGCGATGCCGGCGCGGGCGAGCAGCAGGCCGAGGACGACCCCGGCGGGGCCGCCGCCGACCACCGCGACCGTCGTGCGCGAGACCGTCACCATGGTCCGGACCCTACGCGGGTCGGACGGGAGGCGCGGTGCGGCGCCGGCACGCGCCTCCTGTCCGACGCGGGTGCGGTCGACGGCGCGGGCGCCCGGTCGTCAGGCGGTCGCGGAGACCGACGACCCGGAGGGGCTGTCCGCCGCTCCGGCGAAGACCACGCCGCCCCACGTGATGACGACGATCGCCAGCACGAAGCCGATGGCGGCGATCCACCACGACGAGCGCCGTCGGATCCAGGCCCCGATCGCCAGGACGACGGTCGCGACACCGATCACGAAGGAACCGCCCACCGCGATCGCGGTCCCGCCGATGTAGCCCCCCGGCGAGCAGCCGGCCGCGGCGTCGCAGGTGGCGGTGGCGGAGATGACGGCGATGATGCCGACGACCGCGGTGACGATCGTCATGACCGCACCGAACGCGAGGAGGAGCACCGTCGAGATCCGGTCGGCGAGCTTCCCCGGCGGGAACAGCGTGGTGCCGCCCCGCTCCCACGCGGCGCGTTGTGCGTCCGAGGGGCCGGAGGGGGAGGACTGCGGCGGGCCGCCGGGGACGTTCGACCAGGTCATGGGTGCAGTCCTACCGCGCCTCGACCCCGAACGCCTGGGCGAGCCGCTGGATCTTCTGCGCGCGCCCGAGTCGCGGCAGGTCGGAGCCGTCGCGGATGACCCGGCCGCGGGCCTCGAAGTCGTCGAGGAAGTCCTGCGCCCACGCCACGTCCGTCGGGGTGGGCGAGATCACCTCGTTGATGACCGGCAGCTGCTCGGTGTCGAGGCAGAGCTTGCCGGTGAGGCCGAGTGACACGGCGACCTGCGACTGCTCGCGGAGGATCGGGTGCGACGACCCGACGGTCGGGCCGTCGATGGGGCCGGGCAGGTCGCCGACGCGCGACGCCACGACGAGCTTCGAGCGCGGGTACGCCATCGCCAGGGTGTCGGCGGAGGTGCCGGTGTCGCGACGGTAGTCACCCGAGCCGAACGCCAGTCGGAACGCGCCCTGGGCCTTCGCTATCGAGGTGGACTCCTCGATGCCCACGGCGGACTCGACGAGTGCGATGACCGGCGTGTGTCCGCCGAGTCGGTGCCACGTGTCGGTCACCTGCGCCGGCGACTCGGTCTTCGCGAGCATGACGCCCTGCAGCCCGGGGAGGCCGCGGAGCTCCTCGACGTCGTCCGCCCAGAACTCCGTGGTCACGTCGTTGATCCGCACCCAGGCCTCGCCTCCACCGGCCAGCCAGGACGCCACGGTGGTGCGCGCACCCGGCTTGGCGGCGGGGTCGACGGCGTCCTCGATGTCGAGGATGATCTGGTCGGCCCGGGACCGCTGTGCCCGCTCGAACCGGTCGGCGGCGGTGCCCGCGACGAGGAGCCACGACCGTGAGATCTCGGCGGGGACCGATCGACGCCGGTTCGGCGCTGGGGTGGGCGGAGCGGTGCGGTCGTCGATGGCCATGTCCCGTTGGTACCACATCGGGTGCCCACGGATCGCATCGCCCCGGTCCGGAAACCCCGAAACCTCGGTTCATTGCCAGAGTGCCAGCCCGCTTCCGCCTACAGTGTCGGATGTGTGGCGAGCGGACAGGGTGACCGACGGCGAGGACGACGTGAACGACGACGTCCCCGTCGAGGGCGCCGGCGCGCCCGCGGACGATCAGCGGGGGAACCAGGAAGAGACCGTCGTGACGGACGAACCCGACCGCACGCTGCGCCCCGAACTGCAGCTCACGAGTCCGCAGGCGATCAGCCTGGGTGACCCGCGCCTCCAGGCCGGCAACGCCGCGGAGCCCGTGTGGGACGTCTGGCGCAAGCAGCTGACCGGCGTCGGCGGCACGAGCCCGCTCACCCACTTCGCCGACCACCCGCGTGCACGCATCGAGCTGTCCACCACGCACCCCGGCGGCCTCGCGCAGTTCATCACCGGCAAGACCACCCTGCTCTCCAGCCTCATCCGCGACGAGGTGGCGCTCCGCGCCGCCCGGATCGCGGCGGGGCACGTCGAGGCGAAGGGCACCGAGCTCGCGACCGTGCGCGGCATCGACGCGGTGAAGCTCGGCATCGGGATGGCGGACTGGAAGCACGGCGACGAGCAGTTCCGCGGGCCGGTGCTGCTCCGTCCGCTCGCGATCCGCCGGCACGGGCGTGACTTCGAGGTCCGGCTGCTCGGCGAACCGGTGCTCAACCCGGGGCTCGCCGACGCCCTCCACGAGCAGTTCGGGGTCATCCTCGACGCCCAGTCGTTCGTCGCGCTCGCGCAGCAGGACGGCTCGTTCACCCCCAACCCGGTGATCGACCGCCTCCGTGGCCTGACCGCCCACATCCCCGGCTTCTCCGTGCACGCGCGGCTCGTGGTGTCGACGTTCGCCGAGGTCGCGACCGGCATGGCCCTCGACACCGAGGACCTGTCGCACCCGGTGCTCGACGCCCTCGCCGGCAACCCGAGCGCGAAGTGGCAGGTCGAGCAGTCCTACCACCCGGTCGAGCAGACCCCGTCGGACGAGCGCAGCCCCGAGACGGACACGCTCCTGCTCGACGCCGACGACGAGCAGGAGAACGTGATCGCGCAGATCACGGCCGGCAACTCGATCGTGGTGAAGACCCTGCCGGGCACCGGCGGGACGCAGACCATCGTGAACGCGCTGGGCGGTCTCGTCGCCGCGAACAAGCGGGTCCTCGTCGTCAGCCCGCGCCGGGCGACCCTGCGCGGCATCGCCGCCCGCTTCGCCGAGGTGCAGCTGCCCGGCGTCGCGGTGACGCCGTCGACGCTCCGCCGTGACGTCGTGCGGGCGATCGCCCGGAACGAGAAGGCCACGCGTCCGAACCTGCGCGAGGTGGACGACGCCCTGGTCCGGCTCCGCAAGGTGCTCAAGGACTACCGCGGCTCGCTGACGCGCGTCGACCCGGACTTCCGCGTCTCGGTGCTCGACTGCCTCGTCGAGCTGTCCCGGCTGTCGCTCCTGCCGGTGCCGCCGTCGACGACCGCACGTCTGTCGAAGACCTCGGTGACGAGCATGGTCGAGGGGCGCTCCCGGGTCGCCGAGACGATGGTCAGCGCGGCGAACCTCGGCGAGTTCCGCTACGGCCCGGACGACTCGCCCTGGTACGGCGCGAAGTTCTCCTCGAGCGACGGCGCGCAGCGGGCGCACAAGATCGCGAAGGACCTCGACGCCGAGGCGCTGCCCACCCTGCTCCGCCGTGCGCACGACCTCGTCGCGACGACGCACATGCGGCAGTTCACGACGATCAACGAGCTCGGCATCTACCTGCGCCTGCTCACCGAGATCCGGGACACGCTCGACCGCTTCCTGCCCGTCGTGTTCGACCGCTCGGTGTCCGAGCTCGTGGCGGCGACCGCACCCCGCGGCGAGGGCGCCCCGATGTCGTCGACGAACCGGCGCCGGCTGAAGAAGCTCGCCCGGGAGTACGTCCGTCCCGGTGTGCACGTGTCCGACCTGCACGAGGCGCTCACCCGCGTGCAGCAGCAGCGCGTGCTGTGGCAGCGGTACGTCGCCGCCGGTGTGAACCCCGAGGTGCCGACGGGCATCGCGGACGTGCAGGTGCTGTTCTCGAACGTGGTCGAGGACCTCGCACGCCTCGACGAGCCCCTGGGCCGCACGTCGCGTGACGACCAGCTCGCGAACACGCCGATCGACGAGCTCGTCCCCACGATCGCGCGCCTCGCCGAGGACTCCGACGTGCTGCACAACCTGCAGGAGCGCACCGAGCTCATGCAGACCCTCCGTGACCTGCAGCTCGAGCCGCTCATCACCGACCTGGCGAACCGGCACGTGCCGGACACCCACGTCCCCGCCGAACTCGAGCTCGCGTGGTGGCAGTCCGCGCTCGAGACGATGCTCGAGTCCGACCGCGCGCTGCTCGGTGCCGACACCGACATGCTCGACCGGGTCGAGGCGGACTTCCGACTCGTCGACGACGCGCACGCGGCCGGGGTCTCGCAGGGCCTGGCGTGGCAGCTCGCCGAGAACTGGAAGGTCGGGCTCGTCGACTGGCCGGACGAGGCGACCGCGCTCAAGACGCAGCTGAAGGAGGGCGCGATCACCTCGCGCCTCCTGCAGGACTCCGCACCGCACCTGTCCCGTTCGATCGCGCCCGTGTGGCTCGCGAGCCCGTACGAGGTCTCGCAGATCGCCGACACGATGCCGTTCGACACGGTCATCCTCGTCGACGCCGGGGCAGTCACGATCGCCGAGACCGTCGGCGCGGTGCGTCGTGCCCGCCAGACCGTCGTGTTCGGTGACCCGGTGACCCAGACGCCGTCGCCGTTCCGGATCGCCGTCGACCCGGCACACCGTGCGCTGCAGGTCGACGAGGAGACCCTCGACGCGTTCCACGCCGACTCCGCGCTGGCCAGGCTGTCGACGCTGCTGCCGACCCTGTCGCTCACCCGCTCGTACCGAGCCGGCGGCGAGGACCTCGCGGAACTCGTCAACCGTCGCTTCTACGGCGGCCGGATCGAGTCGCTGCCCTGGGCCGGCTCGTTCCTCGGGCACGGATCGATCGCACTCGACTACGTCAGCGACGGCAAGGCCGTGCCGGACCCGGAGTCCGGGGCCGTCGAGAGCGTGGACGCCGAGGTGGACCGTGTGGTCCGGCTCGTCATCGACCACGCCCGCACCCGTCCGACCGAGTCGCTGATGGTCATCACCGCCTCCGCGAAGCACGCGGTGCGGGTCGAGCAGGCCGTGCTCACCGCGGCACAGGGACACAAGGACCTCACCGAGTTCGTCATCGGGGACCGCGCCGAGCCGTTCATCGTCGCGACCCTCGAGCAGTCCGTCGCCCAGAGCCGCGACCGCGTCGTGTTCTCGATCGGGTACGGCCGGACCCCGCACGGACGCGTGCTGCGCGACTTCGGTCCGCTCGGCAAGCCGGGCGGGGAGCGTCTCCTCGCCGTCGCGATGACCCGAGCCCGTCGCTCCATGGTCATCGTCACCTGCTTCCAGCCGTCCGACATCGAGGCCGAGCGCATGGGCCACGGCACGGTCGCGCTCGCGGAGATCCTCGCCGAGGTCCGCGCCCGGACCACCGCCGAGTACGTACCGGACGACTCCGACCCGCTGCTCGTGGACCTCGCCCGTCGCCTCGAGATGCGCGGCATCCCGGTCGCGCTCGGACACCGCGGCAAGCTCGGCCTCGTCGCCGCGCACGGCGGGGTCTGCGTCACGATCGAGACGGATGCGTCGCTCGTGAAGGGGTCGCTGCGCGAGTCGCTGCGGCTCCGGCCCGAGGTGCTACGCCGGCTCGGGTGGCACTACGTGCGGGTGCACGCGTTCCAGCTGTTCTCGGACCCGGACCGGGTGGCGAACACCGTGGCCGCCGTGCTCGGCGTCGACCGCGGGGCCACGCAGGAGATCTCGATCCCCCCGATCCCCGCCCGCCGATGAGCGCGCAGGATCTCGACCCCTGCGGGTCCGGGGTCCCCGCGCGCCCGTGAGCCGCCGGGCCCACCGACCCGCGGGGCCGGTGACACCGGGGACGGACCAGCTGGTGGGCACGTGGACGCGGGCGGACGACGAGGCGCAGGTCTCGCCTCCAGTCCGTCCCGCGGAACCGGAGGAGACGTCGCCGGCGACCGCAGCGACGGTCCGGCCAGGAGGCGCGGTGCGCGCACGCAGGCGGGTCACCACCCAGCCGGTGCCGGGCAGCGACCCCGCTCCCGCACCGGAACCGGCACGGCACCGCGAGGGCGAGAACGACGACCAGCTCCGGCGGGACGTCCCCCCGCACTGGTGAGCCGGTAGCCTTGCCTGCGATGACTGACACCGCGCGGCAGCGCCCCGACTGGCAGACCTGGCCGAACCTGATCACGCTGATCCGGTTCCTGCTGATCCCGGTGTTCGTCTGGCTCGTCGTCGCCGGGCATCCCGGGTGGGCGCTCGTGTCGCTCGTCGTGCTCGGGGTGAGCGACTGGGCGGACGGGTTCATCGCCCGGAAGTTCGATCAGGGCTCGAAGCTCGGCAAGGCGCTCGACCCCGTGGCGGACCGGCTCGCGATCATCGCGATCGTGCTGTCGCTCGTGCTCACCGGACTGCTGCCGCTGTGGGTCGTGATCGTCGTCGTCGCGGTCGACCTCGTGCTGGTCGTGCTGTCGAGCGTGCTCTTCCACGGCAACCCGGACCTCGACGTGACGTGGACGGGCAAGATCCGGTCCGCGCTGCTGTTCGTCGGGCTGCCGGTGCTGCTGTTCTCCGCCGTGCACACGGTGGACGCGCACGCGCCGTGGGTCCGCGTCGTCGCGCTCGTGTTCGTGTACCTCGGCACCGTCGGACACGTGGCGGCCGGCGTGCAGTACGCGTTCGCGATGTTCCGCAAGCGCCGCGCCGTCGCCACCCCTGCGCGCTGACCCTGGCGGCCGGGTCGGTCGGCGCCGCCGCCGCCCCGGCCCGCCTGGTCTCGCGAGCGCGGCCCGCCCTAGAGCTTCGTCGAGCCGCCGATCCCCGGTCCCTCCGGCGCGGTCGACGGTGCGACGTGCGCGCCACCACCGGGGTTCCCGGGCACGCCGTTCTGCGAGCGGAGCAGGTCGCGGATCTCGAGCAGCACCTCGACGTCGGTGGGCGGGACGTCCTGCGGCGTCTGTTCCTCGTCGTTCTTCACCCGTTCGAAGGCGAGCTTCTTGAGGTGGTTCACGGGGAGGACGAGCGCGAAGTACACGACCGCCGCGACGATGACGAAGTTGATCACCGCGCCGATGATCGCGCCGAACAGCAGCTTCGCGTGGTCGCCGTCCACCGTCGGGATCTCGACGATCAACGCCTTGTCGAGGCTCGAGGCGTTGAAGACCGCGCCGATCAACGGGTTGATGAGGCTGTTCACGATCGCCGTGACGATGGCGGTGAACGCAGCACCGATCACGACTGCCACGGCCAGGTCGATGACGTTGCCGCGGAGCAGGAACTCCTTGAAGCCCTTCACGGGACTCCTTCCGGGGTCGAGGTCGGCCGCCGGTCGGCGGCGCCTCAAACCTACCGAGGAGTCCGGGCGCCGGTCAGGACGCGGCGGGCGTGCTCGGCTTCGGGGTGCTCGGCGTGGACCCGGACCCGGCGGACTCCGACTTCGCCGGGGTGCTCGAGGAGCCCTCGGCCTTCGGGGTCGCCCGGGAGTCGGTGCGGTAGAACCCGCCGCCGTTGAACGTGACCCCGACCGGGGAGAAGACCTTGCGCAGGACCCCGCCGCACACGGGGCACTCGGTGAGCGCGGCGTCGGAGAACGACTGCTTGATGTCGAAGGCGTTGCCGCACTCCGTGCAGCGGTACGAGTAGGTGGGCACCCTAGCTCCGGAAGGTGATGATGCGGGACGGCGTGATGATGCCGTCGACGGGTTCGTCGTGGGGTTCGCGCGGGACCTCGTCGAGGTACTCCGCGTCGAAGATCACAGCATAGACGGGCGGGCGGTTCGCCATCGAACCGAGGGTCTTGTCGTAGTACCCCCGGCCCCACCCCATGCGCATGCCGTCATGGCCGACCGCGGCCGCCGGGGCGAGGATCGCGTCGACGTCGTTGATGGCGAGCGGGGAGAGCACCTCGCCGACGACCTCCGGCAGGCCGGCGAGCCCCTCCGTCTCGGTGGACCCGTCGCCGACCGCCCAGTCGAGCAGCCCGTCCTCACGGGTGATGGGGAGCAGCACGCGGATGCCGTGTCCGTACGCCCAGTCCAGGAACGGCCGGACGTTCGGCTCGTCGGCGGCGGAGAGGTAGAGCGCGACGGATCGGACCTGCCGCTCCTCGGCGAAGCGCTGGAGCGTGGCGGTGAGCGCCTGGGTGTCGGCGTCGCGTTCGGTCGTGGTCCGGGTGCGCCGCCGCTGCCGGAGCTCGGCTCGCAGGGCGCGCTTCTCGTTCCCGAGATCGGCGATCATGGCCAGGAGTCTACCGAGCGGGTCTCCGTGCGGATTGCCGCTCCGGCGCGCGGGAACCCGTGTCCCCATCAAGTGCGACATGCCCCGTACAGGGGTCATCCGATACGTTTCCCCACATGGGCTTCCAGATTTCCAAGGCGGTGATCCCGGCCGCTGGGCTGGGCACGCGCTTCCTCCCCGCGACCAAGGCGATGCCGAAGGAGATGCTCCCCGTCGTCGACAAGCCGGCCATCCAGTACGTCGTGGAAGAGGCCGTCGGTGCCGGACTGACCGACGTGCTGATGATCACCGGCCGCAACAAGAACGCGCTCGAGAACCACTTCGACCACGTGTCCGAGCTCGAGGAGACCCTCAAGAAGAAGGGCGACCACGAGAAGCTGCAGAAGGTGAACCAGTCCACGGACCTCGCCGACATGCACTACGTCCGGCAGGGTGACCCGCTGGGCCTCGGCCACGCCGTGCTCCGCGCCAAGATGCACGTCGGCCGCGAGCCGTTCGCCGTGCTCCTCGGCGACGACATCATCGACGCCCGCGACCCGCTGCTCCAGCGCATGATCGAGGTCCAGGGCGAGAAGAACGCCACCGTGGTCGCGCTGCTCGAGGTCCCCGAGTCGCAGACCCACCTGTACGGCATCGCCACGGTCGAGGAGACCGACGCCGACGACGTCGTGAAGATCACCGGCCTCGTCGAGAAGCCGGCGCCGGGCGAGGCCCCGTCGAACCTCGCCATCATCGGGCGCTACGTCATCCGCCCCGAGGTCTTCGACGTCCTCGAGAAGCAGGAGCCGGGCAAGGGCGGCGAGATCCAGCTCACCGACGCGCTCATGAAGATGGCGAACGCCGAGGAATGGACGGGCGGCGTGTACGGCGTCGTCTTCCGTGGACGTCGGTACGACACCGGTGACAAACTCGACTACATCAAGGCGATCGTCCAGCTCGCCTCGGACCGCGAAGACCTCGGCCCCGACCTCAAGTCGTGGCTGAAGGAGTTCAACGCGGGCGAATGAGTCGACCCATCCCGCACGGGTCCGGAACAGCCGGGCCCGTGCGGGACACCAGCCCCGAGGACCAGTCGGGGCACCGGAGGAACGAAGCGATGACGACGATCCCGACCCTCTCGCACGGGCGGGTCACCATCCGGCCCCTCCGGCTGCGCGACACCCGTGACCTCGACTTCGCGCTCGCCACCAACCGTTCGTGGCTCCGCACGTGGGAGGCCACGAACCCGTCCGGACACGTCTCCACCGACGTCCGCGGGAGCATCCGCGCGCTCCAGGCCAACGCCCGCGCGGGCCTCGGACTGCCGTTCGCGATGGAGCTCGACGGCCGGTTCGTCGGCCAGCTGAACGTCTCCGGCATCACGTACGGCTCCCTCGCCAGCGCCTCCATCGGGTACTGGGTCGTCGAGGACGCGGCCGGCCACAACGTGACCCCGATCTCCGTCGCGATGGCCGTCGACCACTGCTTCCGCACGGTCGGCATCCACCGCATCGAGATCTGCATCCGCCCCGAGAACGCCCCGTCGCTCCGCGTCGTCGAGAAGCTCGGCTTCCGCTACGAGGGACTCCGGCGCCGGTACATCCACATCAACGGTGACTGGCGCGACCACTTCTGCTTCGCGCTCGTCGCCGAGGAGGTCCGCGAGGGCGTCCTCGAGCGCTGGGTACGCGGCCAGGTGCCACCCGGCGTCGGCACGGTCCCGCTCGCTGCACGCGACGAGGCGGCGATGCCGCTGCACACGACGCCTCGCCTCTGATCCGTCCGTCCGGGACACGCGTGGCTGCGGCACGGTCGGGAGGCGCGGCTCGCCTCCGGTGAATTCGTCGCGACACGCGCAACACGCGTCCGGCAATCACCTGCCAGGGGAACGGCCGCCCCTACCGTGTCCCCATGGCAGGTATCGGCTCCTGGGGCGGCGGCATCGTCCTGCTCATCGCGGCCGTGCTCTGGCTCGTCTACCTCATGCCGTCCTGGGCGGCCCGACGCCAGTACCTCGCCACCGAACGCAACGCGATCCGCCTGCAGCAGACGCTCCGGATCCTCGCGCAGACCGCTGAGCTGCCGGACGAGGTCCGGGTCGAGATGAACGCGAAGTCCCTCGCCGAGGCGCAGCGGGTCGCGAAGTCCGAGGAGGCCCGGCGCACCGCGATCGTCCGCGCGCACGAGGCCGCCCGCCAGCGGGAGATCACCCGACGACTCGCCGAGCAGGCGCCCGTGCTCGAACGTGCCTCGTCGGTCCCGGCGCTCACGGCGATGCGCATGCGACGCTCCCGGCTCGGTGCCACCCTGCTCGGCACGGCCGGACTCGTGGTGGCGGTCGTCGTCTTCGTGGCCGCGCCCGGGGCCTGGCTCGTCGGGATCGCCGGGCTGGTCGCCGCGGGTGGGTCCGCAGCCGTCCTCGCCCAGCTGCACCAGGTCGCGAAGGCGAGGCGCGCCCGCACCGCGGCGGTCGTGCCGGAGACGCGCCGCGCCTCCCGGGTGCCGCACGAGTGGACGGACCCGGCGCCGCCGCTGTCGACCGAACGGTCCACCCAGCCGGCGCGCGACCGGAGTTGGACCCCGAACGCCGTGCCGAAGCCGCTCTACGTCGAGCGACCGTCCGCTCCCGCTGCCGCACCGGAGTCGGCCGCCGAGCTCGCTGCACGGCTGAAGGAGCGTGTGGCGGAGGCCAAGGCGGAGGCCGAGGCCGAAGCCGCCGCGATCCGCGCGGGCGAGACCGACCCGTCGCTCGCACGCGTCTCGCGGATGCGACCGGACGTCGAGGAGGCCGCCGCGTCCCTGTCGGCGCACGACCAGGGGCGTCTCGCCGAGCGGCTCGGCCTCCGGGCGCCGGCGTCGCCCGCAGCAGCACCGTCGCAGTCGACCGCGGCCGCCGCGCCGACGGCATCGGACGAACCGGCCGCTCCGTCCGCGCCTCCCGCTCCGCCGAGCAAGTGGGCGGGGATGGGTGTGCTCGACGACGAGGCGTACCAGCAGGCTGACATCGACGCGATCCTGCGTCGGCGCCGCGCCGTCTGATCCGCCGATTTCAGGTCGGGCCGACCGGGGTGCTAGTGTGGTCGAGTCCTCGGGGCTATGGCGCAGTTGGTAGCGCGTCTCGTTCGCAATGAGAAGGTCAGGGGTTCGAATCCCCTTAGCTCCACCACGATGACGAAGGCCACCCGATCGGGTGGCCTTCGTCGTTGCCGGGCTCTCGTTCCCGTGCGCTGTCGCCCTCGCTCAGCCGGGGACGCTCTCCGTGAGCACACCCGCCTGCGTCAGGTCGGCGTGGATCGCGTTCGCCGCCTGCTCGAAGGCGCGGTTCCCGCGTGCGATGCCGATCGCACCGCCCTTGAGCGCCGACTTGCCGGACCCGCGGAGCAGGCGGGCGACGGTGCGACCGTCCGGCGTCACCATGATCTGCACGTCGAGGCGGGTGTGGAAGGTGCGGTCGTTCGCCAGGCCGCCGATGAGCAGCGTGAGGCCCATGCTGCCGCGCGTCGCACGGAGGGCGCCCTGTTCGCCGTCCTCGACGGTGTAGCCCTCCCGGGCGAGGGCACCGCGGACGCGGGCGCGGACGGATTCGGGGTCGGCTGCGACGAAGAAGTCGTGGCTCTCGGGCATCGGGTCTGATCCTCTCGACGGTGGTTCCTGCCAGTGATCATGCCGTGCCGTCACCTACTCTGGGAAGCACCATGACTGCTTCGTTGACCCGCCGGTCCCTGCTCTCCCTCGCCGGTGTCACCGGGATCGGCCTGGCGGTCGCCGCGTGCTCCGCGGGCGACGACGGACCTCGGAAGGCCACGGGGTCGTCCGGCAGCCCCACGGCGTCCGGCAGCCCCACGGCGTCCGGCGGAGGGTCCGCGAAGGCGGTCGCAGCGTCCACCAGCCCCGCCCAGGTCCCGCTCGCCGGTGGCGTCACGGTCACCGTCGCCGGTACCGGTCTGGCGGCCGTGAAGGGTGTGACGGTCGGCGGGATCGCGGCGCGTGACGTGCGCGCGACCGCGTCGAAGGTGACCTTCACCGCACCGCACCAGGCGATGTACACGGCGGGGTCCGCGGACGTCGCCCTCTTCACCGAGGCGATCGAGCCGTCGCCGTCGGCGAACCAGTCCTCGGACGGCAACGGCAGCGCCGCGAACGATGGCCAGAGCGGTGCGACGCAGGACACCGCTCCCGCCACCCCGTCCCCGACGAGCGCGCCGACGCCGAGCGCCGGGGCAGCGGTGGCGACGACGACCCTGGCGTACGCGGCACTCACCGACGTGGACCGGCAGCTCCAGTACGCGATGGCGCACTGGAAGGACTACAACCTCAGCGAGTACGGGACGATGAACCCGATCGGCGGGGACTGCGCGAACTTCGTCAGCCAGACGCTCATCGCCCGGGGGTGGAAGCAGCGGTCGGACTGGTACAACCGCGACGCCGGCGCGCAGCACAGTGCGACGTGGACGTACTGCCCGTCGATGGACCCGTGGCTGACCGCGAACGCGGCGGAGTTCGGCCTGACCCGGCGCTCCCTCGACGAGCGGGACAAGGTGCGGGTCGGCGACATCGTGTTCTACGACTGGAACGACAACGCCTCGCCGGACCACACCACCATCGTGTCCGAGGTCTTCACCGAACCGGACGGGACGATCCGCATCAAGTCGGCGAGCCACAACCAGGACGGGCCGTACCGCGACCTCGACGAGATGATCACGGTGCAGCACCCGGGCGGCACGGCCTGGTTCCACACGTTCGACGCGTAGCGCACCACGGTCGGGACGGCGTCAGGGGTAGCCGAGGAACCAGAGCAGCACGATCGCGACCGGCTGCAGGCACACCCCGACGACCAGCCACGACGACGCCCGCCGCCGGGTGCGCACGAACACGTCCGATCCGAGCAACGGCGCCATCGGCATGAGCAGCCGCGGCAGGCTCTGCTGCGGCAGGAACACCGCGACGAGGTAGAGCCCGTACGACGCGGTGAACGACAGGACGTCCACGCCGAGCGCCCGCACCGCCGGTCGGGTCCAGAACCACACCGCGCCGACCAGGACCGCCACGACGAGGACGATGCCGAGCGGCCCGAGCCACGTCCCGGCCATCCGGAACCAGGGGGTGAGCGGCGCGAAGTTCTGCCGTCCGACGAACCCCACCCACCAGGACAGTTCGGTGTCGAGGTAGGCGTTCGGGCGCCCGGTCACCGCGGACGCGATCACGGGCCACGCGAGCCCGGCCGCCGCGACGACGAGCCCGGACACCACGATCCCGACCGCGTCCCGGACCGGCAGCGCGCGCCGCTCGGTCCGCCACCGGACGACGAGGTGCACCGCGAGCGCCACCGCCAGCGCCAGGACCCCCGGCTTCGTGAACGCCGCGACCACCCCGAGCGGTGCCACCAGCCAGTAGCGCCGCCGCACCAGGGCCAACAGTGCGCCGAACAGGAGCAGGAGGAACGTGCTCTCCGCGTAGGCGACCTGCAGCAGGAAGGCGGTCGGCCCGAACGCGAACAGCGCCGTGGCCCACCGCGCCCGGTGGGAGTACCCGACGGCGAGCACGAGCCGGTACAGCAGGACGCACGCGCCGGCACCGGCGACCGTCGCGACGAGGACGCCGGCGATCCAGAACGAACCGCCGGTCAGGGGCATCACGGCCCGCGCCAGCGCCGGGAACACGGGCAGGAACGCCCACGGGTTCGGCGCCACGTGGCCGCCGGCGTCGAGCGGCAGGGTCGTCGGGTAGCCGTGCTCGGCGATCGTCCGGTAGAAGGACGCGTCCCACGAGCCGGAGAACGTGAAGAACGAGGGATCCCGCCGGTGCGACGCGAACGCCCACCCGTTCGCCGTCGCGACGACGAAGACCGTCGCGAGCAGGCCAGTGCTGACCACGCGGGAAGCCAGCCACAGCAGCAGGGGAGTGGTCCACCCGCTGCGGCGCGCCTCCAGGGCCGGCCTGGAGGCGCGCGTCGGCTCCGTCACGCTGGTCACCGCCCGATCCTCGCACGTGGGCGCGGAGCGACCGGCGCGGGATCGCCCCGCGGTCAGCGCCCGGTGACGGCCCGCCGGATCTGCTCGATCGGCACCTTCGGCGTGCGGTCGGCGTTCAGCAGGCCGTTCGTCTCCTGCATCGTGTCCGTCAGCTGCGTGTAGCAGGACCCGGCGAGGAACGAACTCGCGCGGATCGCGTCGTACAGCGCGGTGATGCGGGCGATCCAGTCGTCCCCGTCCGCTGCCGTCGTGTAGCCCCACCCGTCGTCGCGCTGCACGCCGGGCTGGTAGTTCACGCCGCCGAACTCGGTGAGCATCACGGGCTGCCCGTGGTCGACGGCGCCACCGACGAGGATGCGGCGGTCGGCCGGCCCGATGCCCTCGACGAGGGCGGTCCGTGCTGCCTCGTCCGCGTAGGTCGCGGCGAGGCGGGGCCCGTCGCCCTCGTAGTCGTGGACGGTGATGATGTCGGAGCCGACGTGCTCCCACCCGTCGTTCGAGATCACCGGGCGGGTCGGGTCGAGGGCCCGCGTGACGTCCGCGAGTGCTCGGGCGTACGCCTGCTGCGCCGGGTCGGTCGCGATGTGCTGCACGCCCCAGCTCTCGTTCGCCGGGACCCACGTGACGATCGACGGGTGCGATGCGTCGCGCTCGACCGCGTCCATCCACTCACGCACGAGCCGCTGCACCGCGCGGGGGGAGAACGCGTAGGCGCCGGGCGCCTCGCCCCACACCAGGATCCCGAGGCGGTCCGCCCAGTACAGGAAGCGGGGGTCCTCGATCTTCTGGTGGTTCCGGGCGGCGTTGAAGCCGAGCTCCTTGATGAGCTCGACCTCGCGGCGGAGGGCCTCGCGCGACGGGGCGGCGATGTGGGACTCCGGCCAGTAGCCCTGGTTGAGGACGCTCCGGACGTCGTAGCGCCGACCGTTCAGCAGGAACGCACCACCGTCCGTGCCCACCGTGCGGACGCCGAAGTAGGAGGCGACGACGTCGATCGGGTCGGACGCGTCCGCGGGCAGCAGGGTGACGGTCGCGTCGACGAGCCGGGGCGTCTCGGGGGTCCAGTGCAGTTCGTCCTCGGCCTGCCCGTTCGTCTGCCGGGCGACGGGCACGACGACGTCGAACTCGTCGGCGTGCCGGGGCAGCACGGACTCGACCGTGGCGAGGTGCTCGTCGCGCTCGTCCCACCGTGCGACGACGCGGAGGCGCTCGCCGCCCGTGGGAGCGCCGGCGGTGCGGACGGTCAGCCGGACGGTCTGGTGGTCGACGTTCGTCCAGCGGAGGGACGCGATCGACACCGTGGGCACGGCCTCGAGCCAGACCGTCTGCCAGATCCCGGTGGTCCGGCGGTACCAGATCGCGTGCGGGTCCTCGTGCCAGTCCTGCTTGCCGCGGGGCTGCGTGACGTCGTGCGGGTCGTCCTCGGCCCGGACGACGAGGGTGTGCTCGGCGTCCGGGGCGCCAGCGAGCGCCTCGGTGACGTCGAACGAGAACGGGGTGTGTCCGCCCTCGTGCTCCCCGATGAACCGTCCGTCGATCCAGAAGCGGGCGCGGTAGTCGACCGCGCCGAAGTGCAGGACGAGTCGGGGTGCCGCTTCGCCGTGGCCGGCCGCGTCGAGGTCGCTGCGCGTGATCGTCCGGGCGTACCAGACGACGGGGTGGAAGCCGGGCTCGTCGATCCCCGACGCGACCGACTCCGGCGGGAACGGGACGACGATGTCCCGCGCGTCCGGGAAGCCCGCTCGCCACGCCGGGTCGTCGCCGTCGTTCCGGAAGGACCAGGTGCCGTCGAGGTCGGCCCAGCGCGCACGGACCAGCTGGGGGCGGGGGTACGTGCCGTCCTGCCGGGAGGCGAGCGGCAGGGGCGACGAGGATGCGGTGTCAGGTGCGGCGACGGTGCCGTCGAGCGTGCTCATGCCTCCATGCTGGCGTCGTTGTACATCGTTGTAAAGAGGTGACGGGGTTTGCCAGAGCTCGACGAGCGCGTGGGATCAGCCGATGGCGGCGTCGCGCGTCAGGACCATGACGTCCATCCGTCCCTGCTGCACGACCTCGCCCCGCTGGTTCCGCAGCGACACCGTCCGTTCGACGATGCCGGTCCGTCCGGAACTCGTCAGCCGCGTGGACAGGATCTCGACCTCGCACGTCACCGTGTCCCCGATGAACACCGGAGCCGTGAACCGCCACTGGTCGATGCCGAGCAGCGCCACGGCCGACCCCTCGAAGACGCCGGTGCGGGCGATGAGCCCGAGGCAGAGCGACGTGCCCAGCAGTCCGTGCACGATCCGCTGCCCGTAGCGGGTCTTCGCGGCGAACTCGACGTCGGTGTGCACCTGGTTGTTGTCGTTCGTCCACGAGGCGAACGACACCACGTCGGCCTCCGTGATCGTGCGACCCGGGGTCGTGAAGGTCTGTCCGGCGGCGAGGTCCTCGAGGTAGTGCGGCACCCCGTCATCCTCGCAGAGCGTCAGAGCTTCGCGAGCACCTTCCTCGCCCGCACCCAGCCCCGCTCGACGACGGCGTGCTCGGTCGTCGCCAGCGCGCCGTACCCGAACGTGTCCTCGCCCCGCTCCGCCGCGCGCACCGCCAGCTGCCGGTAGGCGACCACGGCGTGGTCGGCGTCGAGCACCTCGCCCAGCGACTCCTGCACCCGCTGCAGCCGACCGAGGTACCGCTTCCCGAGGTCCGGAGCACTGCCCGCCGCCTGCAGGGCGTACCGGAGCCGGCGCGCGGCCTTCCGGACCTCGTGCAGGTCCTCCAGCCCCTCCACGCCGCCGGTGAGCCGTTTCGCGACGCGCGCCCGCTCCTTCCTGATCCGTCGCACGGCGAAGGCTGCGGCGTCGTCGTCGGCGTGGGGACCCCGCGGTGTGCGCTCGACGAGGTCGTCGAGGTGGTCCAGCGCTCGGAACCAGGTCGCCGAGCGCAGCGTTCGTCGGAGTTCCCGTGCCGCCGCCGATCGGGTGGCGTCCGCGTGCGAGCCGATCCGGTCGAGGGTGAGGGCGTCGACGTACCCCTCGGGAGCGCGGGCGGCCGACCGCAGCAGCCGGTCGCGCAGGACCTCGGCGTCACGCGCCACCCCGGCCACCCGGGCGACCTCGGCGAGCTCGGCGCGGAGGGTCTCGGTCGCACCACGGTCGAGTGCACCGCGGTAGGCCGCCAGCACGCTCCGCAGCCGGCGCAGCACCTTCCGGAGGTCGTGCACCGCCTCGCGTTCGTCGGCCCGGACGCGCGGGTCGACGGCGACGAGGTCGGCCCGCAACGACCGGAGCACCGCGCGGAGGGCGGCGGCGGCCGACCCGCGTCGAGGTCGTCCGGACGTCCCGCTCCGACGTGCCGGCGGCATCCGGGGCGCTCGTGCCGCGTCGGCGGCATCGGCCGCGGGTTCGGCCGCGTCCGCGAGTGCCCGTTCGGCCGCGCGGGCGACCGGTCCCGATCGTCCGTCGTCGCTCAGCGCCCACCACCGCGCGGACCGGAGCAGCGCGGTGTCCGGATCGCCCTCGTCCACGCGGACGTCGGCCACCTCGGCCCGGAGTCGTCCGTCGCGACCGCGGAGTTCGACGAGCACCGTGGTGGTGTCCCGCACCCGGACGGTCCGGAGTGCGCGGCCGCGGAGGAACACCTCGACCGCGTCGCGCGGCACGTCGTCCGTTCCTGCCGGTGCCGCCCCGTCCGCCGGGGGTGCCCCTCGGTCGAGGTCCCCCGTCAACGGCACGGGCCCGGCGCCCCGGTCGATCCACCACCCGGTGTCGGAGCGGAGCAGCTCGACGCCCTCGGCCGCGAGGACTCGGTCGTCCGTGTCCCAGAGCGTCTCCCGCAGCACGACGGCGTCGCGGCGACGGACGTCGTCCGCGAAGGGTTCGAGCGCGGGCAGTCGACGGTCGTCGCCGATGCGCCACGTGCAGCGGGGTCCGGTGTGGCCGAGCGGCTCCTGGTGCGTGGTCTGCATGCCGTCGAGTCTCGTCCGCGCCGGTCCGCACGTCATCGCCCCCGTCGCGTTCCGTGGACGACCGCGTCCGCCCTCAGTGCTGTGGAGGGATGATCGTCGTCGCCTCCGGAGCCACAGCCTCGTACCGCCCCAGGCCGCGGCGCGTACCGTTCGCCGCATGAGCGACCACGTGCCCGACGCCCCCACCGGCGAGCTGACCGACGGAACGCTCGAGGGCTGGATCGCCCACCAGCGCTGGTACACGGCGAAGGGTGCCGAGCCCCGTCTGCACACCGTCGCGCAGGACGACGGCACGCGGCTCGTGCTCGACGAGGCCCCCACCGGCCCGGTCCTGTACCAGGCGCCCGTGACGCTCGGCGCCGACGGAGCGGTCCGCGACGCCACCACCGACCAGGAGTGGGTGCGCGAGCTCGCCGCCCGCATCGACGCCGACGCCCAGAGCCTCCGACCGATCGGGACCGTGACCGCCTCCCGGGTGCTCAGCGGCGAACAGTCGAACACCTCGATCATCTGCGACACCGACTCCGGTGAGCAGGTCATCGTGAAGGTGTTCCGGGTCCTGCACCACGGCGACAACCCGGACGTCACCACGCAGCTCGCCCTGTCGGCAGCCGGCAGCGCACGCGTCCCCCGCGTCTACGGGGCGCTCCGCGGCACCTGGCCCGACGCAGGCAGGCCCGACGGCACCGCGACCGGCCACCTCGCCTTCGCGCAGGAGTTCCTCCCCGGTCTCGAGGACGCCTGGCGCGTCGCACTCCGTGACGCGCGTGCGGGGACCTCGTCCTCGTCCGCGGCCGACCGACTCGGCGCCGCGCTCGCCGAGGTGCACCGGACGCTCGCCACGGCACTCCCCACCGAACCCGCCGACGAGGAACGCCGGACGGCCGCGATCGACGCCATGCACCGTCGCCTGGCCGCTGCCGCCCGCGAAGCCCCCGCGGTCGCGGACCACCTCGACGCCGTACGGTCCGTGTACGCCCGCGCCGAGCAGGCGGCGTGGCCCGACCTCCAGCGCATCCACGGCGACCTGCATCTCGGTCAGGTGCTCGCGGCGCCCGAGCCGCGTGGATGGGTGTTCCTCGACTTCGAGGGTGAACCGCTCCGGCCGCTCGCCGAACGATCGCTCCCGGACGTCACACTCCGCGACGTCGCCGGCATGCTGCGGTCCTTCGACTACGTCGCGGGTGCACTCGCCCAGGACGCCGACCCCGTGGACGCGGGCGAGTGGGCACACAGCGCCCGTTCGGCGTTCCTCGACGGGTACCAGCGGGGGACGGGCACCGACCTCCGTGTGCACCGCGAGCTGCTCGACGCGTTCGAGCTGGACAAGGCCGTGTACGAGGTCGTCTACGAGACCCGGAACCGGCCCGGCTGGGTCGGCATCCCACTCGCCGCGGTCGAGCGGCTGGTCGCGCGCAGCGCGTCGTGATCCGTCGGTCGGAGCAGCGGCTCGCGAACGCGACCGCCTGACGGACGGGAGGCGCGGTGCCGTCCGCCCCGCGCCTCCCGTCCGTCACCGGTCACGTGACTCAGTTGACGGGGCCGGTGTACTTCTCGCCCGGTCCCGCGCCCGGTGCGTCCTGGATCGTCGACGCCTCGCGGAACGCGAGCTGGACCGACCGGAGCCCGTCGCGGAGGGGGCGGGCGTGGTGGTCGCCGATCTCGGTCGCCGCCGCGGTGACGAGGCCGGCGAGCGCGGTGATGAGCTTGCGTGCCTCGTCGAGGTCGGTCTGTTCCTGCGGGTCGTCGGCCAGCCCGACCTTCACCGCCGCGGCACTGAGCAGGTGCACCGCGACGGTGTTGATGAGCTCGACGGCCGGCACCTCCGCGATGTCACGGGCCTCGTCGGCGCCGGTGGGCTCGTTCGGCGGGGTGTCGGTCACGGTGCTCCTCTGCTAGACTCTGTCGCGGCAGATGCTGTCCGTGCGCCCTCGGGTGCTCGAACTGCGTCTTGAAAGAGGAGTCTCTCCCACCCGCGGCCGTGCACCACCAGGCTACCGGGTCCCAACCGCTCCGCCGTGCTGGTCACCAGCGCGGCAGGCCGTCCCACGGGGCGGCGTCGGGCGGCTGTCGAGCGGATCGTGGATCCGTGCGTCAGATCTCCTCTCTCGTGCCGTCGCCCAGGGCAGATGCCCCGGACGGCCACCACCTGATTGAAGGAGCTCCGCATTCCCGATCCCCGTACCAACGACCGAATCCGCGTCCCCGAGGTCCGACTCGTCGGCCCCCAGGGCGAGCAGGTCGGCGTTGTCCCCATCGCCGTCGCACTGCGCCTCGCGCAGGAAGCCGAGCTGGATCTGGTCGAGGTCGCGCCGAACTCGAAGCCGCCCGTGGCCAAGATCATGGACTACGGAAAGTTCAAGTACGAGGCCGCTCAGAAGGCCAAGGAAGCGCGTCGCAACCAGGTCAACACGGACCTCAAGGAAGTCCGTTTCCGCCTGAAGATCGACACGCACGACTACGAGACGAAGCGCAAGCGCGCCGAGGGCTTCCTCCTCGGTGGCGACAAGGTGAAGGCGATGATCCTCTTCCGCGGCCGCGAGCAGTCGCGTCCGGAACAGGGTGTCCGACTCCTCCAGAAGTTCGCCGAGGAGATCGCCGAGTTCGGCGTCGTCGAGTCGCGTCCGACCCAGGACGGCCGCAACATGACGATGATCATCGCCCCGCTCAAGAACAAGTCCGACGTCAAGGGTGAGCAGAACGCCAAGCGCGCTGCTCAGAAGGCCGAGCGTCGCGCGTCGGAGCACGCTGCCAAGGGCAAGGACGGTGCGGAAGCGCCGGCCACGTCCGAGCAGTCGCAGACCCCGGCCGAATAGGTCCACCGACCACTCCGCAACGACGCGGCTCCCATCCATCCCACGGAAAGGCACCACCATGCCCAAGCAGAAGACCCACTCCGGGTCGAAGAAGCGCTTCAAGGTCACCGGCAGCGGCAAGATCATGAAGCAGCAGGCCGGTATGCGTCACAACCTCGAGGTCAAGCCCGCCAAGCGCAAGGCCCGCCTCAACGAGGACCAGGTCCTCGCGAAGGCCGACGCGAAGAACGTCAAGAAGCTTCTCGGCCACTGAGCCGGCGGAACGTAAAGGAATAGATCAATGGCACGAGTCAAGAGAGCGGTCAACGCCGCCAAGAAGCGCCGCGTCATCCTCGAGCGCGCCGAGGGCTACCGCGGTCAGCGTTCGCGTCTGTACCGCAAGGCCAAGGAGCAGGTCACCCACTCCCTCGTCTACGCGTACCGCGACCGTCACGCGAAGAAGGGCGAGTTCCGTCGCCTCTGGATCCAGCGCATCAACGCCGCGTCGCGTGCGAACGGCCTCACCTACAACCGCCTCATCCAGGGTCTGGGTCTGGCCGGCGTCGAGGTCGACCGTCGCATCCTCGCGGACCTCGCGGTGAACAACCCCGAGACGTTCGCGGCGCTCGTCGAGACCGCCAAGAAGGCGCTCCCGGCCGACACCTCGGCTCCGAAGGCCGCGTAGTCGCCAGCACTGCTCACGAAGCCCCCGTCGTCTGCGGCGGGGGCTTCGTCGTTCCCGGATTCGTAGACTCGTGTCGTGAGCGATCTCCTCGAGAACACCAAGGCCGGCCGTGTCCGGGCCGTCGCAGCGCTGTCGAAGAAGGACGTGCGTGCCGACACCGGGCTGTTCCTGCTCGAGGGCCCGCAGGCGGTGCGTGAGGCGATCGAGTACCGCCCCGACCTGCTGCGCGAGCTGTACGTCACGCCCACGGCGGCAGCGCGCTACGCGCTCGACGACGCACCGGTCGACACCTGGTTCGTCACCGAACAGGTGCTCGAGACGATGGCGGACACGGTGACCCCGCAGGGTGTCGTGGCGGTGTGCCAGCAGTTCCCGACCTCGGTCAAGGACGTGTTCCCCGACCCCGCAACCGACGTCTCGCTCGACGCGGTCCAGGAGGCGCGGGGCGGCCTCCCGGGGATCGTCGCGATCCTCGAGCAGGTGCGTGACCCGGGCAACGCCGGCACGATCATCCGCGCCGCCGACGCGGCGGGTGCGGACGCCGTCGTCCTCACCGGCCGGAGCGTCGATCCGTACAACCCGAAGGTCGTCCGGTCGACCACCGGGTCCCTCTTCCACGTCCCGGTCTCGGTCGGCGTGACGCTGTCCGACGCCGTCGACCGCGCACGTGCCCTCGGCTACACGGTCCTGGCGGCCGACGTGTCCGGCGACGACCTGCCCGACGTCCGGGTCGACGGCATGCTCGACGGGCCGACGGCGTGGGTGTTCGGCAACGAGGCCCGCGGGCTCACCTCCGAGGACCTCGCCCTGGTCGACCGCGCCGTGAAGGTCCCCATCTACGGCAAGGCGGAGTCGATGAACCTCGCCACCGCCGCTTCCGTGTGCCTGTACGAGTCAGCGTTCGCGCAACGGGTGGCTACCTCCTCCACAGGCCGCTGAGCACGTCGGTCCGTTCACCGTCCGAGCGGTGCGGGACGCCGGTATCCCGGCGGCCGGTAGGCTTGGGCCTCGTGTCAGAACCTCTCGAGATCAGCGAATCGGCCGTCGCCGACGCGGTGGACCGGGCCCTCGCCGCGGTCCGCGCCACGACGACCGTCGCCGAGCTGAAGCAGGCCCGGGCCGAGCACACGGGCGAGCAGTCGGCGTTGGCGCGGATGAACGCGTCGATGCGCAGCGTGCCCCCGGAGCAGAAGGCCGCCGCCGGCAAGCTCGTCGGACAGGCCCGCGGGCAGGTGAACAGGGCGATCGCCGAGCAGGAGTCGGTGCTCGCCGAGGCAGAGGAACGCGCACGGCTCGAAGCCGAACGCGTCGACGTCACGGCGCTGCCCTCGCACCGGTCGCCGGGCTCCCGCCACCCGCTGTCTCTGCTGAACGAAGCCGTCGCCGACATCTTCGTCGGCATGGGTTGGGAAGTCGCGGAAGGCCCCGAGCTCGAGCACGAGTGGTTCAACTTCGACGCCCTGAACTTCGATCCCGACCACCCCGCGCGGGCGATGGCCGACACGATCTTCGTCGAGCCCGTCGACCGTCACCTGGTGATGCGGACGCACACGTCCCCGGTGCAGGTGCGTTCCCTGCTCTCGCGCGAGCTGCCCCTGTACGTCATCGCGCCGGGTCGCGTGTACCGCGCCGACGAGCTCGACGCCACGCACCTGCCGGTCTTCACCCAGGTCGAGGGCATCGCGATCGACAAGGGCCTGACGATGGCCCACCTCCGCGGCACGCTCGAGCACTTCGCCAGGCAGATGTTCGGCGCCGAGGCTCAGATCCGTCTCCGGCCGAACTACTTCCCCTTCACGGAGCCCAGCGCCGAGATGGACGTCTGGCAGCCCAACGCGAAGGGCGGTGCTCGGTGGGTCGAGTGGGGCGGCTGCGGCATGGTCAACCCCAACGTCCTGCGCTCGGCGGGCATCGACCCAGCGGAGTACCAGGGCTTCGCCTTCGGCATGGGCATCGAGCGGACCCTGCAGTTCCGCAACGGCCTGAACGACATGCGTGACTTCCTCGAGGGCGACATCCGCTTCTCGCAGCAGTTCGGAACGGTGGTCTGATGCGCGTCCCACTCCGTTGGCTCGGCGAGTCGGTCGACCTCCCCGACGACGTCACCCTCGAGCACGTCCACGCGGCGCTCGTGTCGGTCGGCTTCGAGGAAGAGGACGTCCACACGTACGACCTCACCGGTCCGATCGTCGTCGGCCGCGTGCTCGAGCGCGAGCCGGAGCCGCAGAAGAACGGCAAGACCATCAACTGGTGCCAGGTGGACGTCGGCGAGGCCGAGCCCCGCGGCATCGTCTGCGGTGCGCACAACTTCGACGTCGGTGACCTCGTCGTCGTGACGCTCCCCGGCGCCGTGCTGCCCGGTCCGTTCCCGATCGCCGCGCGCAAGACGTACGGGCACGTGTCGGACGGCATGATCGCCTCCGCCCGCGAGCTCGGCCTGGGTGACGAGCACGACGGCATCCTCCGCTTCGCCGACCTCGGCATGGAGCCCGAGGTCGGCGCGGACGCCATCGCCCTCCTCGGCCTCGACGACGCGGCGGTCGAGATCAACGTCACGCCCGACCGCGGCTACGTGCTGAGCATGCGGGGCGTCGCTCGGGAGTACTCGCACGCCACCGGCGCGAGCTTCCACGACCCCGCCGAGCGCGTCGCGCCGCGCTCGGCCGAGGGCTTCCCGGTGAAGATCGACGACCGAGCGCCCGTCCGCGGCCGGGTCGGCGCGCACACGTTCGTCACCCGCGTCGTCCGCGGCATCGACCCGACGGTGAAGACACCGGCATGGATGGTGTCCCGGCTCGCGCTCGCCGGTGTCAGGTCGATCTCGCTGCCGGTCGACATCACGAACTACGTCATGCTCGAGCTCGGGCAGCCCCTCCACGGGTACGACCTGGCCGAGGTGCAGGGCGGGCTCGGTGTCCGTCGCGCCACGCCGGGTGAGACGCTGACGACTCTCGACGGCGTCGAGCGCACCCTCGACCCGGAAGACCTCGTCATCACCGACGACGCGGGCGCGGTCGGTCTCGCCGGCGTGATGGGCGGCGCCCGGACGGAGATCTCCGGCACCACGACGGACGTCCTGATCGAGGCGGCCGGCTTCGACCCGGTCTCGATCGCTCGGACCGCCCGTCGGCACAAGCTGCCGAGCGAGGCATCCCGTCGCTTCGAGCGCGGCGTCGACCCGATGGTGGCCGAAGCCGCGGCGAACCGCGCGGTCGAGCTGCTCGTCGACCTCGCCGGCGGGACGCCCGACACCCTCGGTTCGACGCTCGTCGACGCGGCCCCGCGCCCGACGCTCTCGATGCGGATCTCCCGTCCGTCCGAGCTGATGGGCGTCGAGTACACCGATGCCGAGGTCATCGACACCCTCCGCGCCATCGGGTGCTCCGTCGACGTCGACGGTTCGGTGCTGGCCGTGACCCCGCCGACCTGGCGCTCCGACCTCACCGACGACACCACCCTCGTCGAGGAAGTGGCGCGGGTCGTGGGCTACGACCGCATCCCCAGCGTGCTGCCCGTCGCCCCGCCCGGCCGTGGTCTCACGACGCACCAGCAGGCTCGGCGCCGCGTCTCGGCCGCCCTGGCCGCAGCGGGTCTCGTCGAGGCCGTCACCGCTCCGTTCGTGTCGCAGGCCACGCAGGACGCCTACCCCGGCATCGACGGCGACGGGGGTCCGAGCGTCGTGCTCGCGAACGCGCTCGACAGCGAGCAGAGCCTCCTCCGCCGCAGTGGACTCCCGGCCCTCGTCGACGCCGCCCGGCGGAACGTCTCCCGCGGTCTCGTCGACGTCGCGCTGTACGAGACGTCCCGGGTGTTCCTGCCGGTCGCGGGTGCCACGCTCGGCACCGACACGGTTCCGGCCGGCGCCGTGCTGCCCGATCGCGAGACGCTGGCCGCGCTCGACGGCTCGCTCCCCGCACAGCCCTTCCACGTCTCGGCCCTGCTCACCGGCAACCGCGTCGTGAAGCAGCCGGGCGTGCAGGCCGAGCCCTACGGGATCGCGGACGCACTCGACGCTGCCCGCACCGTCGCGTGGGCGGTCGGGGTCGAGCTGACCGTGGCCCAGACGACGCACCCGTCCCTGCACCCCGGCCGTGCGGCGTCGCTCCTCGTCGGCGACACCGTCGTGGGCGTGGCGGGCGAGCTCCTGCCCGAGCTCACCGAGGCCGCTGTGCTGCCGCGCGTGGTCGCCGTCCTCGAACTCGACCTCGACGCCCTCGTCGCAGCCGCACCCGAGCTCGTCTCGGTGGCGCCGATCGTGTCGTACCCGGCGGCGACGCAGGACCTCTCGCTGGTGGTCGCTGCCGACGTCCCCGCGGGTGGGGTGCTCGACGCGGTGCGATCTGGTGCCGGAGAGCTCTTGGAGTATGCTCGGCTCGTGGACGACTACCGGGGCACTGGCGTGGACGAGGGACAGAAGTCCCTGACGTTCGCGCTGCGCTTCCGCGCCACGGACCGCACGCTGACCGCTGCCGAGGCCACCGAGGCCCGCGACGGCGCAGTCCGACGTGCCGGCGAGCGATTCGGGGCGACCCTGCGCGACTGATCCCATCGGGACCAGCACCGCCCGGGGCCGCCGCCTCCGACTCTCTCGACGACCAGTCCGACCAAAGGTGGAATCCCATGTCCGTATCCGTCGCCGTGGCGGGAGCCTCCGGCTACGCGGGCGGTGAGCTCCTGCGCGTGCTCTCCGCCCATCCCGAGTTCGACGTCAGGACGGTGACGGCGTTCTCGAACGCCGGACAGCCGCTCATCGCGACGCAGCCGCACCTCCGCTCGCTGTCGCACCTGACCCTCGTCGAGACGACGGCGGAGAACCTGCGCGGGCACGACGTGGTGTTCCTCGCGCTGCCGCACGGGCAGTCCGGCGTGATCACGGCGGAGCTCGGTGACGACGCCCTCGTGGTGGACTGCGGCGCGGACCACCGCCTGACGGACCCGGCGGCGTGGGAGACCTTCTACGGTGGCGACTACCACGGCGCCTGGACCTACGGCCTGCCCGAGCTGCTGCACGCGGCCCCGGCGCCGGGTTCGGCGGACGAGTGGCGCGACGTCGACGACATCGCCGCGCAGGGACGGCAGCGGTCGGCGCTCGTCGGGACGAAGCGCATCGCGGTGCCCGGGTGCAACGTGACAGCGGTCACGCTCGGCATCCAGCCGGGCATCCAGGCGGGGCTGGTCGAGTCGGACGACATCGTCGCCGTGCTGAGCGTCGGCCCGAGCGGGGCCGGCAAGAAGCTCGCGACGACGTACCTCGCGTCCGAGATCATGGGCTCCGCGAGCGCGTACGGCGTCGGCGGGAAGCACCGACACATCCCGGAGATCCAGCAGAACCTCGTCGTCGCCGGTGCGTCCGACGTCACCATCTCGTTCACGCCCGTCCTCGTCCCGATGTCGCGCGGCATCCTCGCGACGACGACGGCGAAGCTCGCGCCGGGCGTCAGCGCCCGCGACGTCCGACTCGCGTGGGAGCAGGCGTACGCCGACGAGCCGTTCGTGCACCTCCTCCCCGAGGGCGAGTTCCCGCGTGTCGCGGACACGATCGGCGCCAACACGGCGCTGATCGGCATCGCCGTCGACGAAGCCGCCGGCCGCGTGGTCGCGGTCAGCGCCCTCGACAACCTGGCGAAGGGCACCGCGGGTGCCGCCGTCCAGTCGACGAACATCGCCCTCGGCTTCCCCGAGACCCTGGGCCTCAGCGTGGACGGAGTCGCCCCGTGACCGACGTGACCGACAACACCCAGACCGCACCGGGCCTCCAGGGCGTCACCGCGGCAGCAGGCTTCCGCGCAGCCGGCGTGACCGCCGGACTCAAGGCGAGCGGCAAGCCGGACGTCGCGCTCGTCGTCAACGACGGGCCGCAGGCGGCGGTGGCCGCCGTGTTCACCAGCAACCGCGCGCAGGCGCACCCCGTGATCTGGTCCCGCCAGGTCGTCGGCGACGGCGTCGCGCGAGCGGTCGTCCTCAACTCGGGCGGCGCGAACTGCTTCACCGGGCCCTTCGGCTTCCAGACCACGCACCTCACGGCCGAGGCGGTGGGCGACGCGCTCGGCATCGGTGCCGGCGACGTCGTCGTCTGCTCGACGGGGCTCATCGGAGTGGGGGACCAGACCTTCCGCGACACCGTCCTGCGGGGTGTCGACCTCGCGAGCGCCGCACTCTCGACGGACGGCGGCCCCGACGCCGCGACCGCGATCATGACGACCGACACGAAGCCGAAGCAGTCCGTCGTCTCCGAGGACGGCTGGACGGTCGGCGGCATGGCGAAGGGCGCCGGCATGCTGGCGCCCGGACTCGCGACGATGCTCGTGGTCATCACGACGGACGCGGTCCTCGGTTCCGACGAGCTCGACCAGGCGCTCCGCGCAGCGACGCGCGTGACCTTCGACCGTGTCGACTCCGACGGTTGCATGTCCACCAACGACACCGTCGTCCTGCTGTCCTCCGGGGCCAGCGGTGTCACACCCGAGGTCGGCGACTTCCAGGAAGCCCTGACGGCCGTCTGCGCGGACCTCGCCCGGCAGCTGCAGCAGGACGCCGAAGGAGCGAGCCACGACATCGCCATCGAGGTCGTCAACGCCGCGAGCGAGGACGACGCCGTGACGGTCGGCCGGAGCGTCGCGCGCAACAACCTGTTCAAGGCCGCCGTGTTCGGCAACGACCCGAACTGGGGCCGGGTGCTCGCCGCGATCGGCACCACGGACGCCGAGTTCGATCCGTACGCGGTGGACGTCTCGATGAACGGCGTCCGTGTCTGCCACGCCGGTGCGCCGGACCAGCCGAGCGACACGGTCGACCTGACCCCGCGCGACACGCACGTGCTCATCGACCTCGGAGCGGGACCGTACGCAGCGACGATCCTCACGAACGACCTCACGCACGACTACGTCCACGAGAACAGCGCGTACTCCAGCTGATGAGCGACCTGACGAAGCAAGAGGAACACGAGCTCGCGGCGGTCAAGGCCGCGACGCTCATCGAGTCCCTGCCGTGGTTGAAGCGGTTCTCGGGGAAGATCGTCGTCGTCAAGTTCGGCGGGAACGCCATGGTGAACGACGACCTCAAGCGGGCCTTCGCGGAGGACATGGTGTACCTGCGCTACGCGGGCCTGCACCCCGTCGTCGTGCACGGTGGCGGTCCGCAGATCTCGGCGGCGCTCAAGGAACAGGGCATCGAGTCGGAGTTCCGCGGCGGCTACCGGGTGACGACGACCGAGGCGATCTCGGTCGTGCGCGACGTCCTCGCCGGCGAGGTCAACCGCGAGATCGTCGATCTGATGAACGAGCACGGAGACGGCCTGGCGGTCGGGGTGTTCGGTGACGGGGGGTCGCTCTTCACGGGCGAGAAGAAGGGCGTCGTCGTCGACGGCGAGCACTTCGACCTCGGACACGTCGGGGACATCACGCACGTCGATCCGAGCGGCGTCCTCGCCGCGATCGAAGCCGGTCGCATCCCGGTGGTCTCGAGCATCGCGATCGACGACGCGCACCCGGACCAAGCGCTCAACGTGAACGCCGACGCCGCCGCCGGAGCCCTCGCGATCGCGCTCAAGGCGTCCAAGCTCATGATGCTCACGGACGTGCCGGGCCTGTACCGCAACTGGCCCGACCGCGACTCGATCGTCGACCTCATCTCGGTCGAGGAGCTCCGGGCGCTGCTGCCGTCCCTCGAGTCGGGCATGATCCCGAAGATGACCGCGTGCCTCGACGCCGTGGTCGGCGGGGTCGGTGGCGCGACCATCATCGACGGGCGCATCCCGCACTCGATCCTGCTCGAGGTCTTCACGCTCCGCGGTGCCGGCACCGAGGTGATCCCGGACCCGAGCCGCCGCACCGAGAACCAGATGACCCACGCCGAGATCGGCCGACGCGTCGCCGCGCCGACGGACACCGCGGGGAAGCACGACGCCGACACGACCGAGAAGGGACACGCGCAGTGAGCACCGAGACGCAGACCGAGACCTGGAACGACCGGTTCGGGGCGTCGCTCATGCGATCCCTGACCCCGCCGAAGATCATGCTCGAACGCGGCCAGGGCTGCCGCGTCTGGGACGTCGAGGGCAAGGAGTACCTCGACTTCCTCGCCGGGATCGCCGTGAACTCCCTCGGCCACGCGCACCCTGCGCTGGTCGAGGCGATCACCGACCAGGCTTCCAAGCTCGTGCACGTGTCGAACTACTTCGCGACACCGCCGCAGCTCGAACTCGCCGAACGGCTGAAGCGCATCACCGGTGCGGGCGAGGCCGGGCGCGTGTACTTCGGCAACTCGGGCGCCGAGGCGAACGAAGCCGCCTTCAAGCTCGCGCGGCTCAACAAGGGCGTCGATGGTCGCAAGACCCGCATCCTCGCGCTCAAGCAGGGCTTCCACGGCCGCACCATGGGCGCGCTCGCGCTCACGGGGAAGCCCGCGCTCCAGGCGGACTTCCTGCCGATGGTGCCCGGCGTGGAACACATCGACTCCACCGTCGCCGCGCTCGAGGAGTCGATCGACGACACCGTCGCCGCCCTGGTCCTCGAGCCGATCAAGGGCGAGGCGGGCGTGGTCGACCTGCCGGAGGGCTTCCTCCTCGCCGCCCGCCGCCTGACCGAGGAGCACGGCGCCTTGCTCATCCTCGACGAGATCCAGACCGGTGTCGGACGCACCGGGAACTGGTTCACGTTCCAGGGCCACGGCTTCGAGCCCGACGCGGTCACGATCGCGAAGGGCATCGCCGGCGGGTTCCCGATCGGCGCCCTGGTCACGTTCGGCTGGGCGTCCGAGTTGTTCTCGGCGGGCCAGCACGGTTCGACCTTCGGAGGCAACCCGCTCGGCACCCGCGTCGCGAACGCCGTGCTCGAGGAGATCGAACGCGCCGACCTCGTCGCGGGTGCCGTGACGAAGGGCGAGCGCATCCGGGCGGGCATCGCGAGCATCGCGTCGCCCCTGGTGGACGAGGTCCGGGGCAGCGGTCTGCTCATCGGCGTCGGCCTGACCGCGCCGGTCGCCGCCGCCGTCAACGCCGCCGCGCTCGAACGCGGACTCATCATCAACGCCCCGAACGAGTCGAGCCTGCGCATCGCGCCGCCGCTCATCGTGTCCGACGCCGAGATCGACGAGTTCGTGTCGATCCTCGGCCAGAGCCTCGCGGCGGTCGCTGCCGCCCAGGAGACCTCCGCATGACCCGCCACTTCCTCCGCGACGACGACCTCAGCCAGGCGGAACAGTCCGCGATCCTCGACCTCGCCGAGCAGATGAAGGCCGACCGCTGGGGCGCGAAGCCCCTCGCCGGCCCGCAGAGCGTCGCGGTGATCTTCGACAAGTCCTCGACCCGGACGCGGGTGTCCTTCCACGTCGGCATCTCCGACCTCGGCGGCAGCCCGCTCATCATCTCCACCGCGAACAGCCAGCTCGGCGGCAAGGAGACCCCGTCCGACACCGCCCGGGTGCTCGAGCGCATGGTCTCGGCGATCGTCTGGCGCACCTACGGTCAGGCGGGGCTCGAGGAGATGGCGGCGAAGACGAGCGTCCCCGTCGTCAACGCGCTCTCCGACGACTTCCACCCGTGCCAGCTGCTCGCCGACCTGCTGACCATCCGTGAGCACCGCGGGACCCTGGCCGGTCAGACCGTCGCCTTCATCGGTGACGGCGCGAGCAACATGGCGCAGTCGTACCTGCTCGCGGGCACGACGGCGGGCATGCACGTGCGGGTTGCCGCTCCGTCGGAGTTCTCGCCCGCTCCCGAGGTCGTCGCCGACGCCGAGCGTCGCGCCGCCGAGACCGGCGGCTCCGCACTCGTCGTGACGGATCCGGTCGCGGCCGTCGCCGGCGCGGACGTCGTCGTCACGGACACCTGGGTGTCGATGGGCAAGGAGGACGAGAAGCAGGCGCGCCTCGACACCTTCCACGGGTACCGGGTGGACGACGCCCTGATGGCGCACGCGGCCGACGACGCGGTCTTCATGCACTGCCTGCCGGCCGACCGCGGCTTCGAGGTCACGGCCGAGGTGATCGACGGGCCGCGCAGCATCATCTGGGACGAGGCGGAGAACCGCCTGCACGCCCAGAAGGCGCTGCTCGCCTGGCTCCTCGCCGCCAACGCGACGGGAGCGCCGGCGTCGACCAGCGTGTCCGCGACGGCCTGACCGAGGGAGACCCACGTGGCTGACCGCGTCGTCCTGGCGTACTCCGGCGGACTCGACACCTCCGTCGGCATCGGCTGGCTGCGTGACGCGACCGGCAAGGAGGTCGTCGCGCTCGCGGTCGACGTCGGCCAGGACGGCGAGGACATGGACGCCGTGCGGCAGCGAGCCCTCGACTGCGGTGCCGTCGAGTCGATCGTCGTCGACGCCAAGGACGAGTTCGCCGACGACTACCTCGTCCCGGCGCTCAAGGCCAACGCCCTCTACCAGAAGCGCTACCCGCTGGTCTCCGCGCTGAGTCGACCGCTCATCGCCAAGCACCTCGCCCTCACCGCGAAGCAGCTCGGCGCGGACAGCGTGGCGCACGGCTCCACGGGCAAGGGCAACGACCAGGTGCGGTTCGAGGCCGCCGTCGCCGCCATCGCTCCCGACCTGACGACCGTCGCGCCGGTGCGGGACCTCGCCCTCACCCGCGACCGGGCGATCGCCGACGCGCAGGAGCGCCGCCTCCCGATCGAACAGTCGGAGCGGTCGCCGTACTCGATCGACCAGAACGTCTGGGGTCGTGCCGTCGAGACCGGTGTGCTCGAGGACCCGTGGAACGCCCCGCCCGAGGACCTCTACGCCTACACGCAGGACCCGACCATCGCACGCGACCCGGACGAGGTGACCGTCACCTTCGAGCAGGGCGTCCCGGTCGCGATCGACGGGCAACGGTTCAGCGTGTTGCGCGTCGTCCAGGAGCTCAACGCCCTGGCCGGCAAGCACGGGGTCGGCCGGATCGACGTGGTCGAGGACCGCGTCGTCGGGATCAAGTCCCGGGAGGTCTACGAGGCACCCGCGGCCATCGCACTCATCGCGGCGCACGAGGAACTCGAGAGCCTCACCCTGGAACGCGACGTCATCCGGTACAAGCGGACGGTCGAGGCCGACTGGGCGGACCTGGTGTACGACGGGCTGTGGTTCGGCGGCCTGAAGCGCAGCCTGGACGCCTTCATCGACCACACCCAGCAGCACGTGTCCGGTGACCTCCGGTTGCGACTGCACGGCGGTCGCGCGGTCGTCACCGGCCGGCGCTCGAGCCAGAGCCTCTACGACTTCGAGTTGGCGACGTACGACACCGGCGACGCGTTCGACCAGGTGCCGGCGAAGGGCTTCATCGACATCTGGTCGCTGCCGAGCAGGATCTCCGCCCGCCGCGACCTCGCCAACTGACCGCGTACCCGCCCGCACCGAGCAGCGATGCCCCACCCGAGCAGCCGCCACCCCGAGCACACGAACGACGAGGGACAGAAGTGACCGACGTGAACCAGCCCACCAAGACCGACGCCACCAACGCCGGCGCCCTCTGGGGCGGCCGCTTCGCCGACGGCCCGAGCGCCGAACTCGCCGCGCTGTCCCGCTCGACCCAGTTCGACTGGCAGCTCGCCCCGTACGACATCGCCGGCTCGCGCGCCCACGCCCGGGCGCTCCACACCGCCGGGTACCTGACCGAGGACGAGCTCGCCCGGATGCTCGCCGGCCTCGACCGCCTCGAAGCGGCGCACGCGACCGGCGAACTGCAGCCGGCGGACGGCGACGAGGACGTGCACGGCGCGCTCGAACGGCTGCTCATCGCCGACGTCGGGCCGGAACTCGGCGGGAAGCTCCGCGCCGGCCGCAGCCGCAACGACCAGATCGCGACCCTCGGGCGCATGCACATGCTCGACCACGGTCGCCGCATCGGGCACCTCGTCATCGACCTGGTCGACGCGATCTCGCAGCAGGCGAACGAGCACCCGGGCGCGATCATGCCGGGTCGGACGCACTTGCAGCACGCGCAGCCGGTGCTCCTCGCGCACCACCTGCTGGCCCACGTGTGGCCCCTCGTCCGGGACCTCGAACGTCTCCGTGACTGGGCCGACCGCGCCAGCGTGAGCCCCTACGGCGCGGGCGCCCTGGCCGGCAGCTCGCTCGGCCTCGACCCCGCGGCGATCGCGCAGGAGCTCGGCTTCGCGCGCCCGGCGGACAACTCGATCGACGCGACGGCCGCGCGCGACGTGGTGGCGGAGTTCGCCTTCGTGCTCGCCCAGATCGGGATCGACGTGTCCCGCCTGGCGGAGGAGATCATCCTGTGGAACACGAAGGAGTTCGGCTTCGTCCGGCTCCACGACGCGTTCTCGACCGGGTCGAGCATCATGCCGCAGAAGAAGAACCCGGACATCGCGGAGCTCGCTCGCGGCAAGTCCGGTCGGCTGATCGGCAACCTGACCGGGTTGCTCGCGACGCTCAAGGGCCTCCCGCTGGCGTACAACCGCGACCTGCAGGAGGACAAGGAGCCCGTCTTCGACTCCGTCGCGCAGCTCGAGGTCCTGCTCCCGGCCTTCACCGGGATGATCGCGACGCTGTCGTTCGACACCGATCGCATGGCCGAGCTGGCGCCGCAGGGGTTCTCGCTCGCGACGGACGTCGCCGAGTGGCTGGTGCGGCAGGGGGTGCCGTTCCGCGACGCCCACGAGATCTCCGGGGCGTTGGTGCGGTACTGCGAGGAGCGTGGCATCGAGCTCGACGCCCCGACGGACGCGGAGTACCTGACGGTCTCCGAGCACCTCACGAGCGAGGTGCGCAGTGTGCTGTCGATCGAGGGCAGTGTCGCGTCCCGCGCGGGCGTCGGTGGTACCGCGCCGGACCGCGTCGCCGAACAGCTGGCGGCGCTGACGCGGCGCGTCCACGACCTGGCGGAGGGCATGCCGTTCACGCGATGACCGAACCGACGCTCGCACTCCTCTCCGAGCCGGCGCCGATCTCCGCACCGGCACTGCTCGGAGCGACGATCACGGGGAAGGGCGTGAGCCTCCGCATCACCGAGGTCGAGGCCTACTTCGGCCCCACGGACCCCGGCTCGCACGGGCACCGTGGGCCGACACCGCGCAACCGTCACCTGTTCGGGCCGCCCGGGACGCTCTACGCCTACCGCTCGTACGGCATCCACACGTGCGTCAACGTGGTCAGTGCTCCCGCCGGGATCTCCTCCGGGTCCCTGCTCCGCGGCGCCGAGGTGGTCGACGGCACCGAGACCGCGCGGGCTCGCCGCGGCCCGGTGCCGGACGTCGCGCTCGCCCGTGGTCCCGGCAACCTCGGCGGGGCGCTCGGCGCCGTCCTCGGTGAGGACGACGGCACGACGCTCCTCGACGGGTCCGGACCGTACGTGCTCACGCTGGCTCCCGGCCTGGAGGCGCGGCTCGCCTCCGCCGGGCCGGCCCGTGTCATCGAGGAGCTCCTGTCGGAGACGGTGCCCGGGCCGTCCGGGACCGGCGCGGTCCCGCGGATCTCCCGCGGCCCGCGGACCGGCGTCGGCGGGATCGCCGGCGGAGCGACGTTCCCCTGGCGTTTCTGGTTGACGGGCGACCCGACGGTGTCGGCGTACCGACGGCACAAGGGTGCCCTGGACTGACCGGTCGGGCCGCGCCTCCTGGCCCCGCCCCACGCCGGTACGATGGTCCGGTGTCCAGTGGATCAGCTCACGATGTCCTGACGCGCCAGCAGAACGACCCGACCTTCGCCTCGGTCTGGGACGAACTGCGCTGGCGTGATCTGGTGCACGTCTCGACCGACGAGACGGCACTCAAGGAGGCCCTCGACGGCGAGCCGATCACGTACTACTGCGGGTTCGACCCCACCGCGCCGTCCCTGCACTGCGGCAACCTCCTGCAGCTGTTGACGATGCGCCGGATCCAGCTCGCCGGGCACAAGCCGCTCGCGTTGGTGGGCGGTTCGACCGGTCTCATCGGCGACCCGCGTCCGACCGCCGAGCGCACGCTGAACACGCGCGAGACGGTGGGGGAGTGGGTGACCCGTCTGCAGGGACAGGTGTCGCGGTTCCTCAGCCCCGACGGTGACAACGGCGTCCGGCTGGTGAACAACCTCGACTGGACCGCCCCGCTCTCGGCGATCGACTTCCTGCGTGACATCGGCAAGTACTTCCGCGTGAACGCGATGCTCAAGAAGGACGCCGTCGCCGCGCGGCTGAACTCGGATGCCGGCATCAGCTACACCGAGTTCAGCTACCAGATCCTCCAGGGTCTCGACTACCGAGAGCTCTTCCTGCAGTACGGGTGCACGCTCCAGACCGGTGGATCGGACCAATGGGGGAACCTGACCTCCGGGACGGAACTCATCCGGCGCACCGAAGGCGCTTCGGTGCACGCGCTGGGAACGCCCCTGATCACGAACTCGGACGGCACGAAGTTCGGCAAGAGCGAGGGCAACGCGATCTGGCTCGACCCGGAGATGACGTCGCCGTACGCGTTCTACCAGTTCTGGCTCAACACGGCGGACGCGGACGTCATCGCCCGGCTGCGGCAGTTCACGTTCCTCCCGCGCGCCGAGATCGAGCGGCTCGAACAGGCCGTGGCGGACGAACCCTTCAAGCGTGAAGCGCAACGAACCCTCGCGTTCGAGGTGACGGCGGTCGTGCACGGGGTCGACGCGACGCAGGCGGCGATCGATGCCTCGGCGGCGCTCTTCGGCAACGGCGACCTCGGCGCGCTGGACGAGCAGACCCTGCGGTCGGCCATCGCCGAGCTCCCCGGCTCGGTGGCGTTGCCCGGCGATGCCGATGTCGCTCGAGCGCTCGTCGACACCGAACTCGTGAAGTCCCTCGGGGAAGCGCGTCGCGCGATCGACCAGGGCGGCGTGTACGTGAACAACGCCCGCGCCGAGGACCCTGCCGCACCGCTGTCGGACCTCGCGCTCCCGGGTGGCGTCGTCGTGCTCCGCCGCGGCAAGAAGACTCTGGCCGGCGTGACGCTCTCCTGATCGTCCCCGTCCGTCGATGCCCGGTTCCCCTGGTGGGAGCCGGGCATCGCTGCGTCCTGCGCTCGGTGTTGCAGAAGGCGACACGCCCGAGATGTAGCCCGCCTTGGCGCACCCGCTGATCCCTGCGTATAGTTCTTACTCGTCACCCCAAAGGTGCGGCGGAGCGGCTGGAGCGAGAGCCCAGAGCCTGCCGGCCTCAAGCGGGACCATCCTCCACTGAAGTTCGAACCGGCCTTGCGCTGGATCGCTTCGACGCCTAGGATGACTACTCCACCGGTTCTCTCCCTCGGGATGAGCCACTGGGCCTCCGGGTCCGACGCAGGCCGCACGGCCCGACCGGTGACACCAAGAACGAAAGCCTCTCTGGCGGAACCTCTTTGCGGGGTCGAGCGGGGAGTGCGTCTGGTCCTTGAGAACTCAA
>NZ_JBQEPN010000006.1:0-17492 GCF_052045775.1 Curtobacterium sp. 22159
AAGGACCAGACGCACTCCCCACTCCGACCGTTCGCACGATCTTCGCCAGAGAGGCATTTCGTCTCACCCCGACGCGCCACTCAGCGAGTGGGACTTCATCGGGATTCGTTGCCTGAGCGGGACCCCGTCCGGACTGCATCCCCGGGGCTTCGCCCTGGTGACCGTCTCGGCCGTTCCGTTCTCCGCCTCAGCGGCAACGAGTGATTACTCTACACACGCCCCGGGGGGCCCGCCAACTGTCGTGCACCCCGGGCGTGTCGCAACCTGGCCGGGCCCCCGGGACGCGGAACGGCCCGCCCCCACGGTGGGGAGCAGGCCGTTCGGTTGACCGGGTCAGTGGCGCGCGATGACCGGGTTCTTCAGGCTGCCGATGCCCTCGATCGTCACCTCGACGACCTCGCCGTCGCGGATCTCGCCGACGCCGGCGGGGGTGCCGGTGAGGATGACGTCCCCGGGGAGCAGCGTCCAGATCGACGACACGAACTCGATCAGCGACGGGATGTCGTGGATCATCTCGCTCGTGGAGCCGACCTGCCGGAGATCGCCGTCCACGCGGGTCTCGATGCGGATGTCCGACGGGTCGATCTCGGTCTCGATCGCCGGCCCCAGCGGACAGAACGTGTCGAACCCCTTGGACCGGGTCCACTGACCGTCCCGCGCCTGGAGGTCGCGGGCCGTGACGTCGTTCGCGATCGTGTAACCGAGGATGACGCTCGCGAAGTCCTCACGCGTGACGTTCTTCGCGAGGGACCCGATCACGATCGCGAGCTCGCCCTCGTGGTCGACGCGTCCGACGCCGGCGGGGAGCCGGATCGGGTCCTCCGGACCGATGACCGAGGTGTTCGGCTTGAGGAACACCACCGGGTCGTCACCCGCGCGCTCGTCCATCTCGGAGGCGTGCTCGGCGTAGTTGAGCCCGACACCGATGACCTTGGACCGCGGGATCACCGGGGCCAGGAGTTTGGCGTCGGCGAGCGGGACCCGCTCCCCCGTGGTCTCGAACCCCTGGTACATCGGGTCACCCGCCAGCACGACCAGGTCGCGCTCGTCGAGGATGCCGTACCGGGGGTCTTCGCCCTTGCTGCTGAACCGTGCGATCTTCACCGTTGGAGCCTACCGACGTGGGGTTGGAGCTCAGCGCGGATCGGTCAGGCGCGTCATCCACCCGTGCGGGTCGGGACGACGTCCGTACTGGATGTCGGTGAGCTCGTCGCGGAGGGACATCGTGAGTTCCCCGGCGCCGACGGTCGGTGACCCGATGGTGAACCCCTCGCCGCGGAGTTCGGCGATCGGGGTGACCACCGCCGCGGTCCCGCACGCGAACGCCTCGGTGATCGAGCCGTCCGCCACGCCGTCGCGCCACTCGTCCATCGTCACCCGGCGCCGTTCCACACCGAGGCCGCGGTCCTCCGCGAGCTGCAGGATGGAGTCCCGCGTGATGCCCTCGAGGATGGAGTCCGAGTCCGGCGTGACGAGGGTGCCGTCGGACTTGACGAGCACCACGTTCATGCCGCCGAGCTCCTCGAGGTACTTCCCCTCGACCGAGTCGAGGAACATGACCTGCTGGCAGCCGTGCTCGTACGCCTCCTGCTGCGGCAGGAGGGACGAGGCGTAGTTGCCGCCCGTCTTCGCCGCCCCGGTCCCGCCCTTGCCTGCGCGGGCGTAGTCCGTGGACAGCCAGATGGAGACCGGCTTCGGCCCGGAGGTGAAGTACGCACCGGCCGGGCTCGCGATGCAGTGGTACGCGACCTCCTGCGCGGCACGGACGCCGAGGAACGACTCCGTCGCGATCATGAAGGGTCGGAGGTACAGGCTCGTCTCCGGAGCGGCGGGCACCCAGTCGACGTCGGTCTGCACGAGCTGGCGGATCGACTCGACGAAGGTCTCGACCGGCAGCTCGGGCAGCGCAAGGCGCCGCGCGGACCGCTGGAAGCGCCGTCCGTTCGCGTCGGGCCGGAAGCTCCAGACCGAGCCGTCCGCGTGCCGGTACGCCTTGAGCCCCTCGAAGATCTCCTGCGCGTAGTGCAGCACGCTGGCGCTCGGGTCGAGCGTCAACGGCCCGTACGGGTGGACGGACGCGTCGTGCCACCCGGCGTCGAGGCTCCACCGGACGGTGACCATGTGGTCCGTGAAGTGCTTGCCGAACCCGGGGTCGGCGAGGATCTCCTCGCGCTCGGCCGCAGCGCGACGCTCCGGCGAGGGGATGGTGGCGAACTCGAGTCCGAAGGCGGTGTCGGTGCTCATCTGGGGAGACTCCTGTCAGGCGGTGGTGGTGCGTGCCGTGGCCGCGGCGGCGATGGCGTCGCCGATCTCGGCCGTGCGACGCTGCGTGGTGCCCCGGTCAGCGAGATCGGCCTCCACCGCCCGCGTGACCGCCGACGCGAGATCGCTGCGACCGATGTGGTCGAGCAGCAGCGCGACGGACAGGATGGCGGCCGTGGGATCGGCCTTCTGCTGACCCGCGATGTCCGGCGCGGAGCCGTGGACCGGCTCGAACATGCTGGGGAAGGTGCCGTCCGGGTTGATGTTGCCCGAGGCCGCCAGACCGATGCCGCCGCTGATCGCGCCGGCCAGGTCGGTGATGATGTCGCCGAAGAGGTTGTCGGTGACGATGACGTCGAACCTAGCAGGTTCCTTCACCATGTGGATCGTCACGGCGTCGACGTGCTGGTAGTCCACGGTGACGTCCGGGAACTCCTGGCCGACGGCCGCGACGGTGCGCTGCCACAGCGCCCCGGCGTGCACGAGCACGTTGCTCTTGTGCACGAGCGTGAGGTGCTTGCGTGCGCGGCGGTCCGCCAGCTCGAACGCGTACCAGACGACCCGTTCGACGCCGAAGGCGGTGTTGAGCGAGACCTCGGTCGCGATCTCCTGCGGGGTGCCGGTGCGGATGGCGCCGCCGTTGCCGACGTAGGGACCCTCGGTCCCCTCGCGCACGACGACGAAGTCGACGGCACCAGGATCGGCGAGCGGCGTCGCCACCGCGTCGTACACCTTCGTCGGGCGGAGGTTGACGTAGTGGTCGAACGCGAACCGCAGCTTGAGGAGCAGGCCGCGCTCGATGATGCCGCCGGCGAGCCGGGGGTCGCGGGGGTCCCCACCGACCGCGCCGAGCAGGATCGCGTCGTGCGTGGCGATGGCGGACATGTCGTCCTCGGTGAGGATGTCACCGGTCTCGAGGAACCGCGCGGCACCGAGGGAGAACGGGGTCTCCTCGACGACGAGGTCGTCCGGCAGGACCGCGTGCAGCACCTTGAGCGCTTCGTCGACGACCTCGGGTCCGATGCCGTCGCCGCGGATGACCGCGAGCTTGAGTGTCTCCGTCATGTCCGCCACTCCCCTACAGCGTGATGTCGATCTCGCGGAGCGACGCCGCGTCGATCGTGGACCGCACGTGCTCGAGGATCTCGGCCGGCACCGGCGAGTCGACGGTGAGCACGCTCAGCGCCTGGCCACCGGCGGCCTCACGCGAGATCTGCATGGCGGCGATGTTGATCCCGGCGTCGCCGAACTCCTTGCCGTAGACGGCGACGATGCCCGGACGGTCCGTGTAGACCATGACGACGTGGTGCTCCGCGAGGGCGACCTCGACGTCGTGCCCGTTGATCTCGACCAGCTTCGCGATCTGCTTCGGGCCGGTGAGGGTGCCCGACACACTGATCGCCGGCCCGTCGGACTGGGCGCCGCGGATCGTGAGCACGTTGCGGTACTCGGAGCTGTCGGAGTCCGTGATGAGCCGCACGGTCACACCCCGCTGCTCGGCGATGAGCGGCGCGTTGACGTAGGAGACCTGGTCGCTGACGACGTCGGTGAAGACGCCCTTCAGCGCGGCGAGCTTGAGCACGCTGACGTCGTACTCGGCGAGCTCCCCGTGCACCTCGACGTCGATGCTGGTGACCGGCGAGGTCGCGAGGCCGGTGAAGACCTGGCCGAGCTTCTCGACCAGCGGGATGCCCGGACGCACGTAGGGGTCGATGACGCCGCCGGCGACGTTCACCGCGTCGGGGACGAGCTCGCCGCCGAGCGCGAGCCGGACGGACTTCGCGACGGAGACGCCCGCCTTCTCCTGCGCTTCGTCCGTCGAGGCACCGAGGTGCGGCGTCACGACGACGTTCGGGAGCGAGACGAGCGGCGAGTCCTTCGGCGGCTCCGACACGAAGACGTCGAGGCCGGCACCGGCGATCGTGTTCGAGGTGAGCGCGCGGTGCAGCGCGTCCTCGTCGATCAGGCCGCCGCGGGCGACGTTCACGACGAACGCGGTCGGCTTCATGAGCGCGAACTGGTCGTCCGAGATCATGCCGACCGTCTCCTGCGTCTTCGGCATGTGGATGGTGATGAAGTCGGAGCGCTTGAGGAGGTCCTCTAGGGAGACGAGCTCGACCCCGAGCTGCTGGGCCCGAGCGGTGGTGACGTACGGGTCGTACGCGATCACCTGGACGCCGAACGCCTGCAGGCGCTGGGTGATGAGCGCGCCGATCCGGCCCAGGCCGATGATGCCGACGGTCTTCTCGTAGAGCTCGACACCGGTGTACGCGGACCGCTTCCAGGCGCCGGCGGCGAGCGACGCGTGCGCGGCCGGGATGTGCCGCGCGAGCGACAGGATGTGCCCGACCGTGAGCTCGGCGGCCGAGATGATGTTCGACGTCGGCGCGTTCACGACCATCACACCGGCGGTGGTCGCCGCCTTGATGTCGACGTTGTCCAGGCCGACTCCGGCGCGGGCGACGACCTTGAGGTTCGGGGCCGCGGCGATCGCCTCGGCGTCGACCTTGGTGGCGGAGCGCACCAGGATGGCGTGCGCGTCGGCGAGGGAGGCCAGGAGTGCGGGGCGGTCGGTACCGTCCACGTTCCGGATCTCGAAGTCGGGCCCGAGGGCGTCGACTGTGGCGGGCGAGAGTTCTTCGGCGATCAGGACGACCGGCTTCGGCACAGCTGCAGTTTCCTCACACGAGACGGGCGGTATCCCACCATCGTATCGACGCCGAGGAGTGGTTACGACCGCGGGCCCGGTCAGAAGTCGAGCAGTCGCGGCACGAAGAGCTGCAGGTCGAGCCAGAGCGCCCCCGCCGCGGCGAAGGCGAGCACGAACACGCCGACCGTGACGGAGAGCCGGGCCCGGCGGGTGACCCACAGGGCGACGGCGAACGCGACCGGCGCGATGGCGATGTCGAGCACGAGCCACACCCACGGCGTGCTCCGTGCCAGCGAACCGCCGCCCGACGTCGTCCCGAGGAACTCGTTGAACGCCCGGACGGACTGCGACACCGTCACGAGGTTGCCGACGCTCTGGACCGTCATGTAGGCGAAGAGCGCGCCGAAGACGACCCACACCACCACACGGCCGACGAGCGTGCCCGCGGTGCGACGGACGGTCGGGGTCGCGGCGGTCACCCGAAGCTCCGGGTCATGAGGAACGGCCACGGGAAGAGGACGGCGGCGCCGAGCAGCATCCAGAGCAGCCGGGTGCGGGTGCGACGGCCCCGGCCGGCCCAGAGCACGACGGTGAACCAGAGCGCCGGCGCGACGATCGACAGGAAGCGCAGCACCTCGACGAACACGGTGAGGACGGTGTCGACGTTCGACACGTACGACGTCGACGCGGTCAGCAGCCACGCCACCGTGTACAGCAGGTACAGGCCACCGAAGACACCGAAGCCGATGAGGGCGCCGGAGGTCTCGGGCGCGTCCGGGTCGCGGTCGCCGCGGTCCTTGACGACCACCGGGTTGTGCGCCGCGTCGACGTGGGTGGCGTCGTCGGCGTCGCCCCAGCTGAGGGCTTCGTCGTCGTGGTCGACCGAGCCGTCGGGCGGGGAAGCTGCCGTGGTCATGCCTCGATTCTACGAGGGACCGGGCGTCGACGAGACCATGCGTCCGCTGTGACGGGGGACGCGGGGGTGTCCGGTCAGACGTCGGCGGGTTGCGTCTCGAGGACCTCGGCGACGACCTCGCGCACCGCGGGGAACAGCGGGTGGCTCTCCATCAGACCCGTGAGGATCTCGGTGAGCGCGTGCGCCGTGGCCCCCGACCGCAGCAGTGCGTGCAGCTCGATCGACTCGGGGTCGTTCTCGTCGTCGAAGTCGAGCGCCGCACGGACCGCGCCGAGCAGGTGGTCGACCGGCAGCCCGCGCTCGGCGAGCTGCGACGCCGGTCCGACGAAGCGCTCCCGGCGTCCGAGCTTCCGGAGCGGGTTCCGCCCGACGCGCACCGTCGTGTCCGGGAGGTGCGGGTTCGCGATCCGGGCGAGGTTCGCGGCGACGTACCGCGCGTGTTCCTCGGGGTCGAACCCGTGCTTGGCGATGAGGAGGGCGGTCGTCTCGGCGAGTACCCCGTCGACCTCGGCGCGCACGTCGTGGTCCTCGAGGGCTTCGCGGATGAGGCGGATGCCCCGGACGTAGCCGTGGTAGGCGGCCGTCGCGTGGGCCGTGTTCACCGTGTAGAGCTTCCGTTCGACGAACGGCTGGAGGTCGTCGACCCACGTGACGCCGTCGATCGCCGGCGGCTCGGTGTCCGAACCGGCGAACGGCGTGCGCTCGATCACCCACTCGTAGAAGGGTTCGAGGACGACGTCGAGCCCGCCGGACTGACCGAGCACGCCGGACTGGTCGGGCACGATGCGGTCGATGGCGCAGTTCGCGAACACGGCGGCGATGTCGCGGTCCTCGAGGATCGGGGCGCGTCGGATGCTGGCGTGCAGCGAGTCCGTCGCGTTGAACGCGTTCTCGCACGCGACGATCGTGACGTCACCGCGCTCGAGCGGACGCGCCGCGAGTCCCTCGGCGATCACGGGGGCGACCAGCGGGAGGGTCCGGGCCCCGACCGCCGTCGTGACGACGTCGGCGTCCGCGATGGCCTGGACCACCTGCTCGCGGTCGGTCTTGCTGCTCAGCGCACGGAACCCGTACACGAGGTGTTCGACCGGCATCTCGCCGACCTCGTGCACCACGAACCGGCCGGCCTCGTTGAGGGCCGAGACGACGCGGTCGTCGACGTCCACGAAGGTGAGCTCGTAGCCGCTCGCGACCAGGAACTGTCCGACGAACCCGCGCCCGATCTTGCCGGCGCCGATGTGGACCGCTCGCTTCGTCACCGCCATCCGACGATCCTCCCATGCCGATCGGGGGTGCCTCGACCAGGCAGGGCCGGAGCGGACGACGTCTGTCGTGGAACGACCGTGCGCGCGCCACGGAGACGCCGGTCTGCGGCGGCTGGGGTGAGGATCTGTTGCTGCATAACGTTCGGATCACATCGCGAGGCGGCGGTGCGGGTGCACCGCCGCCTCGTCGTCGAGTGGTGTCGGAAGACTACCGCGCGGCGGAACCGTCCACGTAGTCGGCGTCGTTCGACTTCCAGGCGAAGAGCGCGCGGAGCTCGCGGCCGGTGGCCTCGATCGGGTGGCCCTCGCCCTTGGCGCGCAGTGCCTTGAACTCCGGAGCGCCGGCGTCCTGGTCCTCGATGAAGCGCTTCGCGAAGGTGCCGTCCTGGATGTCCGCGAGGACCGCCTTCATGTTCTCCTTGACCTCGGGCGAGATCACGCGGGGGCCGGAGACGTAGTCACCGAACTCGGCCGTGTCGGAGATCGACCAGCGCTGCTTCGTGAGGCCGCCCTCCCAGATGAGGTCGACGATCAGCTTCAGCTCGTGCAGGACCTCGAAGTAGGCGATCTGCGGCTGGTAGCCCGCTTCGACGAGGGTCTCGAAGCCGTACTGGATCAGCTGCGAGGTGCCACCGCAGAGCACGGCCTGCTCGCCGAAGAGGTCGGTCTCGGTCTCCTCGGTGAACGTCGTCTTGATGCCGCCGGAGCGCAGGCCGCCGATGGCCTTGGAGTACGACCAGGCGAGGTCCCAGGCGGAACCCGACGCGTCGACCTCGACGGCGACGATCACGGGGACGCCACGGCCGGCCTCGTACTCACGACGGACGGTGTGGCCCGGGCCCTTCGGCGCGACGAGCGACACGTCGACGCCCTCGGGAGCCTCGATGTAGCCGTAGCGGATGTTGAAGCCGTGACCGAAGACGAGCGTGGCACCCGGCTTGAGGTTCGGCTTGATGTCCTCGGCGTAGACGATGCGCTGGACCTGGTCCGGCGCGAGGATGACGACGACGTCCGCCCAGGCCGTGGCGTCGGCCGGGGTGAGGACCTCGAAGCCCGCCTCTTCCGCCTTCTGACGGCTCTTCGAGCCCTCCTGGAGGCCGATCTTGACCTCGACGCCCGAGTCGCGGAGGTTGAGGGCGTGGGCGTGGCCCTGCGAGCCGTACCCGATGACGGCGACCTTCTTGCCCTGGATGAGCGTCAGGTCGGCGTCGGCGTCGTACACGATGTCAGTCACGGTGCGTGATCTCCTTGGTTGTGGTCGGTGGGGGTGCTCAGCGCACCCGGTCGGTGATGCTCTTCGGTCCGCGGCCCATGCCGAGCAGGCCCGCGCGGGCGAGTTCCTTGATGCCGTAGGGCTCGAGCACGCGGAGGATCGCCTGGATCTTGCCGGGGTCGCCGGTCACCTCGACGATGAGCGAGTCCGTGGCGACGTCGACGACCTGCGCGCGGAACAGGCTGACCGCCTCGAGCACGGCGGAGCGGGTCTGGTTGTCGACGCGGACCTTCACGAGCATGTGCTCGCGCTGCACGGACTGCGAGAAGTCGAGCTCCACGATCTTGATGACGTTGACGAGCTTGTTGAGCTGCTTGGTCACCTGCTCGAGCGGGAGGTCCTCGACGTCCACCACGACGGTGATCCGGCTGAGGCCCTCGACCTCGGTGTTGCCCACCGCGAGGGACTCGATGTTGAAGCCGCGCCGGGCGAACAGGCCGGCGACGCGCGTCAGCAGACCCGGCTTGTCCTCGACGAGGAGGGAGAGGACGTGGCTCATGCGGGGTCTCCCGTCAGGTCGGCGTCCTCGACGTCCCAGCTGGGCGCGTGGTCGCGGGCGTACTCGATCGAGGAGTTGCCGACGCCCTGCGGGACCATCGGCCAGACCATCGAGTCACGGCTGACGACGAAGTCGATCACCACGGGGCGGTCGTTCGTCTCGAGGGCGAGCTGGATCGCGGCGTCGACCTCCTCCGGCTTCTCGACGCGGATGCCGAGGGCACCGTACGCATCGGCGAGCTTCACGAAGTCCGGGACGCGCCGCGACTGGTGACCGGTCTCGAGGTCGGTGAACGAGTGGCGTCCGTCGTAGAACAGGGTCTGCCACTGCCGCACCATGCCGAGCGACGAGTTGTTGATGATCGCGACCTTGATCGGGATGTCGTTGATGACGCAGGTCGCGAGTTCCTGGTTCGTCATCTGGAAGCAGCCGTCGCCGTCGATCGCCCAGACCACGCGGTCGGGCTCCGCGACCTTGGCTCCCATCGCGGCGGGCACCGAGTAGCCCATCGTGCCGGCACCGCCGGAGTTGAGCCAGGCGTGCGGGCGCTCGTACTTGATGAACTGCGCGGACCACATCTGGTGCTGGCCGACCCCGGAGGCGTAGATCGCCTCGGGCCCGGTCAGCTCACCGATGCGGCGGATGATCGCCTGCGGCGCGAGCAGCCCGTCGGTCGGCTCCGCGAAGCCGAGTGGGAAGTCCGCGCGGAGCTGCTCGAGCTTCACCCACCAGTCCGCCGTCGAGGCGCGCTCGTCGGCGGGTACGCCGTTCCAGGCCTCGAGCAGGTCGGTCAGCACCTCGCGCGCGTCGCCCACGATCGGGACGTCGGCGAACCGGATCTTCGAGATCTCGGCGGGGTCGATGTCGACGTGCACGACCTTGGCACCGGGAGCGAACTCGTCCGCCTTGCCGGTGACCCGGTCGTCGAACCGGGCGCCGAGGGCGATGATGAGGTCGCTGTCCTGCAGACCGAGCACCGCCGGCACCGTGCCGTGCATGCCGGGCATGCCGAGGTGCTGCGGGTGGGAGTCCGGGAAGGCACCGCGGGCCATGAGCGTGGTGACGACCGGAGCACCGGTGGCCTCGGCGAAGCGCAGCAGTTCGGCGGTCGCCCCGGCGCGGACCACACCTCCGCCGACGTAGAGCACCGGACGCTGCGACTCGGCGAGCAGCTGCGCCGCGGCGGCGATCTGCTTGCCGTGCGCCTTCGTCACCGGCCGGTAGCCGGGCAGGTCGACCTTCGGCGGCCACACGTAGGGCGCCGACATCTGCTGCGCGTCCTTGGTGATGTCGACGAGGACCGGACCCGGACGCCCGGTGGTCGCGATCTGGTACGCGGCCGCGAGGGTCCCGGGGATGTCCTCAGGTCGCGTCACGAGGAAGGAGTGCTTCGTGATCGGCATCGTGATGCCGACGATGTCGGCTTCCTGGAAGGCGTCCGTCCCCATCAGGGTCGAGAACACCTGCCCGGTGATCGCGATGAAGGGCACCGAGTCCATGTAGGCGTCGGCGATCGCCGTGACGAGGTTCGTCGCGCCCGGACCGGACGTCGCGATGGCGACCCCGACCTTGCCCGACGCCGAGGCGTAGCCCTCAGCGGCGTGACCGGCGCCCTGCTCGTGACGGACGAGGACGTGGCGGATCGTCGTGGACGCCATGAGCTCGTCGTAGAACGGGATGATGGCGCCGCCCGGCAGGCCGAAGACGTCGGTGATCCCGAGGTGCTCGAGCGTCCGCAGGACGGCTCCCGAGCCGGTCAGGACCTCCGGCGTCCGGCGTGCACCGGCGGCCGCGGACAGCGGAGTGGCTTCCGTGGGCATGAGGTGTTCCTTGCCTGGAGAGATGGCGATGGTGCGGCGTGTCGACGCTAGCCCGTGACCGCGCCCTTGGCAGCGGACTGGACGAGCTTCGCGAACTTCGCGAGGACTCCGCGGGTGTAACGCGGGGGCAGCGGGGCCCAGCCTTCGCGGCGGGCCTCCAGCTCGGCGTCGTCGACCAGTAGGTCGAGCGAGCGAGCCGCGATGTCGACACGGATGCGGTCGCCATCGCGCACGAATGCGACTGGACCTGCGTCCACCGCTTCCGGTGCGATGTGGCCGATGCACAGGCCGGTTGTGCCGCCTGAGAATCGTCCGTCCGTCAACAGTAGTACATCCTTGCCGAGGCCCGCGCCCTTGATGGCCGCGGTGATGGCGAGCATCTCGCGCATGCCGGGGCCGCCCTTCGGACCCTCGTAGCGGATGACCACCACGTCGCCCTTCTGGATCCACCCCTCGGTCAGGGCGTCCATGGCGGCGCGCTCGCGGTCGAACACGCGTGCGGGGCCCTCGAACACCGCGGCGTCGAACCCGGCGGTCTTCACGACGGCACCCTCGGGCGCGAACGAACCCTTGAGGATCGTCAGTCCGCCGGTCGCGTGGATCGGCTCGTCGAGCGGACGGAACACCTTGCCGTCGAGCGCCGGCGGGTCGATCTCCGCGAGGTTCTCGGCCATGGTCTTGCCCGTGACGGTCATCACGTCACCGTGCAGGAGGCCGGCGTCGAGCAGCGCCTTCATGACGACGGGGATGCCGCCGTTCTTGTCGACGTCGTTCATCACGTACTTGCCGAACGGCTTCATGTCGGCGATGTGCGGGACCTTCGAGCCGATGCGGTTGAAGTCGTCGAGGGAGAGCTCGACCTCGGCCTCGTGCGCGATCGCGAGGAGGTGCAGGACGACGTTCGTCGAGCCTCCCAGCGCCATGGCGACGGCGATGGCGTTCTCGAACGCCTCCTTCGTGAGGATCTGGCGGGCGGTGATGCCCTTGCGCAGCATGTTCACGACGGCCTCGCCCGAGCGGTGCGCGTAGTAGTCGCGGCGCCGGTCGGCGCTCGGCGGCGCGGCCGATCCCGGCAGGGACATGCCGAGCGCCTCGGCGACGCTGGCCATCGTGTTCGCCGTGTACATCCCGCCACAGGCGCCCTCGCCCGGGACGATCGCACACTCGATCTCCTTGAGCTCGGCCTCGGTCATCGTGCCGGCCTTGCACGCACCGACGCCCTCGAAGGAGTCGATGATCGTGACCTCCTTGAAGGAGCCGTCGGCCTGCTTCACGTAGCCCGGCATGACCGATCCGGCGTAGAGGAAGACGCTCGCGAGGTCGAGGCGCGCGGCGGCCATGAGCATGCCGGGCAGGGACTTGTCGCAGCCGGCGAGCAGCACGGTGCCGTCCAGACGCTCGGCGTTCACGACGGTCTCGACGCTGTCGGCGATGACCTCGCGCGAGACGAGGGAGAAGTGCATCCCCTCGTGGCCCATCGAGATGCCGTCGGAGACGGAGATGGTGCCGAACTGGAGCGGGTACCCACCCCCGGCGTGGACGCCCTCCTTGGCGCCCTGCGCGAGGCGGTCGAGGGAGAGGTTGCAGGGGGTGATCTCGTTCCAGGAGGACGCGATCCCGATCTGCGGCTTCTCCCAGTCCTCGTCGCCCATGCCGACGGCCCGGAGCATCCCACGCGAGGTGGTCGCTTCGATCCCGTCGGTGACGACCCGGCTGCGGGGCTTCACGTCGATGTCAGGCATGGAGCGAGTCTAGGCGCAACTGGGATACCAACCGGACAACAACATGCGTCCGCATGCTGACGGGAGGCGCGGATCGCCTCCGTCAGCGCGTCGCACGCAGGCGCGCGAGCTGCTTCAGGACGTCGGTGAGGGCCGCGGGATCGGCCACGCGGTGGCCCGCGAGGGTCTCGCCCTCCCCCACCTTCACGCCCACGTCGCCGTCGCGGAGCACCCGGAAGGCGTCCTCGTCGGTGACGTCGTCCCCGGCGAAGAACACCGCGTCCGCGCCGTGCAGGTCACGCAGGCGCGTGATCGCATCGCCCTTCGTCACGTGCCGGACGGCGAACTCGAGGATGTCCTTGCCGCCACGCTCGAGCACGTCCGGGTCCGCGTCGTGGGCGGCCGCGCTGGCCGCGGCGTTCGCCTCGGCGGCGACCTCGGGACCGACCCGGCGGGTGTGCACCCCGTGACCGGCGGGCTTGTGCTCGATGACGACGCCCGGGAACCGCGCACCGACCTCGTCGAGCGCCGCACCGATCCGGGCGACCCGTTCCTGCTCGTCGGCGGTCAGGGCGTCCTCGTCGTGGCCGTCGACCCGCCACTCGACGCCGTGCGAGCCGACGAGGGCCATCTCGGCCGGGGCGTGCGTCACCGCGGCGAGGCTGTCGAGCGGACGGCCGGACACGAGCACGACCTCGGTGTCCCGTGCGCGCTGCAGGGTGAGCACCGCCGCCCAGGAGCCGGGCAGCGCACCCACCTCCGCCGGATCGTCGGCGAACGGCGCGAGCGTGCCGTCGAAGTCGAGGGCGACGAGCAGTCGCGGCGCCGCCGCGAGCGTCTCGAGGGCCGCGCCGAGGACGGACGCGTCGGTGACCTGGTCAGGCATCACGTGCCTCCCGGGTGTCCTCGGCGGCCCGCGCGGTCTGCGCGTCCTCGTCGAAGATGGACGTCGTGTTCTGGAGTTCCTCGACGTGCTCGTCACCCGGGTCGGCGGCGGACGGGTCGAGCTTCGCGCGGCGCGGCGCGTGGCGGTCGAGGGCCTCGAGGAACGAATGCGACCAGCGGGCCACGTCGTTGTCGCGCACCCGCTTGCGGAGGGCGCGCATCCGCGTCGACCGCTCGCGACGCGGCATCTCGATCGCGCGCTGGATGGAGTCCTTCAGCGCACCGATGTCGTGCGGGTTCACGATCACGGCCTGCTTCAGCTCGTCGGCGGCACCGGCGAACTCGGACAGGATGAGCACCCCGTCGTTGTCGAACCGGGCCGCGACGTACTCCTTCGCGACGAGGTTCATGCCGTCGCGGAGCGCCGTGACGAGCATGATGTCGGCGGCGAGGTAGAGCGCGACCATCTCCTCGCGCGGGTACCCGTGGTGCAGGTACGCGATCGGCTGGTGCCCGATGACGCCGAGGTCGCCGTTGATCCGACCGACCGTCAGCTCGATCTCGTCGCGGAGCGCCGCGTAGGTGTCGACGCGCTCCCGGCTCGGGCTGGCGACCTGCACGAGGGTGGCGTCCTCGACCGCGACGCGGCCGTCCTCGACGAGCTCGCCGAAGGCCTTGATGCGGTGCCGGATGCCCTTCGTGTAGTCGAGCCGGTCCACGCCGAGCAGCACGGTCTTCGGGTTGCCGAGGCTCTCGCGGATCTCACGCGCACGCTCCTGCACCTCCGGGCGGTGCGCGATGGCCTCGAAGCTCTCGGCGTCGATCGAGATCGGGAAGTGGCGCGCCTCGACGTGGCGGACGGTGATGCCCTTGCGGCTGCGGGGCGCGGCCGGGTCGTCGACGGGGACGTCGATCGTCGAGCCCTTCGTCGTGTAGCCCTTGATGTGCCGGACCGCGCGGAGGAAGTCGCTCGCGTCGTCGTGGCGCTGGAACCCGATGACGTCCGCGCCGAGCAGGCCGTCGAGGATCTGCGCACGCCAGGGCAGCTGGGCGTAGATGCCGACCGGCGGGAACGGGATGTGGTTGAAGAAGCCGATCGTCAGGTCCGGACGGCGTTCCCGCAGCAGCGCCGGGAGGAGCTGCAGCTGGTAGTCCTGCACCCAGACGATGCCGTCCTGCTCGACGATCTCGACGATCTGGTCGGCGAACCGCTCGTTGACGCGCTTGTACGCGTTCCACCAGTCGCGGTGGTAGCTCGGGTGCTCGATGACGTCGTGGTACAGCGGCCAGAGCGTGTCGTTGCTGAAGCCCTCGTAGTACTCCTCGACGTCGGCGTCGCTGAGCGGGACGGGCACGATGTGGATGCCGTCGTTGTCGAAGGGGTCGACCTCGACCTCGGGCTGGCCGACCCACCCGACCCAGGCTCCGTCGTTGGCCCGCATGACCGGCTCAAGTGCGGTGACCAGGCCGCCCGGCGAGTGCCGCCAGCCCTCGTTGCCGTCCTCGTCGACGACCCGGTCGACCGGCAGGCGGTTGGAGGCGACGACGAAGGAGTACCGGGTCTGTTCGGTTCGGGGTGCGGCCATGGGGTGCTGGGGTCTCCGTTCCGCCCGGTTCGAGCACCGGGTCCAGCCGTACGGTACCAGCGAGGACACGGCGGACTCACGGCGGATCGGTGGGTAGCGGACGCCGGACGGGCGGGTCTGGCACGGACCGCTCCTGGGTCCTCGGCACCGGCCCGCTCACTAGGCTCGTCGGCATGGTCAAGACACGAGCGTGGCGGAACGGCGACGCGGCGGAACGGGACTTCCCGGTCGACCGGGTCTCCGATCTGATCGCGGAGCCGGACACGTTCGTGTGGGTGGACTACACCGACCCGCAGCCGTCCGACCTGCAGCACGTCGAGGAGGAGCTCGGCATCCACGCGCTCGCCGTCGAGGACGCGGTGGAGCGGGGACAGCGCCCGAAGCTCGACCGGTACCGCGACAGCCTGTTCCTGGTCGTCTACGACGTCGGTGGCCTCGACGACGCCGGCGACCTCGTCACGCACGAGGTGAAGGCGTTCGTGACCGAGCGCGCTCTCGTCACGATCCACGGCGCGGACGTCGACACGGGGACGGTGGAACGACGCCTGGCGGCGAACTCGGACACCGCCGACCACGGGGTCCCGTGGCTCGTGTGGGGACTGCTCGACGCCGTGACCGACCACGCCACGAGCACGATCGAGGACATCGAGCGTCGGATCGACGAACTCGAGGACGACCTGTTCGAGCACGGCACCCCGCGTGAGAAGCAGATCCAGCGCCGGTCCTTCCGGCTCCGCAAGGCGCTCGGCGTCTTCCGACGACAGGTCGTCCCCACCCGCGACAGCGTCGCCTCGCTCCTGCACGGGGACGCCGAGACGATCGCGGACGGGATCCGCCCATACTTCCGCGACGTCGAGGACCACCTCGTGTCGATCGCCGACTCGGTCGACCAGCTGCGTGACTCGGTGTCGAGCATCCTCGACACCAACCTGAACCTCGCGTCGAACCGGCAGAACACCGTGATGAAGAAGGTGACCAGCTGGGCGGCGATCATCGCGATCCCGACGGCGATCACCGGCGCGTTCGGCATGAACGTGCGCTTCCCCGGGATGAGCCACTGGAGCGGGCTGTTCTACGCTCTCGGCCTCGTGGTGATCTCGTCGGTGTCGCTCTACGGCGTCTTCAAGAAGAAGGACTGGCTCTAGAGCCGCAGCGCCAGGACCCCGGCGACGACGGTGAGCGGCGCGACCACGCAACCGAGGGCCATGTACCGACCCCACGACAGGTGCACGCCTTCGGACGACAGTCGCGCGTGCCAGAGCAGCGTCGCGAGCGACGCCCACGGCGTGATGAGGCAGCCGGCGTTCACACCCACCAGGAGCGCCGCGTAGCGCAACGCCTCGTGCCCGGCGGCGGGTTCGAGCACCAGGTAGGCGGGCAGGTTGTCGATCGCGTTCGCCGCGACCGCGCCGGCGCCGCCGAGGGTGAGGAGCGATCCGGTGCCGGTGCCGCCGGGCAGCGCGTCCACGATCGGATCGGTCAGGCCCGTCGTGTGCAGCGTCTCGACGACGACGAACAGACCGGCGGCGAAGATGAGCGTCGACCAGGGCACGCGCGACGGGCGGAGCTCGCCGGGCGCCCGGAACGCCGCGACGACGACCAGCACGACGGCGGCCGCGACCGCCGCGATCCACACCGTCACCCCGGCAGTCAGGGCGATGACGAGCGCGACGAGCACCGCCGACGCCGACCAGAAGAACACCGGGTCGGTCGCCGCGCGGACGGACACCGGCGTGTAGCGGCCGAAGAGCTTCCCACGGAAGACGACGAGCAGCACCGCACACGGCACCACCACCCCGGCGAGCGCCGCCCACACCATGAGGCCGGCGAACGGGATCGGCCCGTCCAGCCCGACGCGGTCGACGGCGAGCAGGTTCGTCAGGTTCGACACGGGCAGCAGCAGCGACGCGGTGTTCGCAAGCCAGACGGTCGTGAGCGCGAACGGCATCGGCGGCAGCCCGACCCGCCGGGCGAGCGTGATGACGATCGGCGTGAGGAGCACCGCCGTGGTGTCGATCGAGAGGAACACCGTGCACACCACGGCCAGCACGACGACGGCACCCCAGAGGCCGATGGTGCGGCCGCCGCCGACGCGGGCGGCGAGGTCCGCCAGGCGGTCGAAGACCCCCGCGTCCGCCGCGAGCTCGGCGACCACGGTCAGCCCGAGCACGAACGCCAGGACCGGGACGACCCGGTCGGCGAGCTCGGCGAGGTCTCCGAGGGGCAGCAGGCCGAGCGCGACGCACACGGCGCCGACCACGAGCAGGGCTCCGCCGATCACGGCCTGACGCACGGCGACTCCTCCGGGACTGCGCCGGCAGGGTCACCGGCGGCGCTCCAATGTACTGGCCGGTAGCGTGGTCGGGGACGACGACAGGAGGAACCCGTGCGGAAGTTCATGTTCAGCGGTGCGGTGTGGAGTTCGATCATCAGCGGCTACAGCGTGCTGCAGACCACCAGGCAGGGCCCGCGCGACTGGCGCCTGGCGCTGACGTGGGTGGCGTGGCTCGCGACGACGATCGTCGCCGTCGGCACGGTCGTCGAGGACGACCGGGCGGTGAAGGCGAAGCAGCCGTAGGTCGCGGACGCGACCAGCGGACGGACGGGAGGCGCGG
>NZ_JBQEPN010000006.1:17542-89551 GCF_052045775.1 Curtobacterium sp. 22159
GGCACCGCGCCTCCCGTCCGTCGTGTGGTCGGTGTGGGTCACCGCTCCGGTGGGACCTCGTCGGGGCGGATCCCGGAGGTCTGGATCGGACCGGTGAAGAGCGCCGCCCGGTCCGACTGGTCCGGGCTGAACAACGCCGAGGACGACGCCGTCGACGCGGTCCGGCGCTTCGGACCGGCCACCTCGTCGACCATGAGCACGCGCTGCACGGGCTGGGCGTCCGGGTGGGTGCGCTGGATCCAGGCGACGAGTTCCTCGCGGACGTAGCAGCGCAGGTCGAAGAGCGCCGGAGCGTCGTGCGCGGTGACGAGCACACGGACGTGGACGAACCCCTGCACGGCGTCGGTGACCTGCAGGACCTGCACGCGGCGGTCCCAGAGTTCGGTGCGCTCGAGGATCCGCTCCAGTTCGGCGCGCATCTCCCCCGGGCGGACCCGCCAGTCGAGGTCGAACTCGACCGCGCCGAGCAGCTCGCTGTTCGTGCGGGTCCAGTTCTCGAACGGGGTCGAGGTGAAGTACGTCGACGGGAGCACGAAGCGCCGGTCGTCCCAGAGGTGCACGACGACGTAGGTGAGGGTGATCTCCTCGATGCGCCCCCACTGCTGCTCCACCACCACGACGTCGTCCACCCGGATCGACCCCGAGAACGCCAGCTGCATGCCGGCGAACACGTTGCCGAGCGTGGACTGCGCCGCGAGGCCGGCGATCACGGAGATGAGCCCGGCCGAGGCGAGCACGCTCGCGCCCGCGGCCTCGACGCCGGGGAAGGTGAGGAGGATCGCGCCGAGACCGATGATGACGAGGACGGCGACGGTGAGCCGACGGAGCACGAGAACCTGGGTCCGGATCCGTCGGGCGACGCGGTTGTCGGGGACGTCGACCCGGTAGCGGTGCAGGCCGAGGCTCTCGAGGAAGATCGCGATCTCGCACGCGAGCCACGTGCCGACCCCGATCGTGACGACGAGGAATGCGTGGGAGACCTCGGCTCGCCACGGGTACAGGTGCGGCTGGTCGGGGACGCTCGACGCGAACGCGCCCCAGAGCAGCGCGACGAGCAGCACCGTGCGCGTCGGGTGCTTGGTGCGGCGCGAGAGCACCGCCGCCCACCGTTCCCGCCGCGCGAGCGTCCGGAACACGAGGTGCAGGACGAGTGCGGCGGCGGCGGTGATGAGCAGGGCGAACCCGATCGCGACGAGGAGTCGGAGGAGCATGTCCATCCCTCCATCGAAGCAACGGACGACGGACGTCGTTCAGGAGCGATGCGGAGCACGACGGCGTGTCGCCCGTCAGCACTGGGATCGAGCCACTCAGCGAACCGCTTCCACCGTCCGGGGGCAGCGGATTGTGTGTCGCCCTGGTTCCACGCGCCTGTAGCGTGTCGCGCATGACAGCGCAGAACGACACCGGGGTGGACCGCGCGCCCGCGAACGACTTCTCGCACGAGCAGGAGGGCTACCAGCACGGACTGAAGCCCCGGCAACTGCAGATGATCGCCATCGGCGGCGCGATCGGCACCGGACTCTTCCTCGGTGCCGGTGGCCGCCTGCACACGGCAGGACCGGCCCTCGCGGTCGTGTACCTCGTCGCGGGGATCTTCGCCTTCTTCATCCTCCGCGCGCTCGGCGAGCTCGTGCTCCACCGTCCGTCGTCCGGCTCGTTCATCTCCTACGCGCGGGAGTTCTACGGCGAGAAGTTCGCCTACGCCGCCGGGTGGATGTACTTCCTCAACTGGGCGATGACCTCGATCGTGGACACCACCGCGGTGGCGCTCTACCTGCACTACTGGGCCGGCCCACGCGCCGTGCCGCAGTGGGCGCTCGCGCTCGCGGCCCTGCTCGTCGTGCTCGCGGCGAACCTCGTCGCGGTGAAGGTCTTCGGTGAGCTCGAGTTCTGGTTCGCGATCATCAAGGTCGCGGCGCTCGTCGCCTTCCTCGTCGTCGCCCTCGTCTGGCTGGTGTTCGCGTTCCCCGTCGAGACCGGTGGCGAAGCGGTCCGGACCGGGTTCAGCATCTGGGCGGACCACGGTGGGCTCTTCCCGACCGGCCTGCTGCCCGCGGTGCTGGTCGTCCAGGGCGTGGTGTTCGCGTACGCCGCGATCGAGCTCGTCGGCACCGCGTCCGGCGAGACCCAGAACACCGAGAAGGTCATCCCGCGCGCGATCAACTCGGTGGTCCTCCGCATCGCGGTCTTCTACGTCGGGTCGGTCGTCCTGCTGTCCCTGCTGCTGCCGTACACGTCGTACAAGGACGGCGTCAGCCCCTTCGTGACGTTCTTCTCGTCCATCGGCAACCCGCAGGTCGGGCAGGTCGTCGGTTCGATCATGAACTTCGTCGTGCTCACCGCCGCGCTGTCGTCGCTCAACGCCGGCCTGTACTCCACCGGCCGCGCGCTGCACTCGATGGGCATGAACGGGTCGGCGCCGAAGTGGACCACGAAGATGTCCAAGGGCGGCGTGCCGTTCGCCGGCATCCTGCTCACCTCGGCCTTCACGCTCGTCGGCGTCATCCTCAACCTGTTCGTCCCCACCCAGGCGTTCGAGATCGCCCTGAACATCGCGAGTCTCGGGATCATCACCGCGTGGGGCACGATCATCCTCTGCCAGATGAAGCTGCGGTCGTGGGCGAAGCAGGGGCTCGCGAAGGAGCCGTCCTTCAAGCTGCCCGGGGCGCCGGTCACGTCGTGGCTCACCCTCGCGTTCCTCGCGACGGTGATCGTCCTGATGGCGATCGACTACCCGATCGGCACCTACACGATCGCGTCGCTCGTCATCGTCATCCCGCTGCTCATCGTCGGCTGGTTCGTGCAGCGCGACCGGATCCTGCGCATCGCCTCGCTCCGGTCCGGTGTGACCGGCCCGTACCCGATCACCGGGCGGGACCCGGCGAACCAGGTGCGTCGGGCCCCCGAGACGGACGGCGACGCGCGGGAGTGACCCCGCATCGGCGCGATCGTGCGCGGTCGCGCCGCCGCCTTCCCGGAGTGGGCGCTGTCGCTGCGCCGTGGTCGTTCCTCGGTGTTCCTGGCGTCTCGCCGCTCACACCCACCGTGGTGAGCACTCAGCGAGCAACGGGGTACCCCGCCGCCTCGAATGCTGCGATCAGCCGGTCCCGACGGAACGACCCGATCGCTGCGTGGCTCCGTCGCCGCTGACCGCCATCCCACCGGACACGAAGGAGGAACGGCACACGGCTCCGCCGCACTTCGATGACCTCGCGCCGTTCGATCACCGCGGAGGTGCCCAGGGCGCTGAGCCCGACGCCGCCGTCGAAGAAGTCGACCGCGCGAGGAAACGGCCAACTCGCACCGACTCCCGGAAGGGACACGGACCAGGGGCGGATGCGCCGGATTCGTTGTCCGAGCGTGTTCTGCATCACAGCACCGAACGGGCGAGCCAGAGCAGCGGTGCGACAGCACTGCAGACCGGCCCGAACACGAGGAACGCCGTGACGCTGCGCCGCGCTCTCGAGAGTCGTCGATCGTCCGGCGGGATGACCTGGCCGCGTCGGTCGCGTACCTCGAAGTGCGTGACCGTGGACCGATCGGTGGTGTAGCCCTGGGCGAGTTCGCGACGCGCCGTCCGGAACATCGCCCAGGCGGCACCGAAACCGGCAGCGAGGATCGGGAAGAACGTGACGAGGAAGACGATGCCCCAGGTGTTCGCCTCGGCCTTCGGTTCGCTCGGGTGGAACGCCGGCGCGGTGAACGGCACGGATGCCAGCACGCTGAGGAACGCGCCGAAGAGGGCGATCACCACGCGCTGCCAGAACCACACCGTCGGCCCGGGCACGAGTTGCCCCACCGGCAACCGAGCTGCGCGCGGCGCGGTCACCGGAGCTGTCCCGACCCGTCAGCCGCCGCCGACAGTGCCGGCAGCGGAGGGAGCGTGCCGTCGTACCAGTGCTGCCGATGGACGGCGGTCCAGTGGTCGAAGTCGTCCAGCTGCGAGAGCGCATCCCCGACGATCACGTACCGGCGCCGCTCACGCGCGCCGAACGCGGCGTTCACGATGCGAGCCACGCTGCGTCGACTGCGCTGTTCGGCGAGCGTGAGTACGACCTCTCCAGCGAGGACCACGAGCATGCTCGTGAACAGCAGCACGTTCGGCAGCATCGCTTCCCCGGTCGTCGGGAACCCCTGCACTCCGAACACGACGAGGAGGGCGCTCATGTACACGACGAGGAGCCATCTCGCCGAACGTCCGCACCGCACCGCTCGCACCCGAGCTGCATCCGCTTCCGGTCCGATCCGACGGGACCACGCGTCCGGGTCTCCGTAGGCGTACTCACCCCAGCCCACGAGCCGATCGGAGAGCCGGAGCAGCGGGGACGGCTGCGGATACCCCTCGGTCACATCGGCAATCATCTGCGAGTCGTCCCCCGCCCGCCATGAGGAACCGTTCACGATCGCCCTCCGGGCGACGGTGCGCTGTCCGCATAACGAGCCGGCGCCGTGAGCACGGACGTGCCGGTCCGGCGCCCGTCGGTACGATCGGCGAGTGCCGGACCCTTCTGTCGCCCCCATACTCGACCTGCAGCTGACCTGGCGCGGCACCTTCGGGCGCGTGCGGGTCTTCGGCGACCGGGTGGACGCGGAGACCAGCTTCGAGCGGGACGGGCTCACGTCGGTGCCGATGGAGCACGTGCAGGGCTGGCGCATCGAGCCGTGTGACTTCGACGCGGTGTGCGTCGAGTTCGTCACGCCGGACGACACCTACCGCGTGCTGCTGGACACCTCTGACGAGAAGCTCGCCGCGCTCGCGCTCCGCCGGGCCCTCGGGTCACCCCTGCCGTCCCGCTCCTGACGTCCCGACCGCGTCGAGCTCGGCGCGCTGCTCGGCCGTCAGGTGCACTCCCCCGACGGCGACGTTCTCGGCCAGGTGGCGAACGTCCGACGTGCCGGGGATGAGCAGGACCTCCGGGGCGTGCGCGAGCAACCAGGCGAGCCCGACCTGCGCGCCGGTGACGCCGAGGTCGGCCGCGATCCGCACCACCGTCGGTTCGTCGACGGCCTTCGGCATCCCGGGGAAGGCGCCGCCGAGCGGGAAGAACGGGACCCACGCGATGCCGTTCCGGACGCAGAGGTCGAGGAGCGCCTCGTGCTGACGGTCGACGAGGGAGTAGGCGTTCTGGACACAGACGATGCCGGCACCGAGGGCGCGCTCGAGCACCGGCCCGGACACGCCGCTCAGGCCGACGCCGCCGATGAGTCCCTCGTCGCGCATCGCCGTCATCTCGGCCAGCTGGTCGTCGAGGTCGACGAGATCGTCACCGGAGGCCAGCAGCCCGGGGCCGACGTCGGCGCGCCGGAGGTTGACGACGTCGATCCGCTCGCGGCCGAGGCCCCGCAGGTTCGCGTGGACCTGTTCGCGGAGCTGCGCGGGCCGCTGTGCGAGGACGAGGGGCACCGGCGCGTCGACCCGGACGGCACCGACCTTGCTGACGACCACGACGTCCTCCGACGCGCCGAACGCCCGCCGGATGACGTCGTTCGCGACGCCGTCGCCGTAGAACGCCGCGGTGTCGACGTGGTCCACACCGAGGTCGCGTGCGCGGCGCAGCAGCGCGACCCCGGCGTCGCGGTCGTCCGCGAAGTGCTCGAGGGCCATCGCGCCGTAGCCGATGCGGGCGACGGTCCTGCCGCCGAGGTCGTGTGCGCCACCCGGGCGCGCGGTGCTGTTCTCGTCCATGACGTCTCCGGTAGGGTCGATCTGAAGCGGAGGAACCTCCGCTTTCCCGATCATAACCGGAGGGCCCTCCGCTTTGTCCAGTGAGTCCGCAGCCACCGACGTCCATGCGCCGGTCCGACGGCCCCGCGCCGACGCCGCGCGCAACCGGGAACGCCTGGTCGCCGCCGCCCTGGACGCCTTCACGGCGACCGGCGTCGACACCTCCCTCGAGGGCATCGCCCGCGCAGCCGGGGTCGGCATCGGCACGCTCTACCGCAACTTCCCCACCCGGGAGGACCTGGTCGCGGCCGTCTACCGCGCTGAACTCGACGCGGCGCTCGACACCGTCGACGACCTGCTCACGTCGACCGGCGGCCGGTCCTCTGCAGCCGCGGCCCTCCGCGTGTTCGTCGGCCGCTACGCGGAGTTCGTCGCCACGAAGCGCGGCCTCGCCGAGACCGTCCGTGCCGGAGCACTCCAGGGCGCAGCCGAGGCTGCCGGTACGCGCCGCCGGGTGAACGACGCCGTCCAGCGCTTCCTGGACGCCGGCGCGGCCGACGGGTCACTGCGCAGCGACGTCCTCGCCGACGACGTCACGGCAGCCCTGGTCGGGATCCTGCTCTCCACCAGGGACACCGCGGACGCCGAGCAGACCGAACGCCTCCTCGACATCCTGGTGGCCGGCGTCGCCCGGCACCCGTAGCGACGGCGCGGTCGCTCAGCCCACCGGGTCGAGGGCGGCGACCACCGCGACGGCCGTCCGGACCAGCACGGCCGAGAGCTCGTCCGCCGCCCGGTCGTCGCCGGGCTGCACCTCGTCGAGCATCTCCTCGACGAACGCGACCCAGGACCGCAGGGCACTCCGCAGCAACGGACCGTCCTCGTGCCCCAGTTCGAGGAACACCGCGATCGCCCGGCGCGCGTTCTCGTCGCGGGCCTCGTCGATGAGCGCACGGACGTCCGCGTCGCCCGCCGAGGCGCCCCGGACGAGCGCGTGGAACGTCCCCCGGTGGTCCGCGACGAAGACGACGAACCGCCGGAGGGTGTCCTCGAGCCGGGCCAGCGGTGCGAGTTCCGGTCGGGGCTCGGTCGCGCGCAGCATCGCGTCCCGCGCCGTCCGCACGATGGCCTCGTGGAGGCCCTGCTTCGTCCCGAAGTAGTGGAAGAGCAGTCCGCGGGACACCCCGGCGTCCGCGGCCAGCCGGTCGATGGTGATGTCCTCGAGGGGTTCGTCGACCAGGGCCGCGACACCGAGCGCGACGAGTTGCGCGCGGCGTTCCTCCGAGCTCAGACGGGAGCGCTGGCGGTCATCGGGCACACCCGGAGCCTACCGAGGCGCGCTGCTCGACCCCCGAACGAGGCACTTTCCTGTTGACCAACAGTCAACAGCGGGGCTAGCGTGGTCCGCGGTCGGGACAGAGCGGTCCCGACACGAGGAGGAACGATGCAGTTCACCAAGCTCACCCGGTCGCACGCCGGCCGGATCACACTCGTCGCCGTGCCCGTCGGCATCGTCACGGCGATCGCGTTCGGCGGGGTCGCGCAGGGAGCGGTCCCGGTCTCGTTCTCGGTCTCCGGGCAGCAGTTCCAGATCAGCGCGGACAAGCTCGACGGGCAGCAGTTCTCGCAGTACGCCGGTGTCGCGAAGGACACGGCCGGCAACGACCGCCAGGTCGCGATCGCGAACATCGGCTCGGCCACGCTGGCGAACCTGTGCCAGTCCGTCACGACCGAGACGCCCATGGGCAAGGTGGGCGTCATGATCACCGCCGGTGGTGGCGGGACCCCCGCGTCGGCGAAGGACCTGCAGATCGGCATGACCGACCTCCGGGGCGACGCGGAGTTCCACGACATCCGGATCGGGGTGGACGCATCGACCGTGAAGGGCGATCAGAAGGGCAGCGCCGGTGACTTCGCGCAGGACGCCGACTCGCTGACGATCAACGGGGTCCAGCAGACGGCGTGGTCGACGACCGCGGGCACCTTCACCCTGACGGGCATGCACCTGCAGCTCACGGACGGCTCGAAGAGCTGCTTCTGATGAGCGCGCACGCCGTGGTCTCGACGTCGCCCTGGGCACGGTTCCGGGCGTGGGCACGCGTGCGCCCCTTCACCGGAGGGTTGCTCGTCGTGCTCGGCGGCATCGAGCTCTTCTTCTCGGGGCAGCTCGACGTCGGGAACATCCGCATCCAGTTCGGGATCGAGGGGCTGCAGGCGACGGTCATCCCCGTCGCCCTCGTCGCCCTGGGCGTGCTGGCGGTGTGCTCCCCCGCGCAGCGCCTGTTCTACGGCATCGTCGCGCTCGCGCTCGCCGTCTACTCGCTCATCGGCGTCAACCTCGGCGGCTTCGTGCTCGGGATGCTGCTCGCGTCGGTGGGCGGCATCCTCGTCGTCGCGTGGATGCCCCGGGCAGCGTCGGCCGAGCAATCGGGCGACGCCACCGCCGACGCCGAGGACGTCGCGTGAGGGTGCGCCACCGACGAGCGGCGTCCGTGGGCGCCGTCCTCGTCCTCGCCGGAGCCCTGACGCTCACGGGCGCGACGAGCGCATCGGCATCGGGCTTCTGCATCCCGATCCTCATGGACTGCTCGCAGCCGTCGTCGTCTCCGACACCGTCCGCGACGCCGACAGCGACACCCACACCGAACGCGTCCGCCCCGTCCGGGACGGACGCCACGACCCCGTCGTCGCCGGGCGTCGGCACGGGTTCGGGTCCCGACCCGACACCCGGCGACGGCGGTACCACCGACGGCCAGGAGCCCACGTCGGGCACCACGGCGGCGCCGGACCCGGCCTGGGGACCGGCGACGGCGGACGACACCACGGTGTTCACGCAGCCGTCCGCGCAGCTCAGCAGCTCGTCGATCGAGATCGGCGGGCTGTCCGGGCTCGCGCTCGTCCGCGTCCCGCTCGCCGACGGGTCGGAGATCACCGTCATCCGCCTCAGCGCCGACCGGGTCGCCATGGACGACTTCACGCTGGACGTGCGCGGGGAGTCGAACGGGACGTCGGCGGTGACGCGGGACTCGCGCATGGAGCTCCGCGGCCACGTCGAGGTCTACCTCGACTCGGTGACGGCGGAGCTGCCGGGCGGGAAGCACCTCACGCTCGGCGCCGACACCCCGCCTCCGGGCAGCGAGCTGCCGTCGACGTGGGCGCGCGTCGACCTGGGACTGGTCGGGGCCACCGCGGACGGGATCACGCACACCGGTTCGGACCTGCGGATCCGACCGGGCGCCGGCTGACGCAGCGCGGCCACGAGCGGGCCTGGAGGCGCGTGACCGGCCCGATCCGCGCCTCCAGGGACACGCGCCCGGGCCGGGAGGCGCGTCGTCGAGCCGACCCGTCCCTCCCGGCCGGCGGGTGGCGGGGTCGAGCCCGTCAGACCAGCAGGAGGATCCCCGCGACGACCGCGGCGAGCGCGATCGCGAAGGCGATGAGCAGCAGCACGAGGTGCACCGTGTAGAACGTCGTCGGCCTGCCCGACGCGTCCCGAGCTCGGGAGTCCTTCGCGACGCGCTGGAAGAAGCGCGGCCAGGTGACGACGTTGAAGACGGCACCGATGAACAGGACGACAGCTGCGAAGACGGTCACCCGTCGATCCTAGGCAACGCCGATCGGGGCGGATGGTGCTCGGCCGCCCCCAACGCGGCCGAGTCCCACCCCGATGGCCACATCATCTGTAGCACGTGCTACAGACCCTACACGGCGGACGCGGCGGCGTCGACCCGTCCGGCGCCCCGGCCGTCACGCAGCGTCGAGCGCAGCCTCGGCGTCCGCGAGCACCTGGCGCTCCTCGTCGCTCAGGACGCGGCGTGAGCGCCTCGCACCGTCGTTGATCTCCACGATGAGCCGACTGAGCTGCGTCGCCGGGTCGCCGGAGTCCGGGTAGGCGTTGTCGATGCCCACACGCTCGTGCAGGGGCGCCAGGCGACGGAGGGCGAGTTCGACGCGACGGCTCCGACGGCGCAGGGAGACCTGGTGGCCGATCACGAGCAGGAGCATCCCCGAGGAGACGCAGATCACCGCGCCGGGGGTCGTCACGTCGTACGGGAGCGCGAGCGCGTGCGTGACGTCGAGGTCACCGAGCACGTGCGCGAGGTCCATCACGACGACGACCACCATGCGCACCACCCCGAGGACCCCGCCGAGCACGAGGACCCAGAGCCCGACGAGGTCGGTGGTGGTCCGTGCCTCGCGCAGGCGGAGGACGCAGATGAGCCCCGTGGCGCCGAGCGTCACACCGAGGTACACCGTCTGGGCGATCGAGTACACGGTCGCGGCGGGGTGCCGGCCGGCGTCGAGCATGAACGTCGTCGTGGTCGAGGGCTTGTCGAGCACGACGAACGCCACGACCACCACCACGACGACGACCGCGCAGGTCACCACGATGGCGGTGCGGAGCCACGGCCGATCGGCTCCCACCGCCTTCGCGACGCCCCAGAGCAACGTGCTCGTCCCCGCGACCATGAGGCAGTCGCTCACCACCGTCACGAGGTTGAAGCCGCCGAACAGCGGGTCGAGCCAGAGGTACAGCGGGTCCACGTTCGTGACGATCGTCGCCGCGAAGAGCAGGAACGTGACCGCGAGGGTGCGGTCCTGGCCGCGCTGGAGCACGAACAGGGTCACCGTCCCTGCGATGAGCAGGAGCGCCTGGACGACGGAGACGGTCACCCGAAGACCCCGCGGAACGCGCTCGGCCGGTCGCGGTGCCCGCGGATCAGCCCGGCGAGACGGTCCGCGAAGACCTCGGCCTCGTGCTCGTACTCGTTCGAGAAGAGGCCGCGGGCCAGGGCGCGCTCGACCTTGTACTCCGGCAGGTCCGGGATGACGTCGCGGATGTACGCGGCCTGCGGGGCGTGGTCCTGGTGCTGGTGCAGGATGTGGCCCAGCTCGTGGCCGATGACGAAGGAACGGAAGGTGCGCGAGGGCGTCGGCGAGATCATGACGAGGTGCTGCCGTTCGAGCGTCGCGACGAAGCCGCACACGGGCTCAGCAGCGAGGAAGTCCTCTTCTCGGACCACGATGGGCTTGCCGACCACCGACGCCGCAGCTGCCACCGCCTGGTCGACGTCCGACCACCCCTCGGCGGCGCCGCGGGCCCAGAACTCCGCGACGAAGGGACCCGTCCGGCCGAGGCCGCCCGTCACGCGACGCTCCCCCGCTCGGATTCCTCCTCGAGTACCTCCGCGATGCGGCGCAGCGCCTCGGGCGACAGCTCACCGGGGAAGGTGCGGGCAGCGAACCCGCTCACCCGTGCCGAACGGAGCGACCGGACCAGTGCCAACTGCGCGTTGATGCGCTCCGGCACGTCGCTGTCCTCGAGCAGGAACCGGTCGTCGACCTCGAAGAAGCCCGCGAGCGTACGGAGGAGCTCGGTGTCCCGGTTGCGGCGTCCGTCGCCGGAGAGCATGTAGGTCCACTTGGCGCGCGAGAGCGAACCGCCCCGGGCGGCCACGTACTCCTCGATCGCGGCGAACGGGACCGGCGCACCACGCTGCGCTTCCTCGAAGTCGAGGAGCAGGTTGAGTCGGCGCGCCAGCTCGGCCGCGTCGAGGACGCCGCCCTTCGGACCCGCTGTCGCCATGTCGATCGGACTCCTCCCCAGCCGCACGTCGGTGCACGACATGCTAGCGCGGACGGGGTCGTCGTTACCCTCGGAGGATGTCCTCGCGCTTCCCGTCCACGATCGCCGCGACCGTGGAGCACGAGATCGTCGTCACGAAGTCGCGCTTCATCACCACCGTCGCGCCCGTGACGGGCGTCGAGGACGCCGAACGGGTCGTCGCCGAGGTCCGCCGACGTCGCTGGGACGCCCGGCACAACTGCACCGCCATGGTCACCGGAGTGCTCGGCGACCAGGCACGCTCCTCGGACGACGGCGAACCGTCGGGCACCGCCGGCGTCCCGATGCTCGAGGTCCTGCGCCGCCGCGGACTCACCGACGTCGTCGCCGTGGTCACGCGGTACTTCGGCGGGGTGAAGCTCGGTGCGGGCGGACTCGTCCGGGCGTACTCGACCTCGGTGTCCGAGGCGCTCGACCGCACGGCCCTCGTGCACCGGCGGGCACTGACCCGCGTGACCGTCGACGTCCCGCACGCCGACGCCGGTCGGATCGACAACGTCCTGCGCGATCGGGCTCGGCACCACGACGTGAGCCTCGGGGACACGTCGTACGGGACCGAGGTGACGTTCGAGCTCTGGGTCCCCGCCGACGGCATCGGGCCACTCCGCGCCGATCTCGCGGCGGTTTCCGCCGGAGCCCTCGAGCCGACGGTGGGCGAGGAACGCATCGTGGACGTGCCGTCGACCTGACGTGCCGGATCCGACGCTCGGACGCGGTCCGGGCGTGTCTCGCGTGCGAACGGCCGCCCGAGCGGGATCGACGAAGGCCCCGGCTGGATCAGCCGGGGCCTTGCTGGTGCGCCCCCTCGGACTTGAACCGAGAACCCACTGATTAAGAGTCAGTTGCTCTGCCAATTGAGCTAGAGGCGCATGGTGTGGAGTTGTCCGTTGCTCTCGCACTTCCGTGCTGCAACGGGAAACAACAATAGCATGGGTTTCGCGTGCTCTTGACCACTCGGAGCACCGGACTCGAACAGGAGCACCATGACCGACCGTCTCGCAGCCGGCGACACCGCCCCCGACTTCACCCTCCCCGACCAGGACGGCGTCGAGCACGCGCTCGCCGACCTCCGCGGGAAGAAGGTCATCGTGTACTTCTACCCGGCGGCGTCGACCCCGGGGTGCACGACCGAGGCGTGCGACTTCCGGGACAACATGTCCTCGCTGCAGGCCGCGGGCTACGAGGTGCTCGGCGTCTCGAAGGACGACCTGCCCGCACTCAAGGAGTTCCAGCACGAGCAGGCCCTCACCTTCCCGCTGCTGAGCGACCCGGACCTCGTGGTGCACAAGGCCTACGGCGCCTGGGGCGAGAAGAACAACTACGGCAAGATCGTCACCGGCACGATCCGCTCCACGATCGTCGTGGACGAGGACGGCACCGTGCAGCTCCCGCTGTACAACGTGAAGGCGACGGGGCACGTGGCGAGCCTGCGGAAGAAGCTCGGCCTGGTCTGATCCCCTCGTGACGGGAGGCGCGGTGCCAGCCGGCACCGCGCCTCCCGTCCGTCGGTCCGGCGGGTCGTCCGTCCGTCCGTCGGTCCGTCGGGTCTACTCGACCGGACGGGCGAGCGCCTCCGTCACCGGGCGGGACAGCGCCAGCGTGATGCCGACCAGGGCCGGGATGAGGAGCGCCCACCCGATGGCCGGCACCCGGAAGACCCCCTGGAACGCGCCGATCGCGAGCGCGCCCTGCAGGACCTGCCACACGATGATCCCCGAGCGCACCCACGGACGACGGTTGCGCAGCCCGACGAACAGTGCGCCGAGCCACAGCGCGGCGATGGCGGTGAGGACGGTCAGCGCGACGCCGGACGCGACGCTCGTGGCGGGAGCGACGATGAGTTCGACGATCAGGACCACCGTCAGGACGACGAGTGCGGCGAACTCGACGCCGACCACCACGAGGAGCCCGACGAGCGCCGGGGACCTCCGGGCGGGACGGTCGGACTCGGTCGGGGTGGTGTCGGGCACAGCATTCCTCCAGCGTCGGAACCCTTGATTTGGCCCTACCAGTATGGAACGATACTGGAGGTCGTTTGGACGGCACGATGTGGTGCGCGTCTCCCGTGGTTCGGCGCTCCTCCCCCGAGTGTCACATGGGCGTCAGACTCGCTTCCAGCGGATTCCTCCCCCACGGGTGTCCCCTCGTGCCTCGCGCACGCCAGCGTTCCGATCCCCGAGCCGCGGCCCCGGCCTGCCGTTCGAGCATCGATTTCAAGGAGCACCACACATGGACTGGCGTGACCAGGCAGCCTGCCTCACCGCGGACCCCGAGCTCTTCTTCCCCGTCGGGAACACCGGACCGGCCGTCGACCAGATCGAGAAGGCGAAGTCCGTCTGCGCTCGCTGCACCGTCACCGAGATGTGCCTGCAGTACGCGCTCGAGAACAACCAGGACTCCGGTGTCTGGGGCGGTCTGAGCGAGGACGAGCGTCGTGCGCTGAAGCGCCGCGCCGCCCGCGCTCGTCGCGCTTCCTGACGCAGCTGTACCGCTGACGCCCGCCGCCCTCCGGGGTGGCGGGCGTCGTCGTTTGCGGGGCGGGGGTGCGGGTGCGGTGCGGGTGCGCCGGGTCGAACCGCGAATCCGACGTTGAACCACCGAGCGCGGCAGGTTCGACGTCGGAAACGTGGTTCGACCCACCGGCCGTGCGTGCGGCCGACGCGACCGCCTGGAGGCGCGGTGCCGGTCCGGCGGGCGTGCGCCGCGCCTCCAGGCGGTCGTGTCCGGAGCGCGGTGTGGGCCGCTGCGTGGAACCACGATTCCGACGTCGAACCAGGAAGCGCGGCGGGTTCGACGTCGGAAACGTGGTTCGATCCGCCGGTCCGGCGGGCGGACGGGCGCAGCGCGCCGCGCGCTACGCGGCGGCGGTGAGCCAGCGGAACGGGATCGTGATCGTCACCTCGGTGCCGCTGCCGGTCAGGGTGTGCCAGTCGATCGTGCCGCCGAGCTCGCCCTGGATCAGCGTCCGGACGATCTGCGTCCCGAGGCCCGAGCCGACCTTGCCCTCCGGCAGACCCCGGCCGTTGTCGCGCACCTGGATGTCGAGGTGGTCGTCGAAGCGCTCCGCGACGATCTCCACCTCGCCGTCGCGGCCGTCCAAGCCGTGCTCGACCGCGTTCGTGACCAGCTCGGTCAGCCCGAGGGCCAGCGGCGTGGCGGCCTCGGACGGCAGCACGCCGAACTCCCCCGTCTTCTTCGGGCGGACGGTGGTGTTGTGCGACGCAGCGACCTCGGTGACGAGCTTGAGCACGGAGTCGAAGACCTCGTCGAAGTCGACGTTCTGGCTGAGGCCGGTCGACAGGGTGTCGTGCACGACGGCGATCGCCGCCACGCGCCGCATCGCGTTCTGCAGCGCCGTGCGGGCTTCCTCGGAGTGCGTCCGCCGCGCCTGGATGCGCAGCAGCGACGCCACGGTCTGCAGGTTGTTCTTCACGCGGTGGTGGATCTCGCGGATCGTGGCGTCCTTGGTGATGAGTTCGCGCTCCTGGTGCCGCATCTCGGTGACGTCACGGCAGAGCACGACGGCGCCGATCCGCTCGCCGTGGTCGCGGAGCGGGATCGACCGGAGCGACACGGTGACGCCCTTCGACTCGATGTCGGCTCGCCACGGCGCCCGCCCGGTCACGACCAGGGGCAGTGACTCGTCGACCTCGAGCTTTGCGCCGATGAGCTCGGTGGTGACCTCGGCGAGGGACTTCCGCTCGAGCTCACCCTCGAAGCCCATCCGGTTGAACGCACTGAGGCCGTTCGGGCTGGCGAACGTCACGATGCCGTTGGTGTCGAGGCGGAACAGGCCGTCGCTGGCACGCGGGGCACCGCGACGAGGACCCGCGGGCGCGCCGAGGTCCGGGAAGTCTCCCGTGGCGATCATGCCGAACAGGTCGTTCGCGCTCGCGGTGAAGTTGAGCTCCTGGCGGCTCGGCGTCCGCATCTCGTCCTGGTTGGAGTGCCGGGTGACGACGGCGATGGGCCGCTCGGTGGTCTCCGCGCTGTTCGCGTTGAGGCGTCGGAGGACCGGGATCGCCCGGACCCGGGTCGGGGTGTCCTCGTACCAGTCCGGTTCCGCGGAGTCGACGACCGTCGAGGTCACGAAGCTCTGGGTGACCTGGTCGCGCCATTCCTCGCGGATCTCCTGCCCGACGATGTCGCGGTAGAAGAGCGTCGCCGCCGAGCTGGGCCGGGCGTGCGCGACGGCCACGAACGAACCGTCCTCGGCCGTCGGCACCCACAGGACCATGTCGGCGAACGACAGGTCGGCGAGCAGCTGCCAGTCGCCGACGAGCAGGTGGAGCCACTCCACGTCGGCTTCGGAGGAACGGCCTTGTGCGAGGACGAGGTCACTGAGGGTCGACACCCAGCCAGTCTAGGTGCGGGGGTCTGTGGACAACGCCGCCTCTCCACAGCACACGTGCGCTGTCATATTTCTCATGTTGCACTCGCCATACGCTCAGCCCGATGAAAGGGGCAGGGGTGGCCGAGGAAGCACGCCGGATCGAAGACGACGAGGAGCGGCCAGCACCGCTCCCACGGTTGACCGCGGTCCCGCCGCCCACCGATGCACGCGACACGGCACGCGCGCTCGGCCTCTGCGTCGCGGAGATCCTCACCGGTGCACGCGAGGTCGACAGCATCGCCCGCTGGATCACCGACGAGGTCCACCGACACCTGCAGCAGCGCGCAGCACTCGCCGCACGGGCACGCCAGGTCGGCGGACGATCACGCGCACGCCCGCTGCTGCGCGTCGGGAGCGTGTTCGTGTGCACCCCGGCCGACGGGGTCGCCGAGGCGACCGTCGTGGTGCACACCCGCAGCCACGCCCGCGCCGTCGCCATGCGACTCGAGGAACGTCAGGGGCGTTGGCGCGCGACCGCGGTCGGCGTGCTCTGACGAGCGGACGGGAGGCNCACCGCGCCTCCCGTCCGGAAGCGGTCCGTCGAGCCGTCAGCCCTTCTTGGCCGCCTGGCGTCGCTCCGCGCGGTTGCTCGCGGCCGCCTGGCCGGAAGCAGTGGCGGCGTTGCCGAAGGAGGAGCCCTGCTCGGGGCCGGCAGCAGCCTCGGCTTCGGCCTGGGCCTTCTGCGCGCGCGCCGTGGCGGCCTGCTCGAGGCGACCGCGCTCGTCACGGACCTCGACCTCGCCGTCGATCGACGGAGCCGAGTACTCCAGACCCGAGACCTCGTCCTCGCTGAGCCCCTTCGCCTCGATGACGGCGTTCTCGCCGTCGGACTGGACCTGCACCTCGAGGTTGAAGAGGTAGCCGACCGACTCCTCGCGGATCTGGCCCATCATGCTCTGGAACAGGGCGTAGCCCTCGCGCTGGTACTCGACCAGCGGGTCGCGCTGCGCCATCGCGCGGAGGCCGATGCCGTCCTTCAGGTAGTCCATCTCGTAGAGGTGGTCCCGCCAGCGACGGTCGATCACGGAGAGGACGACGCGACGCTCGAGCTCGCGCATGGCCTCGTCGCCGAGGAGCTCCTCACGCTTGGAGTAGGCGAGCTGGGCGTCGGAGAGGATCTCGCGACCGAGGAACTCCCGCGTCGCCTTGCCCTTCGAGCCGGCCTCGGTGATGACCTCGTCGATGGAGATCGAGATCGGGAACAGGGTGCCGAGCTCCGTCCACATGGCGTCGAGGTCCCAGTCGTCCGGGGAGCCCTCACCGGTGTGGGTGTCGATCACGTCGTCGATCACGCTCTTGAGGAACGACTGCGCGCGGTCGTGGATGTCGTCGCCCTCGAGGATGTGCCGACGGTCGCTGTAGATCGCCTCGCGCTGCCGGTTCAGGACGTCGTCGTACTTGAGGACGTTCTTGCGGATCTCGGCGTTGCGGCCCTCGACCTGCGCCTGGGCGGACCGGATCGCACGACCGACGAGCTTGTTCTCGATCGCCAGGTCGTCCGGGACGTTCGACCGCCCCATCAGGCTCTCGGCGGCGCCCGAGTTGAACAGACGCATCAGGTCGTCGGTGAGCGACAGGTAGAACCGGCTCTCGCCCGGGTCGCCCTGACGGCCGGAACGACCGCGCAGCTGGTTGTCGATGCGGCGCGACTCGTGGCGCTCGGTGCCGAGGACGTAGAGGCCGCCGGCTTCGCGGACCTTGTCGCCCTCGGCCTCGACCTCGGCCTTGACGCGCGCGAACACGTCGTCCCACGCGGCCTCGTACTCCTCCGGGGTCTCCGTCGGGGACAGGCCCTTCGCGTGCATCTCCTGCACGGCGAGGAACTCCGAGTTGCCGCCGAGCATGATGTCGGTACCGCGGCCGGCCATGTTCGTCGCGACCGTCACCGCGCCGAGTCGACCGGCCTGGGCGACGATCGCGGCTTCACGGGCGTGGTTCTTGGCGTTGAGGACCTCGTGCTTGACGCCCTTCTTCGCGAGGAGCTTCGAGAGGTACTCGGACTTCTCGACGCTCGTCGTGCCGACCAGGACCGGCTGGCCCTTCTCGTGACGCTCGGCGATGTCCTCGGCGACCTGCTCGAACTTCGCCTTCTCGTTCTTGTAGACGAGGTCGGTCTGGTCGATGCGCTGCATCGGCTTGTTGGTCGGGATCGGGACGACGCCGAGCTTGTACGTCGACATGAACTCGGCCGCCTCGGTCTCGGCGGTTCCGGTCATGCCGGAGAGCTTCTGGTACAGGCGGAAGTAGTTCTGCAGCGTGACGGTCGCGAGCGTCTGGTTCTCGGCCTTGACCTCGACGCCCTCCTTCGCCTCGATCGCCTGGTGGATGCCCTCGTTGTAGCGACGGCCCATCAGGATGCGGCCGGTGTGCTCGTCGACGATGAGCACCTCGCCGTTCATCACGACGTAGTCCTTGTCGCGCTTGAACAGGGCGACGGCCTTGATCGAGTTGTTGAGGAACGAGATGAGCGGGGTGTTCGCCGACTCGTACAGGTTGTCGATGCCGAGGTAGTCCTCGACCTTCTCGATGCCGGGCTCGAGCACGCCGACGGTGCGCTTCTTCTCGTCGACCTCGTAGTCCTCGCCGGGGACGAGGCGCGTCGCGATCGAGGCGAACTCGGTGAACCAGCGGTTCGCCTCGCCGGAGGACGGGCCGGAGATGATGAGCGGCGTGCGGGCCTCGTCGATGAGGATCGAGTCGACCTCGTCCACGATCGCGAAGTAGTGCCCGCGCTGGACCATGTCGGAGGCCTGCCACGCCATGTTGTCGCGGAGGTAGTCGAAGCCGAACTCGTTGTTCGTGCCGTAGGTGATGTCGGCGGCGTACTGCTCGCGACGCTCGGCCGGCGACTGGTTCGCGATGATGCAGCCGGTCGTCATGCCGAGGGCACGGAAGACGCGGCCCATGAGCTCGGACTGGTACGACGCGAGGAAGTCATTGACGGTGATGACGTGCACGCCGCGCGACGGGATCGCGTTGAGGTACGCCGCGGTCGTCGCGACGAGGGTCTTGCCCTCACCGGTCTTCATCTCGGCGATGTTGCCGAGGTGCAGCGCCGCACCGCCCATGAGCTGGACGTCGAAGTGTCGCATGCCGAGGGTGCGCTTCGACGCTTCGCGCACGGCGGCGAAGGCCTCGGGCAGCAGGTCGTCGAGCGTCTCGCCGTTGGCGTAGCGTTCGCGGAGTTCCTTGGTCTCGTCCTGGAGCTCCTCGTCGGACAGACTCGCGAAGTCGTCCTCGAGGTCGTTGATGGCCGAGGCGTACGCCTTCAGCCGACGGAGGGTGCGCCCTTCGCCGATGCGGAGGACCTTCTCCAGCACGTTTGCCACGTGAGCTCCTTACGAGATCGTCACGCGCGACCTGCGCGATGCGAACAGCCAGTCATGCTAGCAACCCTTCACGGGCCTGCCGCTGGGAGTGGCGCGGGTGTGCGCGGCCCGCGAACGGACCGCGCACACGCTTCCGGGTGGGTGGGCGTCAGGCGATCGCCGCTGCCGGTTCGGCCTCCGTCGCCGCCGGGCGAGAGCCGGCAGCCTGGGAGTCGGCAGCCTCGGCGCCGGCAGCCTCGGCGTCGGCAGCCTCGGCGCCGGCGGCGGACGGGTCGTCGATCCCGATGACGCCGTAGTCCCAGCCCTTGCGCCGGTAGACCACGCTCGGGCGGTGCGTCTCCGCGTCGACGAACAGGTAGAAGTCGTGCCCGACGAGCTCCATGTAGTAGAGCGCATCGTCGACCGTCATCGGGGCGGCCTCGAACACCTTGTGGCGGATGACCACGGGGCTGTACTCCTCGTCCTCGTCGTCCTCCCTCGCGGGGTCGACGACCGGTACGGCGCCCGTCGCGACGTCCTCGATGAGCTTGCCGTCGGCGGGGACGACCCCCATCCGCTCGAACGCCGTGCCGGACGCCTCGGCCACCGAGGTCGGGCGGTGGCGTCCGCGGTGCACCTTGCGCCGGTCGCGTGCCCGGCGCAGGCGCTCCATGATGCGCGCGAACGCCAGGTCGAAGGCGGCGTACTTGTCCGACGCCGCGGATTCCGCCCGCACGAGGGGGCCGGGGCCGATGAGTGTCAGCTCGACGCGGTCCTCGCCCTGGGCACCGCCGGACTTCTCGTTGTGGCGGCTGATGCGCACCTCGAACGCGAGGGCGCGGTCGGCGAGCACGTCGATCTTCTCGGACTTCTGTTCGACGTAGGTGCGGAATCGGTCGGTGACCCCGATGTTCCGGCCCGTGATCGTCACGTCCATGTGGCGGCTCCCATCCAGACTCAGCGCGTCGCCTCCATCCGGCGATCCTGAACGCCTTGCCGCGAGGCTAGACCCGTCGGTCGCACCGCGTCACCCGATGTCGGTGAGTCGCCCGGACACCCACCGGACACCCAGCGGTCGTCGAGCGTTCACCGATGCGCCACGTCGGCGTCGCACCCCGGGGGCAGCTGCGGGGCCTCAGTCGTCCACGCTCGCGACGGCGACGCACCGGAACACCCGACCGCCGCCGACACGCACCGCCCGGACCGCTTCGGCCATCGTGACGCCGGTGGTCACGACGTCGTCCACGACCACGACGTCACGGTCCGCCACACCGGTGGCCCGGAGGCTGCCGACCGTCGCCTCGACCCGCTCGACCGCCGTGCGTTCCTTCTGGCCGCCGCGCGACGCGACACCCAGGACCGTTCCGCCCGCCCCACGACCGCCCGGCCCCGCCCGGCGCCGCACCCGCACGAGTGCGCGCGGGCGCCGCACTCCCCCGCGCGCCAGCAGCAGCACGACGGGGTCGAAGCCGCGACGACGTGCCCCCTGCCGGGACGGCGGCACCCGGAGCAGCACGGTCCCCGCAGGGGCTTCGGCGAGCGCCGCCCGGACGAGCGTGCCGAACCGCGACCCGAGCGGACGTGCGAGGTCGACGCGTCCCCGCAGCTTCAGCTCGAGGACCAGCGTGCGGACCAGCCCCGTGTACTCGAACGCCGCGTCGAGCCGGACGCCGGCGACGAGGCGGACGCGTCGGGGCGCCGCCTCGAGCGTGTGGCGGCAGGCCGGGCAGAGTGCGCGATCCGCCGCCCCGCACCCCGTGCAGGCGACGGGGAGGAACAGCCCGAGCACCGCGAGGGCGGCGTCCCGCCAGCGTCGATCCGTCGTCATGCCACGATCCTGGCGGCGACCAGCGGACCGGGGTGGGCCGGACCCGGTGTCGGTGGACGCGCCTCCCGGCTGGTGCAGCTGTGGAGGGGGCGTCGTCAGCGCTGCGTGCCGAGCACGTCGGCGGTGACGCCCGTGGTGTCCCAGCCGCCGCCGGTGGACTGGAGGACCGACCCGTCCGACATCCGGAGGAGCATCGAGCCGCCGCTGCCCCCGGCGATCGCCGTCGCGCTGCCGTCCGGCTTCGGGAGGGTGCTCGACTGCCCACCGATGGTGGACCGGACGACGTCCGGTCCGGACGGCGTCTGCGCGACCGAGGCCACGTCGGAGTCGCTGATCCAGGTGGCGCCGAGGGCGTCCCCGGTCGCTGCCTGCACCCGCACGGGCGGGCCGAACGCGGTGGGCGTGCGGTCGGATCCCCGGATGATCGCCATGACGTAGAGGGCCGGTCCGTCGCTGGTCGTGATGAGGGCGAGGGCGCGGGTGGAGTCGCGGGAGACCTGGAAGGAGACCAGCTGGCCGGACGGCAGGGTCGTGTTGACGCCGTGCGGGTCCCCGCCGAGGCCGTACGCGGTGACCTTCCGCGTGTTCTTCGCGGACGCGACCCAGACGAACCCGAGGTCGTCGATCGACGGCGACACGAGGCCGGCGGTCGCGTCGATGCGGAGGTGGTTCCGTCCGCGCACGACCGTCACGCCGTCGCCGTTCCCGACCGCGGCCGCCGTCCCGGAGGCCGACAGCGCGAAGGAGGTGGGGTTGAGCCGGGCGATCTCGTCGCCCATCCCGCCGCCGAGTTCGGCGACCTTCCCGCTCCCGAGCGCGGCGTACCCCACGGAGTCGCGGCGGTCGACGAGCGGGCGGGCGTCGACGTCGGGGTTCTGCTGCGCACCGGAGCCGCTGCCGTCCGGGACGGAGAACGTGGCGCCCTCGACGGTGATCTCGACCGACGAGACCGTGGCGACCGAGGCGAGGGACTTGCTGAGCTGTTCGCGCATCCGGACCTTGTCCTGGCTGCTCGCACGGAGGGCGTCGCTGGAGAGGTCGACGAGGGCGGTGCCGTTGTCCACGGTCACCGCGTTGAGGGAGAGCTGGGTGCCCTCCGGGAACGAGGACACGACGGACCCCTTGAGCCAGTCCGCCGGCCCGGCGAGCAGCGCGCTGGTGATCCGGGTGCTCGTCGAGGACCGGGCGAGGAACCAGCGCTCGTCGGGCACGAGGAACTTGTACGTGGGGTCGAAGAAGTAGAGCGCGTGCTGTTGGAACACCGACTCGAAGTTCACCGGCGACAGGATGATGCCGTCCGGTGCGTAGGCGATGCGCCACTCCCCGTCCTCGCGGGTGAACTGGAAGGTGAGCGTGGAGGAGGTCGGACGGACGGCCTGGGTGTACTCACCGTCGGAGTCGACGGTCGCGCTCGCCGTGAGCGTGTAGGTCAGCTCGCGTTCGCCGACGCGCTCGACCGCCGGGTTGCCCTGCCGGATCGTCACGCTGCGCCGCGGGTTCCACTTCTCGGCGAACCCGGAGGCCAGGAACTGCCGTGCGATCGAGTAGTCGTCCTGCGCACCGGTCCCCGCCGCGATGAAGCCGCGGAGGATCGCCGTCTGGTCGGCGCCGGCCACGGGCTTGTCCGGCCGGTAGTCGACGCCGGAGAGCGACTCGTCCTTGATGGTCTGGCCGGCGCGCACCGGACCGTCGGTGGGGATCGCGGCGCAGGCGGACACGGCGACCACGGTGACCGCGGCGAGCGCGACGGCGAGCACGTTCCGGAGGCGGGTGCGCATCAGTCCTGCTCCTCTCGGACGGCTCGGGGACCGTCGTAGGACTCGTCGAGCTCGGGCAGCGGGATCGCGGAGGTGGTCACGGCGACGCGTTCGTTCCGGGGCAGGGTGAGGACGAACGTGGACCCGGCTCCGGGTCGGGACCACACGTCGATCCGTCCGCCGTGCAGGTTGGCGTCGCCGAGGGAGATCGCCAGCCCGAGGCCGGTTCCGCCGATCGTCCGCTTGCGGCTCGGGTCGGCGCGCCAGAACCGGTCGAACACCCGGGCGGCGTCCTCGGGCGGCATGCCGATGCCCTGGTCGCGGACGGCGATCGCGACCGTGCGCGCGTCGCTGTCGACGACGACCTGCACGGGCTTGGCGTCGCCGTGCTCGATGGCGTTGCCGACGAGGTTGCGGAGGATGCGGCGGACGCGCTTGGCGTCGAGCTGCATGGTGGTGTGCCCGCCGGGTGTCGCGAGCTGCAGGTCGATGCCGGCCCGCTCCGCGAGCGGGCGGAACTCGTCGACGATGTCGGTCGCGAGTGCCGCCGGGATCACGGGTTCGGGGTCGAGCTGCACGGCCTGCGCGTCGAACCGGGAGATCTCGAGGAGGTCGGCGAGCAGCAGCTCGAAGCGCTCGATCTGGGCGTGCAGGAGCTCAGCGGAGCGTGCGACGGACGGTTCGAAGGCGTGCCGGGAGTCGTACAGCATGTCGCCGGCGAGCCGGATGGTGGTGAGGGGTGTCCGGAGTTCGTGCGAGACGTCGGACACGAACCGCTGCTGCACGCGGGACAGCTCGGCGAGCTGGGTGATCTGCCTGCTGACGGCGTCGGCCATGCCGTTGAAGCTCCGCGCGAGGGTGGCGATGTCGTCGTTGCCGCGCACCGGGATGCGTTCGTCGAGTCGGCCGGCGGCGATCTTCCGGCTGGTCTCGGCGGCGCCGCGGATCGGCACGACGACGAGCCGCACCACGAGCGAGGTCACGAGCGCGATGAGCACCATGAGCGCGACGCCGCCGATCGACAGGGTCTGGGACACGAAGTCGAGCGTCTGCTGGGCGTCGGAGAGGTCGTACACGAGGTAGAGCTCGTACTGCCCGGCGCTCGGGATCTGGAGCGTCGACCCGACGGCCAGTCCGGGCTGGCGGCGCCCGTGGTCCTCGAGCCGTACCGGCTGGAGGCTGAGCCTGCCGGTGTTCTTCCCGACCTCCTTGCGGAGCGCCTCGCTGATGGCGGCGTCGGGGAAGCCCGGGCTCGTGATCGTCTGGAGCCGCTGGATCCCCGACTGGTCCGGGCTGCGCTCCATCGCGATGCTCGTACCGCCCGGACTCGTCGTGTTCGACTGGATCGCGTCCTGCGCTTCGCTCTGCAGCGTCTCGAGCTCGGTCTGGTTGTTGTCCTCGCCCGCGGTCGCCGCGTCGAAGATGCCCTGCGCGACGATGGTGGCGCGGGCGGACTCGGCCTCGATCTGGTCGCGGCGCTGGGCGTAGACGTTGTTCGAGATGCTGATCATGACGGCGGTGCCGATGATCGCGATCGCGAGGCCGGTCGTGGTCACGGTGATCGCGACCGAGCGGAACATCAGCGAGCGTCGCCACAGGTACGCGACGGCACGCCACCCACGCCGCACGACGCGGCGCACACGACGGCGGAACCGGCCGAGCGGCGCGCGCCCCGGCGTCACCCGGCCGGACGGTGCGGCCGGCACGGTGCTCAGGCCCCTCCGGCCCGGTACCCGACACCGCGCACCGTGGTCACGATCTTCGGGTTGTCGGGGTCGTGCTCGATCTTCGCGCGGAGACGCTGCACGTGCACGTTCACCAGGCGGGTGTCGGCCTTGTAGTGGTACCCCCACACCTGTTCGAGCAGCATCTCGCGTGTGAAGACCTGGTTCGGCTTCTCGGAGAGCGCGCGGAGCAGGTCGAACTCGAGCGGCGTCAGCGCGATCACGGTGTCGCCGCGTCGCACCTCGTGCCCGGCGACGTCGACGGTGAGGTCGCCGACGTGCAGGACGCTCGCGTCGGCCGCGGTCGGACGGAGCCGGGTGCGGATCCGGGCGACGAGCTCCTTCGGGTTGAAGGGCTTCACCACGTAGTCGTCCGCGCCGTTCTCGAGGCCGGCGACCACGTCGGCGGTGTCGCCCTTGGCCGTGAGCATGATGATCGGCGTCCCGCTCTCGGCGCGGATCCGCTTGCAGACCTCGATGCCGTCGATGCCCGGGAGCATGACGTCGAGCAGCACCAGGTCGGGCTTCGTCCCGTGGAACGCGTCGATGGCGTCGTTGCCGTCGGCGCTGAACTCCGGCTCGTACCCTTCCGAGCGGAGGACGATGCCGATCATCTCGGCGAGGGCCTGATCGTCGTCGACGACGAGGATGCGCGGTGTCATGTGATGGGGACTCCGTGTGGCGTGCGGCGGTGCCCGGACGGCACCTGACCCCTCACGATAGCCGAGCCCCCGTCCGGCGGGGTTTTCCGACAGGATGGTGTCGACCACTGCTGCGTGGTCAGGACCACGAGGGGGCGGCGATGTCCGATTGGCAGGTACCCGGAGCGGCCGGCGGCCCGCAGGGTGGGGATGCACACGGGCCAGGAGGCGCGGAGCAGCCCGCTGCGCCGCGACCGTCGGCAGCGTGGCCGGGTCCTCCAGGGCCGGCGCCCGCGGGGTCGCGTCCCGTGATCCCGCTCCGGCCGCTCGGGCTCGGCGACGTGCTCGGTGGTGCGTTCACCGTCTTCCGGCGGAACGCCCGCGTGCTCCTGCTCTGGAGCGTGCTGCTCAGCGGCGTGCTCGGGCTGCTGTCCACCCTGGTCCGCACGTTCGGGCAACAGGCGCTCCAGTCGCGGATGATCTCGGCGTTCGACGCCGGCAGCGGATCCGACTCGGTCCTCGCCGGCTCGTTCACCCTCTGGGTCCTGCTCTCGACCGGCCTGCCCTTCCTGGCGACACTCGCGCGCGGGTTCCTCGTCGCGCCGGTCGCCGCTGACACGGGCCAGCGGGTCCTCGGGCGGCGGGCGACCTTCCGCGGGCTGTGGGCCCTGCTCGCCGGACGCCGCTGGTCGGTGGTCGCCTGGATCCTGCTGCAGCTCGCCGCGGGAGTGGTGGTCGCGAGCGTGTTCGTCCTCGTCCTGATCGGGCTCGTCGCCGCGTCGTCCCAGGACGGTTCCGGCCTCGGGACCGTCGTGGCCGTGGTCGTCGCGATGGTCCTCGGCTTCGTCGTGGTGCTCGTCTGGCTGGGCACGAAGTTCGCCTTCACGGTGCCGACGATCGCGCTCGAGGGACGGCCGGTGTTCGCCGCCGCCGCGCAGTCGTGGCGCCTCACGCGCGGCGCGTTCTGGCGGACGTTCGGCATCGTCCTCCTCGTGAACGTCGTGTTCGGGTTCGCGGTGTCGATCGCGTCGTTCCCGCTCACGATCGGCGCGGTGCTCCTGAGCGGCGTGTTCGACCCCCTCGGACAGACCGGCGCCGGGTCCGGTGCCGGTGCGGGCGGCGTGGTCGCGATCATCGTGGGGAGCCTCCTCGCGATGGCGGTGCAGTGCATCACCGACGTCCTGTCCGCCTCGATCCTGACCTTCCTCACGATCGACCGGCGGATCCGTACCGAGGCGCTCGACCAGCGCATCGCGTCCCACCTCGAGACGGGGACGCCGAGCGACCCGTTCGCGCCCGCGCCGCAGGTCGTGCGGCCGCCGTGGCCGGGGCAGCAGTGGCCGGGGCAGCAGCAGGCACCGTGGCCGGGGCAGCAGCAGGCACCCTGGCCCGCTGCGCCGCAGCGGCAGGCACCCTGGCCCGGTGCGCCGCAGCAGCAACCCGGAGCGGCGCAGCAGCCGCCGCCCGCGGAGTGGGGCGGCTCGCCCGGACGCTACCCGCCGGACGGCCGGGCATGAGCGTCGACCCCGACGAGGCCCGCCGCCTCCTCGAGCACGAACTGGAGCGGTCCGAGTACGACGGCGCCCACGTGACCTGGTGGGACCGTGCGTCCCGCGCCGTCCTCGACTGGCTCGGCTCGTTCCGGGCCGACGGTCTCGGATCGCCCACGGTCGCGCACACGCTCCTCGGGCTGGCCGTCGTCGTCCTCGTCGCGGTCGTCGTGCTCGTCGTCGTCGCCCGCGGCCTCCCCCGCCGACGTGCCCGGCTCGGCCGCCAGGACGTCGGCGGCGTGTTCGACGAGGACGACCTCCGGTCCGCCCGCGCGATCGCCGACGACGCCCGCGCCGCGTACCGCGCCGGCGACTGGGCCCGTGCGGTGCTCGACGGGTACCGGGCACTCGCCAGGGGCCTCGGCGAACGCGACCTCGTCCCCGACGTGCCCGGGGCGACCGCCCGCGCGATCGCAGGACGTGCAGGCGTCGTGTTCCCGGCCGAGGCCGAGCGCCTCGATCGCGCGGCGGCGACCTTCGACGACGTGCGCTACCTCGGCGGGGACGCCACCGAGGCCGACGCCCGGACCCTCCTCGACACCGAGCAGGCCGTCCGCGCCGCGCGACCCGCTCGACCGGCCGCGCCGGCGGTCCCCGCGTGAGCGCCGCGACCGCCCCGACGACGCCCGGCACCGCCGGTGCGCAGCGGACGAGCCGCGGATCCCGTGTCGGCTTCTGGGTCGCCATCGTGCTCGTCGGCGTGCTGCTCGCCGCGCTCACCGCCGTCGTCGAGGGATCGGACCGACCGGCGCCGGATGCACTCGACCCCACCTCCGCGACCGCGAGCGGCGCGAAGGCACTCGTCCGCGTGCTCGAGCAGCGCGGCACCGACGTCCGCGTCGTCGACCGCGCCGACCGGATCGCCGACGGCACCGTCTTCGTCGACGACGCCGATGGCGCGCTCGACCCCGCCGTGGCCGAGCAGCTCGCACGACGGGCGTCCCACGTCGTCCTCGTGACGACGACCCCGGCGACCCTCGAGGCGTTCGGCCTGCACGTCGAGGCGGCGGCCCAGGTCCCCGGCCACGACACCGTGTCCACCGCGTCCTGCGCCATCCCGGCCGCCGCGGACGCCCGACGGATCACGAGCACCGGCACCGGCTACCGGGTGCCGGACGGCGAGCACGCACCCGGCACCGACCTCTGCGCCCCGGCCGGCACCGGCGCCGAGCGCTCGTACGGGCTCGTCCGGACCGACACCCCGGCCGGGGACGTGACCCTCGTCGGCACCACCGATGCGTTCCGCAACGACACGATCACCACGGCGGGGAACGCCGCGCTCGCCCTCGGGCTGCTCGGCGGGGACCCGACGCTCACCTGGTACACGCCCACCCCCGGCACCGCCGACGCCGCTCCGACCCTCGGGTCGTTCGCGCCTCTGTGGGTCCCGGGAGCCCTGGCGCTGCTCGCCCTCGTGGCGGTGGCCGCCGGGGTGTGGCGCGGACGTCGCCTCGGGCCGCTCGTCGTCGAGCGGATGCCCGTCGTCGTGCGGGCGGCGGAGACCACCGAGGGCCGCGCCAGGCTCTCCGCCCGCACCAGGGACCGCACCCACGCGCTCGACACCCTCCGTGTCGCCGCGATCCGCCGGACCGCCCGCCGACTCGGACTCCCCCGGTCCGCGCACGTCGACGAGGTGGTCCGCGCCGCCGCGCGCGCGACGGGGATCCCGGACCGCCACGTCGGGTCGGTGCTCGTGGGCGGCCCCGTCCCGGACGACCGCGCACTCGTGACGGGTGCCGCAGCGCTCGACGAACTCGAGCGCGCCGTCCTCGCCGTCACCACCGGCGACCGACCGACCGACCACGACCGACGAGGAGCACGACCGTGACCGATCCCGCCACCACCCAGACCGAGCGGCCGCGCGCGGCCGGAGACCCGTTGCGCGACGCCTTCGGACGCCTGCGCTCCGAGGTCGGCAAGGCCGTCGTCGGACAGGAGGGCGCCGTCTCCGGGATGATCGTCGGCATCCTGGCCCAGGGGCACGTCCTCCTCGAGGGCGTTCCCGGCGTCGCGAAGACGCTCCTGGTGCGCAGCCTCGCGGCAGCGATGGCGCTCGACACCAAGCGCATCCAGTTCACGCCGGACCTCATGCCCGGCGACGTCACCGGGTCGCTCGTCCACGACCCCTCCACCGGCACGTTCCCGTTCCGAGAGGGGCCGGTCTTCACGAACGTGCTCCTCGCCGACGAGGTGAACCGGACGCCGCCCAAGACGCAGTCCGCGCTCCTCGAGGCCATGGAGGAACGCCAGGTCAGCGTCGACGGCGCCGCGCACCCGCTCCCCGACCCGTTCTTCGTCGCCGCGACGATGAACCCCATCGAATTCGAGGGCACCTACACGCTCCCCGAGGCCCAGCTCGACCGGTTCCTCATGAAGCTCACCCTCGACGTGCCACCGCGCGACGTCGAGTGGCAGGTGCTCCGACGCCACGCCGACGGGTTCGTCCCGCGGGACGTCCGCTCCGCCGGGGTCACCCCCGTGCTCGGCGTCGACGAGGTCCTCGCCGCACAGCGTGCCGTCCGCGGCGTCGGTGCACGTGACGACGTCCTCGCGTACGTCGTCGACCTCGCCCGGGCGACCCGGCAGGCACCGTCGGTGCGGGTCGGTGTCAGCCCCCGTGGCGCCACCGCCCTCCTCGCCGCCGCCAAGGCCTGGGCCTGGCTCACCGGGTACGACGCCATCACCCCGGACCACGTGCAGGCGATGCTCCTGCCGGTGTGGCGGCACCGCCTGCGGGTCGCGGCGGACGCCGAGCTCGAGGGCGTGGGCGCCGACGGGGTGCTGCAGCAGGTGCTCGAACAGGTCCGGGTGCCGATCTAGTGGCGATCTCCGGCAGGTTCGTCGCGCTGCTCGCCGTCGCGATCGTGCCCACCGTGCTGCTCGGCACGGCGTGGGCCGGTCTCGCGTGGGCGGGGGTCGTCCTGCTCGCCGCCGTCCTCGACGTGCTGCTCGCCGCCGACCTCCGCCACGTGCGCGTCGAACGGCGCATGCCCCGGCTCGCCCGACGCGACACGACCGCCGACGGCGTCCTCGTGCTCGTGAACGACGGACGTCGACCCGTCCGGGGGATCGTGCGGGACATGTGGGAGCCCTCCGCCGGCCACGCACCCCGGCGGCTCGAGATGCGGGTACCGGCAGGTGAACGACGGGTGGCCCGCGTGCGGTTCGCACCGTTCCGTCGCGGGCGCCGCACCACCGTCGGGGTGGCCGTCCGGGCGTTCGGACCGCTCGGTCTCGGCGCCCGCCAACGGGTGCTCGACGCCCCCGGCGAACTCGTCGTGACGCCTCCGTTCCGCTCCCGTCGGCACCTGCCGTCCCGACTCGCCAGGCTCCGGGAGCTCGACGGGGAGACCACGCTGCAGCTCCGCGGCCACGGCACCGAGTTCGACTCCCTGCGCGACTACGTCCGGGGCGACGACGTCCGCTCCATCGACTGGCGCGCCACGGCCCGACGGCAGGACCTCGTGGTGCGGACCTGGCGTCCGGAACGCGACCGCCGCGTGATCGTGGTCGTCGACGCCGGTCGAGCGGGAGCCGGACGCGTCGACGACGAACCGCGGCTCGACACCTTCATCGAGTCCGCGCTGCTCCTCGGCGCACTCGCCGCGGCGGCGGGCGACCGGGTGGACCTCGCGGTGCTCGACGACGCCGTCCGCGGCCGCGTGCACGGCGCGTCACGCAGCGACGTCGTCCAGCGGTTCGGTGAGACGCTCGCGCTCGCCGAGCCGGGTCTCGCGGCGACCGACTGGTCCGCGGTCCCGACCCTCGTCGACTCCATCACCACCGCGCGCGCACTCGTCGTGCTCGTGTCGAGCCTGGACTCGGTCGGCGCCTCGGGCGACCTGCTCGCCGTGCTCCCCCGTCTGGCTCGGCGACACGCCGTCGTCGTGACGAGCGTGGTGGACCCGATGGTCGAGCAGATGGCGAGCGGGTCCGTGGAGGCGACACCCCGCCCACCGGGCCCGCGGGGCGGACGCGTGCCGTCCCTCCCGGACCGCGCGGAGCGCAACGTGTACCGACGGGCCGCCGCGGAACGCACGCTGCTCGACGCCGACGGCGTCGCCGACGTCGCCCGGCGAGCCGGTGTGGAGGTCGTCCGGGCCGTGCCCGAGCAGGTGCCACCGCTCGTCGCGGACGCGTACATCCGGGCGAAGGCGACCGGGCGACTGTAGACGTCAGTCCGCGACGAGCGCGGAGGTCCCCCGCTCGAACTCGTCGAGGTCGCCGCGCTGCCCCGCCCGGTGCGCCCGGCCGCCGAGCACCCACTGGTACCAGAGCACCGCCGCGAGGGCGACCGTGCCGATCCCGATCTTCAGCGGCCACGGCCACTCCTGGCGGGTGACGGTCCCCTCGACGAGACCGGACAGCAGCAGCGTGAGCGTCAGCCCGACGGCGATGGTGATGAGCGCTCGACCGTCCTCGGCGAGGGCCTGCCCGCGGGTACGGGCCCCCGGAGCCACCCACGACCAGGAGATCATCAGACCGGCCGCAGCCGCGAGGAACACCGAGTAGAGCTCGAGCTGGCCGTGCGGGGCGATGTAGAGGAAGAAGTCGCCGAGCCGCCCCTGGCCGTGCATGATCGCCGCCGAGACGCCGAGCCCGATCGCGTTCTGCCCGATCGAGAACGGGACGAACAGCCCCGTGATGCCGAACGCGACCATCGAGGCGGCGATGTACGCGTTGTTCGTCCACACCTGCGCCGTGAACGCCCCGAGACCGTGGTCGGAGTAGTAGTCCTGGAAGTCCTGCGTCGCGTACCGGTGCAGCGCCTCGGGCGTGCCGAAGGTGTCCAGCGCGCCGGGCGTCGTGGTGATCCAGACCGCCACCACCGCCGCGATCGCGACGGTCGCTGCGGCCACCCAGAGGGTCACCCAGCGGATGCGGTACAGGGCGGCGGGGAGCTGCAGGACGAAGAACGACGTCACGGCCGTGACCGGGTCGACGGGTGTGCCGGTGAACCGAAGCCGTGCGCGGAAGAGCGTCAGCGAGAGCCGGTCGCCCACTGCCGTGCGCGGTGCGGCGCCGCGGATCCGGGCGAGGTCGGTGGCGCCCTCCTGGTACGCGGACACGAGTCGGTCGACGTCGGCGCCGGTGGCGTGACGGCTGCGGGCGAGGCGGTCGAGTTCCTGCCAGCGCTCGCGGTGCACCTCGGTGTAGGCGTCCAGGTCCACAGCGTCTCCCCCGCTCGTCCGCGCGCATCCGGGCGGTCGGCGACCGCGTCCGACAGAATGATCCCATGCCGAAGACCCGTGCGCCGCGTGACCTCGCCGACGGTCGGTTCGTCCGCGCGCTCGACGACGTCGGTGACGAACTCGTCGTCGGCGAGGCGGTCGCGCTCGACGTCCAGCCCGCCGGCATCGCGCTGCGACTCGCGGCGGCGCTGCTCGACGGCGTCTGCCTGCTCGCCCTGTACCTCATGCTCCTGCTCGGGATCTCCCGGGTGTGGCCGAGCGGCTTCGACGAGGCCTGGGCGGCCGCCGCCGAGATCGGGTCGCTGGTCGTCGTCCTGGTGCTCGTCCCGGCGGCGGTGGAGACCGTGACCCGTGGCAAGAGCGTCGGGCGGTACGCCACCGGGACCCGGGTCGTGCGGCTCGACGGCGGCGCGATCGGTTTCCGGCACGCGTTCACCCGCGCCCTCGTCGGCCTGTTCGAGCTCTGGACGACGTTCGGGTCGGTCGCGCTGCTCGTCGCGTTGTTCGGGTCACGGCCGCGGCGGCTCGGCGACCTCCTCGCGGGGACCTTCGTCCAGCACGAGCGGGCGACCCGGCAGCGGGAGCCGCAGGTCCTCATGCCCGCCGAACTCCAGGGGTGGGCGTCGATCGCCGATGTGTCGGCGCTGCCGCAGCGGCTCGAGAACCGACTCGGAGCGTTCTTCCGGGGAGCCGCCGACCTGCGCCCGGAACTCCGGGAGGCCACGGCCCGGACGCTCGCCGCCGCCGTCGCCGAGCACGCACACCCCGTGCCGGCCGTGCACCCCGAGCTGTTCCTCGCGGGTGTCGTGGTGCTCCGGCGGGAGCGGGACCTGCGGGCCATGCGTGCCCGGGCTGCGATGCTCGACCGCGCTGCGACGATCGCCACCGCCCGGCCGCCGGGCTTCCCGCGCTGACGCTCCGCCCGCCCGGCGACACCCGACCCGGCGACGCCAGCTGCGGCGACGCCAGCTGCGGCGACGCCGGCGCAGCGAGCGGTCGGACCGGACCCCTCAGTACCGGTAGTGCTCGGGCTTGTAGGGCCCCTCGACCGGGACGCCGATGTACGCCGCCTGCTCCGGGCGGAGCGTCGTGAGCCGGACCCCGAGCGCGTCGAGGTGCAGGCGCGCGACCTTCTCGTCGAGGTGCTTCGGCAGGACGTAGACGCCCGTCGGGTACTCGTCGCGCCGCGTGTGCAGCTCGATCTGCGCGAGCACCTGGTTCGTGAACGAGTTGCTCATCACGAAGGACGGGTGCCCGGTCGCGTTGCCGAGGTTCATGAGCCGACCCTCGGACAGCACCAGGATCGAACGGCCGGTCGGCAGTCGCCACTCGTGCACCTGCGGCTTGATCTCGACCTTCTCGACACCGGGCAGCGCCTCGAGCCCGGCCATGTCGATCTCGTTGTCGAAGTGCCCGACGTTCGCGACGATCGCGAGGTGCTTCAGCGCGAGCATCTCGTCGACGCCGACCACCCCGAGGTTGCCGGTGCAGGTGACGACCATGTCCACCTGGTCGGCGACGTCCGCGAGGCGGGCGACCTGGTACCCGTCCATCGCGGCCTGCAGCGCGCAGATCGGGTCGACCTCGGACACGATGACACGAGCGCCCTGCCCGCGGAGCGCCTCGGCAGCGCCCTTGCCGACGTCGCCGTAGCCGACGACGAAGGCCACCTTGCCGCCGATCAGGACGTCGGTGGCACGGTTCAGGCCGTCCGGCAGCGAGTGCCGGATGCCGTACTTGTTGTCGAACTTCGACTTCGTCACGGAGTCGTTGACGTTGATCGCCGGGAACTTCAGCTCGCCCGTGCGCGCCAGCTCGTACAGGCGGTGGACCCCCGTGGTGGTCTCCTCGGTGACGCCCTGGATGTCCGCCGCGATGCGCGTCCAGCGGTCGTCCGACTCCTGCAGGGAGGCCGCGACGGTGTCGAGCACGATCTTCCACTCGGTGCTCGCGTCGGCGCCGGCGTCCGGCACACGGCCAGCGGCTTCGGCGTCCGCACCGGTGTGGACGAGCATCGTGGCGTCGCCGCCGTCGTCGAGGATCAGGTTCGGCCCGGTCCACTCCGCACCCGCAGCTGCGGCCTCGGCCGACCAGTCGAAGATGCGGCTGGTGCACCACCAGTACTCTTCGAGCGTCTCGCCCTTCCAGGCGAACACCGGCACGCCGGCGGGCTCGTCCGGGGTGCCGTGCGGGCCGACCGCGATCGCCGCCGCGGCTTCGTCCTGCGTTGAGAAGATGTTGCAGCTCGCCCAGCGCACCTGCGCCCCGAGCGCGACGAGGGTCTCGATGAGGACGGCGGTCTGCACCGTCATGTGCAGCGATCCGGCGATGCGCGCGCCGGCGAGCGGCTGCGAGGGGCCGAACTCCTCGCGCAGCGACATCAGGCCCGGCATCTCGTTCTCGGCGAGGCGGATCTGGTGACGGCCCGCTTCGGCGAGGGAGAGGTCGGCGACGCGGAACGGTGCAGCGGTGGCTTCGGTGGGCATGCCCTCAGTCTCCCATGTCGCGCGACGCCGGGCGTCGGTCGACGTCCGAGACGTGGGTCGTTCGTCCCGGTCGGCGCCTGTGGAGGGGAGGCCGGCCGTCAGTCGACGTCGCGGCGGAGCGGCTCGCGCCGCACCACCTGCCACCCACGCGGCACGCGCAGGATCGCGGCGTGCCGTGCGCACAGGTCGTAGCCGTGCGGCTCCACGCGCGTGGAGAGGGGTCCGACGACGACCATGGAGTCGGCGTAGTCGTACGTCAGGGTCGCCGCGGCACTCGCGCCGCAGGCGACCTTGCTGCAGATCCGGACGTCCATACCGCCACGACCCTATCGGAGCGGACGCCGTTCCCCGCGCGCGTACGATGTCAGGATGCGCCGAAGGACCCGCCTCGTCACCCCGGTCGACCGAGCCCGCGGCCGCTCCCGGCACGGTCGCGGCGGCCGGTCGAGCGTCACCGGCCCCGACCTGGCGCCGATCACCACACGCGCCGAGACCTTCGACCGGATCGTCGGTGACACCGCGCACTACCTGCTGGGCCTCTGGCCGGACGAGCTCGAGGGCGTCGTCTTCCAGGTGGCGGACATGCCGACGGACCCGACGCTCCCCGACCACATGCCGCGGTGGCGTGTCGATCGTGACCGCCGCCGGGTGACGGTCTTCCGCATCCCGGTCGAGCGGGTCACGCGCAGCCCCGAGAAGGACGACACCGACAAGCGGGTGATCATCGAGACCGCGGTGTTCCGAGCGGTCGGCGAGCTCATCGACAAGGACCCGTGGGACCTCGCCCCCGACCGCTACCGGCACTGGTGACCCGGCGCTCCTGACCGGCCGGGCGCCGGGCGCAGATCAGGGGTAGACGCGGACCGGGGTGGAGACCTCCGTCGCGGCGCGCACCGGGAACCCGGCGATGCCGTCGGCGCCCGAGTAGGTCACCCCGGCGACGAGCCCCTTCGTGCCGGTGAGGCGCACCTCCTGCGAGACGGGGACCGTCACGGTCCGTGTCGCACCGGCGATGACCTGCACCTGCTGCGGCGCGTCGTTCGAACGGATGGTGACCTCGGCGTCCTTCCGCGTCGGGTTCACGATCGTCAGGCGTTGGGCGTCACCCGGGGCGACGGCCGTGATCGTGGAGCCGCCCAGCGCCTCGGCTGAGGCGAACCAGCCGAGGTCGGTGCGCCCGTCCGCGGTGGGGGTCGTCGTGCGGGCACCCGCGACGATGGGCTGGGTGGACGTCACGGTGAAGGAGTACCGACCGTCCGGGAAGTCGTCGAGGGCGACGTCCGTGACCACGCCGGGCTCCGCCGTGGCGTTGACGGTCGAGCCGCCGCCGTCGTCGGTGGTGATGCCGAGGGTGACGCGGGCGGCCTCGGTGCCGGGCACGAAGAGCCGGACGATCGGGGCGGCGTCGGCGGTGTCGTCCCCGCGCTGCGCTGCCTCCGCGCCCTTGAGGACGACGCCGGGGATGATCTGCGTCGTCGACGGCTCCGCCCCGCCGGAGACGATGTCGAACCCTCCGGGGGTGAGGGTGCGGACGACGGACTCCTGCATGTGGGCGACGATCTGGCCGCCCGAGGACTCGACGTGCACCACGGTGGAGCCCTGGTCCGACACGAGCCCGGACAGCGGGACGACCTTCTGCGTGTTCGGGGCCACGACGATGCCGGTCGTGCCGGGAGCGCTGACCGCGCCGGACGCGTCGTAGATCGACAGGTCGACGGTGGCGTTCACGTCGGTCGGGTTCGACAGCGTGATGAGGCTGGTGCGCCCGGTCTCGGTCGATCCGCCGACGAGCCACGTCGACTGGCTCGGGTCGTCGCACGAGGCCGCGCCGACACCGACGACGTCACCGCTCGAGACGTCCTGGTAGCTGCTGCCGGCCACCTGCGGGGTGGTCCTGCCCGCAGGGGCGGTCAGGAGGCGCGGATCGCTCCCGCCCGTCGACGACGCTTCGAGCCCGGACCGGACGACCGTCGATCCGGTGGTCGCGGCCGCCACGGTCGCGGACCCCACCGTGCTCGCCTTCGTCGCGTCGTTGCCGGCGTCGTCGGAGAGCCGGAGCGCGCTGCCGGCGCAAACGCGCTGGGCGTCCGCCGGCACGGGCGTCACCGTCTTGCCGGCGGGCTCCCCGGGCGCGGCGTCCGTGCCGATCGCGTGGGCCGCGGTCACGGCGCCGGCGGCGACGACCACGGCGACGGCGGTGGCGGTCCCGCGGACGACCCAGCGGCGGACGGAGCCGGGGTTGGTACTCATTCGTCGCGCTCCTCGTCGAAGGTGGTGGCGGGTTCCTCGGCCTCGATGACGTTCGAGGTGGCACGGCGTCGGCGCGGTGCCGTCGGCACGGCCAACAGTGCCGCGGCGCCGAAGACCACGCCGAGGACGACGAGGTAGAGCACGTGGGTGGCGTGCGCGGCTGCCGATCCCGTGGAGGTCCGGTCGACCTCGCCGTCGTAGTGGAAGAGCTGCCCGCTGGTCGTCTCGCCGATGCTCGTGAAGAGCGCGCTCTGCCCGATGGCCCCGGCGGCCCGGTCGTGCACGGCCTGGGCGGCTGGGTCGCGCCCGGCGTCGTCGAGCAGGACGAAGCTCACGCCGAGCTGCCGGAGCGCCGGTCGTGGGTCGTACCCGCTGCGGCTCGCGAGGTTGCCGGCGAGGGTGGCGAGCTGTGCGCCCGACCTGCTGAGCGTCAGCGCGGTGGAGTCCAGCGTCGACTGGTCGTCGAGCGTCGACCCCTGCCCGCGTTCGAGCGACACCGCGAGCGATCCGTCGTCCTGCGGCTGCACGACGAGCGTCCCGACGTCGGGGTTCGCCTGCGCCTCGGCGTTCACGTAGGCGCTGAGGACCCGACCGGAGGTGGGCTGGATCACGGCGTTGCCGAGGTAGAACGCGCCGAACGCGGGGGCGACCGCGACGCCCGCGAACACGGTCGCGACGAGACCGGCGACCGGTGCCAGGCGCGGCAGCACGTCGATGCCGATGCACGCTGCCGCGACGACCGCGAGCCAGTACACGGAGAGGCCGCTGCCGGGCCAGATGATCGTGGTGGTCGAACCGACGCCGGTGACCGTCACGTGGGTCGCGGCGAACGCGGTCGCGTACCCGAGCAGGGCGACGACGAGCGCCGCACCGGCAACGGCCCACCGGTGTCCGAGGACGGCGCCGATCGCGGCGGCCGCGATCGGGACGGCGAGCACCGCCATGATGATCGGGAGGATCGTGGTGACGACCGACAGGCCGGCCGTGGTCGGCAGCCAGCCGCTCCAGTCCGGCACGGGCTGACCGATCGCGAGCTGGAGCGCGGACGGTGCGCGGGTCGCCGACGGCACCCCCGGGTCGGCGAACACCGCGAGGAGGTTGCCGCGCGCGGCCTGGGCGAGCACGAGCGGCAGGAAGAGCACGGCGGCCGGCACCGGGATGAACACCCGTCGGTGGGCCCGGCGCCACCCGACGACGAGGGACGCGACCCAGCCGACGAGCAGGACCGGCAGCAGCGACGGCGCCGAGGCGGCCACGACGGCGAACAGCAGGGAGGCGCCGGACGCCCACGCCCAGGAGCGGTGCGCCTCGAGCACGGCGAGGAACAGCCACGGCAGCAGCACGTGCGCGATCACCGCGCCCAGGTGCCCGGTGGTGACGGCTCCGACGAGCGTCGGCGCGATCGTGTACAGCGTGGCGCCGATCACCGGGACCCACGTGCGGGTGGTGACCTTGCGCACGGCGAACCACGCACCGAGTGCGGCCAGTGGGAACGCCACGAGCACGACGAGGACGACCGAGGTCGACGGTGACCAGAACGTGATCGAGCCGAGCACTGCCAGGACCGCCGCGAACGGGTCGGACGGGCCGGTGAACCCGGTGCCGATCGAGTGCCAGCCGTACCCGACGTTCTGCCAGAGCCGGGCGACGTCGGTGCTCAGCGGGAGGAGTCCCCCGCCGGTGAGCGCCGGGGACCCGAGGAGCGGGAACAGCGTGATGACGCTGAGGACGGCCGCCGCGAGGACGACCCAGATGCCACCGTCACCGAGGAACGACGCGCGCGCGATCGGCGCGTCCTCGACGCGGGCCAGTTCGACGTCCCGGGAGGTGGTACGCCGCTCGTGCACCCGTCGCCAGCTCACCCGGAGCGGCTCCACGGCCGCCCAGCCGAGCTTCTTGTGCCGCGCGAGCTGTCGGCGCGCACGGCCGGTCCCGCCGCTGAACGCGACCGCGAAGGCGGCGGCGAGTTCTCCGCCGACCGCGGCCGGGTGCTTCGCGACGAGGTGTCCGATCGCTCGACCGATCGCGAACGGGACGAGCGTGAGCCAGTGGATCCACAGCACGCCGAGCGGCGCGTAGGTCATGCGCCGGTGCAGCTGTGCCTGGCGGTGCATCCGGACACGGCGCCCCTCGGAGACGCGCTTGCGCCCGAACTCCTCGATCGGGCCGGCGCTCGTGACCCGCGCTTCCGGGACGACCGCGACGCGGTGCCCGGCGAGTCGGACGCGGACGCAGAAGTCGAGCGCGGCGTCGACGTTCGGCAGTGCGGGGTCGAACCCGCCGAGTTCGTTCCACACCGATCGCCGCACGAGCATCCCGCCGGCGGCGACGGCCATCACGTCGGTGTGCCGGTCGTGCTGGCCCTGGTCGAGCTCGTCCTGCACCAGGACCAGGGATCGGCCGAAGCGCGTCATGCTCTCCCCGAAGGCGCGGATGCGCGAGGGGTCGTCGACGTCGACGAGCTTCGGCCCGGCGACGACGACGCTCGGGGCGATCTCGACGGCGGTGAGGAGTTCTGCGAGCGCGGTGGGCGCGGGGGCGTTGTCGTGCCCGAGCAGCCAGAGCCACTCGTCCACCGGTTCGTCCGCGACGGAGGTCGGCGCCTCGCGCTCACCGCGCGCGACCGCTTCGCCGAACGGGCGACCGGCCGGCAGGCGCAGCAGTTCCGCGGACCCGCCGAAGGACAGGTCCGCGGTCGATCCGTCGGTCGATCCGACGTCGACGACGACGAGGTTCTCGGGGTGGCGGGTCTGGGCGGCGAGGGCGTCCAGGGTCCGGTCGAGGTGGTCCGCCCCGTTGGCGGCGACGAGGATCGCGGTGACTCTGGGCTGCATGACGGCGTCACTCTACGGTCTGGAGGCGCGGCTCGGCCTGCGCACGGCGGCGCGCCGTGAGACTGTGGGGAACGCTAGGCGCGCTTGCGGAGCTTCCGTCGCTCGCGTTCGGACAGGCCGCCCCAGATGCCGAACCGCTCGTCGTTCTCGAGCGCGTACTCGAGGCACTGCGACCGGACCTCGCACGAGGTGCAGATCTTCTTCGCCTCACGCGTGGAACCGCCCTTCTCGGGGAAGAACGCCTCGGGGTCGGTCTGCGCGCACAGCGAGTCCGCCTGCCAGGCGAGCGGGTTCTCCTCGTCCTCGTTGTCCGGACGACGGACGCCGGGGACACCGAGGGACACAGGGTCGACGTGCCAGTCCTCCGGCACTCCGGCGTGGAAGTCGGAACCGTTCACCTTGATCACCCCTGACGTCTCGATAACGGGACCACAACGATCGCTGTCGTTGCCTGTAATTACAGCGGTGTCATTCGCCGGAGTCAAGTCGGGGATCATAGAAGCCCCTGACCGTTTCGGCGTGTCATGTCCCCCGTACGGGCGTGTCGCGTTCGGTCTGTCCGGGATTCGGGGGACAAGTGCGGCCCGCTCCGGCTGACCCGGCCGACCGGCCCGACCGGTGCCGTCGGACCCCAGGTCAGCCGATCCGTCGACGCGCCTCCCACGCACTCGTGACCATCTCGTCGAGCGTGTGCCGCATCGCCCACTCGAGGTCCCGCGACGCCGCCTCGCCGGTCGCGACGATCCGGGCGGGGTCACCGGCTCGGCGCGGCGCGATCTCCGGCTCGAACGCGATCCCGGTGCCCTTCGCCATGGCGTCCATGATCTGCCGGACGCTCACCCCGTCGCCGCTGCCCAGGTTGTAGGCCCGCTGGAGCGGCTCCCCCGCCTCGAGCTTCCGGGCGGCGACGGCGTGCGAGTGTGCCAGGTCCGCGACGTGGACGTAGTCGCGCACGCACGTGCCGTCCGGCGTGTCGTAGTCGTCACCGTTGATCCGCGGGGTGCGGCCGGCGAGCAGGGCGTCGAAGACGAGCGGGAAGAGGTTGTGCGGGCTCGCGTCGTAGAGGTCCGGTTCGCCGGACCCGACGACGTTGAAGTACCGCAACGACGTGGTGGTGAACCCGCGAGCGACCTCCATGTCGCGCAGCAGCCACTCGCCGATGAGCTTCGACTCGCCGTACGGCGACTCGGGTGCCTTCGGGGTGTCCTCGACCACGGTGTCGACGTCCGGGGTGCCGTACACGGCGGCGCTCGAGGAGAACACCGCCTTCGTCACGCCGGCGTCCGCCATCGCCCGCAGCAGCGTCGCCATGCCGGTGACGTTCTGCTCGTAGGTGTGCAGCGGCCGTTCGACCGAGACTCCGGCGTACTTGAACCCGGCGACGTGCACGACACCCGTGACCTCGTGCTCGCGCAGGGTCTTCGCGACGAGGTCGCCGTCGAGGATGGTCCCCTCGACGAACGGGACGTCGTCGGGCACGAAGGCCCGGAACCCGCTCGAGAGGTCGTCGAACGCGACGGTGTCGATGCCCGCGGCGCCGAGCGCCCGGACGACGTGGGACCCGATGTACCCGGCACCGCCGGTGACCAGCCAACTCATGTCCGCAACGCTAGCGGAACCGGCGCGGCAGCCCGCCACCGGGCTGCGGGCTCAGGCGCCGGTGGCGACGAAGACGGTGGACGCCAGGCCGCTGCCGCCGTCGGCCTCGACCGTGACGTCGCCCTCGTCCGGCGTGATGTAGCAGGACTCGCCCTGGCGCAGCAGGGTCGCGGACGTCGCCCCGACGAGCGTCACCGCGCCCGCGGTGCAGATCGCGATCGACGGACCGTGCAGCGGGAGGACGCCGCCCGAGCCCGTCCCGACCGGACGGCCGTCCCCGGTGACGCGCAGGAGGGCGAAGCCGACGCCGTCGGGAGCGAACCGTTCCACGCCGGTGTCCACGGGCTCCGGCGCGAGCAACGGCGCCGGGTACGCGGTGAAGTCGAGGACGCGCAGGAGCTCGGCGACGTCGACGTGCTTCGGGGTGAGGCCGCCGCGCAGGACGTTGTCGGACGGCGCCATGAGCTCGATGCCGAGGCCGTCGAGGTATGCATGGATGTTCCCGGCCGGGAGGTACATCGCTTCCCCCGCTGCGAGGGTGACGCGGTGCATGAGCAGCGAGACCACGATGCCGGGGTCACCCGGGTAGCTCGTCGCCAGGTCGCGGACCGTGGCCGTGTTCGGCGTCTGCGCGTCGTCCGGCAGCGCGGCCGCGAGGTCGCTCACGGCCTGGACGACCGCGAGCGCCGAGGAGTCCGCCGTCTCGAGCCACCGGACGGTGTCCTCGAGCCCGTGCTGCAGGTGCACGACGAGCGGACCGAGCCGACCCGAGCCGCCGTCGAGCGTCCGGACCTCGGCGAGGGTCTCGGCCACCGGACGGAACCCGCTCAGCGCCTCGAACCGCTCGCTCAGCGCCACGACCAGCTCCGGCTTCGGGAACGGGTCCTTGTAGTTGCGTGCCGGGTCGTCGATCGGGACGCCCGCCGCTTCCTCGCGCTCGAAGCCCTCGCGTGCCTGCTCCGGCGTGGGGTGCGCCTGCAGCGACAACGGTGCGGCGGCGGCGAGGACCTTCAGCAGGAACGGCAGCCCCGTGCGGTCGGGACCGAGCGCGGTCTGCGGCTCGGCGTCGATCCAGTCGCGGAGGGTGTCCGCTCCGCCCACCATGGCGGGGTTGACCACGACGCTCGGGCTGCCGGGGTGCGCGCCGAGCCACAGCTCTGCCTGGGGAGCACCCGTGACGGTGCGGCCGAGGAGCTCCGGGATCGCGGTGACCGACCCCCAGGCGTAGTCGCGGGGCGTGTTCGTGATGCCGAGGAACATGCGCCCGAGCATATCGGCGGCCGCCGTGGACTCTCCGCGATGGCCAGCAGCACGGTGGAGATGCCCACACGACGCTCCCTCCGCTCCTCGTCCCCGCGGACGACCGACCCGACCCGGTGGGACATCCAGGGGCTCCGCGCCTTCGCCGTGCTCGCCGTCGTCCTCTACCACCTGTGGCCGAACCGGCTGCCGGGCGGGTTCATCGGTGTGGACGTCTTCTTCGTGGTGTCCGGCTTCCTGATCACGGGACACCTGCTCCGCGAGGTCGTCGCGACCGGCCGGATCGGGCTCGCCGGCTTCTGGTCGCGCCGGGCGAAGCGGTTGCTGCCCGGCGCCTTCCTCACGATCCTCGCCACCGGCACGGCCGTCCTGCTCTGGGTGCCGAGCGCGCTCTGGGGCCAGTACGGCCGCGAACTCATCGCCTCCACCGTCTACGTCCAGAACTGGCAGCTCGCCTCGGACTCGGTGGACTACCTGGCGCAGGGCAACCAGCCGTCACCGTTCCAGCACTTCTGGTCGCTGTCGGTCGAGGAGCAGTTCTACATCGCCCTGCCGCTGCTCCTGCTCGGTGCGCTCTGGCTGGCCCGCCGTGCGCGTCGTGGACGGGTCTCGCCCGTCACCGTGGCGCAGGTGCTGCTCGGGAGCGTCGTCGTGCTCTCCCTGGTCTGGAGCATCGTGCAGACCCACACCGCCCCGGGCATCGCGTACTTCTCCACGGCCACCCGCGCCTGGGAGTTCGCCCTCGGCGGTCTCGCCGCGACGATCCCGCTCTCGGCGCCCCGCACCGCCCCGGCCCGCACGGTCCGCGTCGTCGGCGCCTGGCTCGGCGTCGCCGCGCTCGTGGTGTCGCTCTTCCTCATCACGGGTTCCACGCCCTTCCCGGGCATCGCGGCGGCGCTGCCCGTCGCGGGCGCCGGGCTCGTCGTCCTCTTCGGTGGGCACTCCGGTCTGCAGCGGGTCGGACGGTTCGCCCCGATCGGCTTCGTCGGCCGGATCTCGTACGCCGTCTACCTCTGGCACTGGCCGGCGGTCGTCATCGTGCCGATCGCGCTCCGCCACGAGCTCACGACGAAGGACAAGCTCGCGATCCTGGTCGGGGCGGTCGTCGTCGCGTCCGTCACCACGCTGCTCATCGAGGAGCCGCTCCGCTTCTCGAAGTGGGTCAAGGCCCTGCGGCCGCGCCGGGTCGCCCTCTACGGTGCCCTCGCGACCGTCCTCGTCACCGGGCTCGGCGCCGCGTCCCTCACCGCCCTGCACGTGCAGCAGGTGCAGGCGGCGCAGTTCGCCGACCACCTGCGGACCGGCGACGTCGAGTGCTTCGGCGCCGCAGCCGCGATCTCGTCGGCACACCCCTGCGTCAACCCGCGGCTCGCCGACGTCCGGGTACCGGCAGCGTCGATCGCGGCAGCCGACGACTCGAACCGGCCGGCGTGCTGGTCGAACATCACGGACGACCTCAACATGTGCGAGCTCGGTCCGAAGACCGGGTACACGAAGCACCTCGTCGCGATCGGCGACTCGCACAACAACGTCTTCGTGGACGCCTACGAGAAGATCGCGGAACAACGGAACTGGCGCATCGACGTGGCCGGGCACGCCGGGTGCTACCTGACGACGGCGCAGCAGAGCGCGAACAGCGATGAGCTCCAGCAGATCTGCGACCGGTGGAAGCAGAAGGCCATGCAGTACCTCCGGTCCGAGCCGGGCCTCGACGGGCTGATCGTGACGCACTCCAACGGCAACACCCCGGTGATCGCCTCGGACGGCCGCTCCGCGGCGGACACGGTCGTCGACGGCATGGTGGACGCCTGGAAGGTGGCCGCCGACCGGGGCATCCCGGTGATCGCGATCCGCGACAACCCGAACGCCCGGCGCGACGTCGTTGCGTGCGTGGGGCAGATGTCCGGGCCGACCACGAACGTCTGCGACTCGGACCGGGCGGGCGCGCTCAAGGACTTCGACGGCAGCGAGCAGGCCGTCGCCCGGATGGACGGCCGAGCGCGGCTGATCGACTTCACGTCGGACTACTGCACCGCGCAGACGTGCCCCGCGGTCATCGGCGGTGTGCTGGTCTACCGCGACCGCACGCACCTGACGAACACCTTCGCGATGACCCTCGAGCCGAAGCTCAGCGCCGGGATCGCCGACGCGCTGCGGGACCTGGCCCGGTGACGCGGGACGACGCGGCGACGCCGGGTAGCCTGGCACCGTGACGAACACCTGGCCGCTGTCGCGAGGGACCGTACCCGAGCGCGAGGCGTTCGCCTTCGGTACGGCGATGCTGTTCGTCCTCTTCGCCGGCGACGCGGTGCCGAACACCTTGACCTGGGTCGGTGCCGGCATCCTGTGGGCGCTCCTGGCCGTCTGGGGTGCGACGATCCTGGTGCGGGCCCGCCCTCCGATCACCCGGACGCCCCGGTCCCTCTGGTTGTTCCTGGCCTGGTGCCTGGTCTCCCTGGTCTGGTCGCACTGGCGACCGGCGACCCTGGCGAGCATCACCGTGCAGGTGATCTGCGCCGCGATGGCGTTCGCGGTCGCCTCGACGCTGACGTGGCGACGGATCCTCGACGCCGTCAGCCTGGCGATGCGCGGCGTGCTCATGCTCTCGCTCGTCTTCGAGGCCGTGGTCGCCGTCGTCGTCCGCCACCCGATCGCTCCGATCTGGACCCACTACGGCGACCGGCGGATCCCCGACGCGTTCTACTTCTCGCGAGCCGAGCTCTTCACGGGCGGCCGGATCCAGGGCCTCCCCGGCAACGCCAACCTGCTCGCGATGGTCGCCCTCCTCGCCGCGATCGCCGTCGCCCTGCAGTTCGCCGAGGGTCGTATGGGCCGCAACCGCACGATCGGCTGGCTCGTCGTCGCCGTGCTCGTGCTCGCGCTCACCCGGTCGTCCACCGTGCTCGCCGCCGCACTCGTCGTCGCGGTGGCGCTCCTGGTCGCGCTCTGGATCCGCCGCGTGCCGACCGAGCACCGGACCCCGCGCTACCTGTTCCTGGCGGCGGGCGTCGTCGTCGTCGGGTTCGGGACCTTCCTCGCCCGGAGTCCGCTCTCCGAACTGCTCGGCAAGGGCTCCGACGCCACGGGGCGCGGCGTGATCTGGGAGCGGGTCCTCGGCCTCGTCGACCAGCACCCCGTCGTCGGTTGGGGGTGGATCGGCTACTGGTGGCCGTCCATCCCGACGCTCGCCGACCTCGCGCACCGGAAGGGCGTCACGTACCTCCAGGCGCACGACGCCTTCCTCGACGTGTGGATGCAGACCGGGATCATCGGACTCGTGCTGTTCGCGCTGTACGTCGTGACGACGCTGAGCCGCTCGTGGTCCTCCGCCACCCGGATCGGCTACGACCACGCCCATGCACCCCGGTCGTTCGACCCGGTGTCGCTGCTGCCGCTCCTGGTCGTCGTCGCGCTGCTCGTGCAGTCCGTGGCCGAGTCACGGTTGCTCTACCAGGGGAACTGGGTGCTCTTCGCCCTGATCGCGATCAAGTCGCGGATCGTCCTCGTCGGCGAGGAACCCCGTTCGGCCGGGGACGGGCCACGGACGCCGCCCGCCCGCCGGGAGTTCCGCGCACCCGTGGTCCGCTGACCCCGTCCGACGCCTCAGCGGCTCCCGCCGGCGGGGAGCAGCCGGGTGCAGGGGACGTCCACGCCCCACGGTGCCGTCCGCACGTCGACCGACCGTGACCGGTCTCCCCCGCACGCCGCGACGGCAGCGGGGATCTGCTCGGCCCAGACCGGACCGTCGCTGCGACGTGTCGGGCCCGGGACCGCACCCGCGACCGCCACCACGACGACGAGCGCGACCACGCACCAGCCGGTGACGGCCCCGGTGAGCCGCGCCGCGCCTCCCGGCCGGACGCGACGACGGACCGCGGGCGACCACCCGGCCGACCTGACGAGCACACCCGCCGCGACCAGCACCGCCGCCAGCAGCAGGAGCCCGGACGCGGCCGCGTACCGCAGCGGTCCGACCGTGGCGAGCGCCGCGACGGGGTGGGCCCAGCCGCGGTCCGCTCCCCCGTTCGCGGTCAACGCCGCCCACCAGACGCCGAGGGAACCGAGCGTGAGGGCGATGGTCACGGTGCGCGCACGCCACGCCCCGACGACGACGGCCGCGACGAGCACGAGCAGCACGAGCACTGCCGGCACCGCGACGACCGCCCAGCCGCGGTCGAGCACGGCACGGACGACGGCGCCGACGTCCGGGTCCCACAGGCCGGCGAACGGCTGCAGGAGCCAGCCCGCGGCGACGTCCGCGACCGGCGGGGTGCCGGGTCGTGCCGTCCGCTGGTCGGTGAGCGCGACGACGACCTGGGCCGTCCCGGCGGCGAGGGCGACGACCGTCACGGGCAGTGCCCGTGGCCAGGCGCGGGCACCCGACGTGTCCCGGAGCGGCACCCACGCGAGGACCAGGAGCGGGAGGAACGCGACGCTCTGGAGCTCGGTGAGCACCACGAACACGGTGAGGGCCGCGACGGCGCCGGACGCCCACCAGGTCCGGGAGCGGTGGGCGAACAGCCAGGGCGCCGTGAACAGCATGAACCAGTGCAGGTTCGCGGCGTTCCCGCTGATCTCGTGCGGCGCGAGCGGGAGGAACGCCGGCGACGCGGCGAGGAGCACGCGGACCGGCACGACCGGCACCACCTCGCGCGCGAGGAGGAACACCGCCGCGGCCAGGACACCGACGACCAGGCACGCCGCGCCGGAGAGCACCAGCGCGTAGTCCGCGACCGGCAGCGCCCAGCCGAGGTCGACGAGCAGTCGCGGGACGAGGTGCAGGTAGCCCGCGTAGGGGTGCAGCAACGAGTCGACCGGGCCGAGCGACATCCGCTCGCGGAGGAACAGTCCGCCGTCCTCGGCCCAGACCGTGCCGCGGGTCACCGGTCCGAGCCGCCACCAGGCGAGCGTCGCGGTCGCGAGGCCGAGGACCACGGCGGCACCGACGCCGACGAGCAGACGACGGGTCGGGTGCGGCGGTCGGTCCATCGAGCGCTGACGTTAGTCGGTCCATCGCGGATACGCGATAGGGACGGTCCGCGATACCCGCGCTCGGAGGTCCGTACGCCAAGATGGACGGGTGACGGACGGACGGCTGACGAAGCGCGTGCTCGCACGCCGCTACCTGTCCGCCTGGATCGGGTTCTCGGCGGGCGGTCGGTTCAGCCAGGCCCTCGCGACCGTGGTCCTCCTGTTCGCGTTCGGTCAACCCACGGTGCGGGTGCTCGTCGGGTCCGCCGGCACCTGGGCCGTCCTCATCACGCTCGTCGTGCTCGCCGGCCTGAGCCTGCTCGGGCAGCGGTACCGGATCGAGTGGCACGGCGTCCTCCCGCTCTCGCTCCTGGCGTTCGTCGGCTACTGCGCGCTGAGCGTGCTCTGGAGCGAGTACTCCTGGGTGGCCCTCCGCGGCTTCGTCGCCACCGTCTGCTTCGCCGGGCTCGGGCTCTACCTGGCGCTCGGCCGTGACCTCGTGCAGGTGATCCGCGCCGCCGGTGACGCCTTCCGCATCCTGCTCGTCACGGCGCTCGCCCTCGAGGTGCTGTCCGGCCTCGTCCTCGACGTCCCGTTCCCCGCGTTCCGGATCCAGGGCAACATCGCCGAGGGCGGTCCGATCCAGGGCATCGGCGGCACCCGGAACTTCATGGGGTTCATCGCGGCGATGGCCCTCGTCACCTTCGTCGTCGAGTTCCTCACCCGCTCGGTGACGATGTGGCGTGCGATCGGCTCGACCGCCCTCGCCGTCATCACGCTCATGCTCGTGCAGTCCCCGATCACCGGTCTCGCGATGATCGCCCTCGCCGTCACCGCGCTGGCGCTGTGGTCCCTGCGGCACGCGCGACCGCCGACCCGGCCGGTCGTCAACGCCGTGCTCGGGGTGGTCGTGCTCCTGATGCTCGGCGTCGGCGTGCTCGCGCGCCACCGCATCCTCGCCGAGATCGGCGCGGCCGGCGGGACGGCGACCCGTCTGGACCTCTGGGCGCAGCTCCGGGTGTTCATCGGACAGTTCCCGATCCAGGGTTGGGGGTGGGTCGGGACCTGGCCGCACGAGGCCGTGGTGCCGTACGTCACCTTCGTCGATCCGGCCGGACAGCGCTTCACGTCCGGGCTCAACGCCTTCATCGACGCGTGGCTGCAGATCGGCCTCGCGGGGACGATCCTGCTCGGGATCACCGCCCTCCTGGCGTTCGCGAGGGCTTGGGTCACCGCCACGACGTTCCCCGGTGTGGCCTACGTCTGGCCCGCAGCGGTGCTCGTGCTGCTGGGGGTGACGAGCACGGCCGAGAGCTACCTGCTCCACGGCGCCGGGCTCATGGTGTTCGTGGCCGTGCTGGTGATCGCCGCGCGGCGGCGGTCGTGGCGCCGCCACCTCCCCCGGACCTGACGAAGGGCCGGGCGGCGCGGTGCGGCGCCGACGGGCAGGGCACGAGCGCGGACGGCGGCGCCGACAGGGCGGTACGGTCAGCGCCCGTGCCGTGCCCGGGCAGGCGCGGTCAGCGCCCGTGCTCTGCCCGGGCAGGCGCGGTCAGCGCCCGTCGACGAGGACGCAGGGGATCAGCGCGTCCCACTTGGGGAGGCCCGGCGCTGCTCGGACCACCGCCGTGCCGTCCGGGTTCGCCTCGCACGCCGGCCGCTGTTGCTGCACCTGCGTCGACCACGCCGGGACGCCTGGGTCGTCGCGCCGCGTACCGGTGTGCACGTTGAGCACGGCCGCGGCCACCACGAGCAGGACCAGCAGCCACCCGAGCGCCGGGAAGACGATGCGCCCGCGCCCGATGAACACGTCGGCCGCGACGACGACGCCCGCGATGAGGATCGCCGAGGCAGCGGCCGCGTACCGGTACGGGTTGATCGACGCGAACGTCAACCAGTTCGTCATGACGTGGTTCAGGAGGAGCGCCGCGAACCAGACGACCAGGGGCGAGACCGCGAGGGCGGCCAGGATCCACCGCGCACCGCCGGACGCACGCACGAAGGCCAGCACCAGCACCGCGTAGAGCACGACCGCGGGGACGACGACGATCCACCAGCCCTGGTCCTCCACGGCGAGACCGATCGCGCGCACGTCCGCGTCCCAGCTGCCCGCGACCGGCTGGGCGGCGAAGCCCGCGAACAGGTCGCTGAGCCCCCCGACGCTCCCCCCGGACCCGGGCGGGGTCCTGGGGTAGAGCACCGTCGTCAGGAGCTGCGCGCCGGCCCCGACGATGCCCGCGACCAGGGGCGGCAGCGACCGGAGGCTGCGGACGTGCCGGAGGAAGAGCGGCAGGAACATCGCTGCCTGGATCTCGGTGAGGGTGATCAGGAGGGCGATGACCGTGAGGACGGCCGAGGACCACCACGAGCGCGGCTTGGTCAGGAACACCCACGGCGCGAGCATCAGCAGGAACCAGTGGAGGTTCGCGGTGTTGCCACCGATCTCGACGGGGACGAGCGGCGTCAGCGCGGGCACGACCGCCAGCAGCGCTCGGAGCGGCGCGCTCCGGACGACGTCCCGGGCGAGGACGAACACCGCGGCTCCCACCAGGCCGACGACCGCGCAGGACATCGCGCTCACCGCGACCGCGTACGACTCGATCGGGAAGAACCGCACCGCCAGGTCGACGACGATCCGCGGCACGAGGTGGAGGTACCCCTCGTAGGGGTGGAGCAACGACGGTACCTCGCCGAGCTGGAGTCGCTCGTTGAGGAACCGGCCGGAGTCCTCCGCCCAGGCGGTCCCGCGCGTCTTCGGTCCGAGCCGGTACCAGAGCAGTGCGGTCGACACGATCGCGACGACGACTGCGCCCACCCAGGTGACCAGGAAACCGGTCCGGGTGGACCGGGAGGCGTCGGATCCGTCGGTCGTCGGCGTCGTGTTCGTCGCCGTCGTGCTCGTCGCGGTCGCGCTCGTCATCGTGGTCCTCGTCCCAGCAGGCGTCGCGCGCGTCGGGCCAGGCCCCACTGCGTGACCCGGAGCATGGCCTCGGCGACGATGCCGCGGCTCATCTTCGAGACCCCGTGCTCGCGGTCGCGGAAGGTGATCGGGACCTCGACGACGGCGCCGCCGAGGTCGTGCACGCGGAGGGTCATGTCGATCTGGAAGCAGTAGCCCTTCGAGTCGATCGTCCCGAGGTCCATCCGGGCGATCGCGTCGGCCCGGTAGACCCGGAAGCCCGCGGTGACGTCCCGCACGTCGAGGCCGAGCATGACGCGGGCGTACGCGTTGCCCCCGCGGCTGAGCACCTCGCGGCTGCGCGGCCAGTCGACGACGGCGCCGCCGGCGGTCCACCGCGACCCGATGGCGAGCATCACGTCGTCCCGAGGATCCGCGGAGACCACGGCGTCGATCATCGCGGGCAGGCGGTCCGCCGGGTGCGAACCGTCCGCGTCCATCTCGACGAGGAGGTCGTAGCCGCGCTCCAGACCCCACCGGAACCCCGCGACGTACGCCGTACCGAGTCCGCCCTTGCCGCTCCGTCGGAGCAGGTGGACGCGCGGGTCCTTCGCCGCGATCGCCTCGACGATGTCACCGGTGCCGTCCGGGCTGCCGTCGTCGACGACCAGGAGGTGCGCCTCGGGGAGGGCTGCTTGCAGTCCCGCCGTGATCGGGGCGATGTTCTCCGCTTCGTCGTACGTGGGGATGATGACGAGGACGCGCGGCGCCGTTTCGATGCTCATTGCCTTCTTCCGCCCCCGGCGGTCGGACCGACGACGGTGCTCAAGCCTAGAGGACCGTCCGCGGGTCGGGCTGCGGCTCGCCGTGACCCGAGACGGTCTCGCCTCCGGTGGTCTCCCCCGACCGGTCGTCGAGTGCCGGAGGGGCGGAGACCACGTGGGTGGGCCGACGGTCGGCGAACGCGGCGTCGTCGGACGCCGGGTCGGCGGCGTCGTCGAGCGCCGGGTCGGCGGCGTCGTCGAGCGCCGGGTCGGCGCCGACGACGGTGACCACCGGCGGCGTGCGGAGCGCCGAGAGGGTCAGCGCGACGGCGACCACGAGCAGGAGCAGGGTGCCCCCGGCGACGAGGGCGAACCCCTCACGGCCGATCGGGGTGAGGTGCGTGAGCGTCCGCAGGCCGTTCCACGTGACCTTGAGGTGGAACTCCTCGTAGTAGCCGCGGTACGCGACCGACCACCCGTACAGCGTCATGAGCGCCGACACCACGACGACCGTCCGTCCGAGCCGTCGGCGGTCCTGCTCCACGCGGACGAAGCGACGCCACGCGATCGCGCTGAGCACCGCGAGCGCTCCGATGAGGACGAAGTAGTACCGGCCCTGGATCCCGCCGATCGTCGTCGTGCGGAGGTACGTCGACCAGTTGTTCTGCAGGCCCGCGGCGAGCGTGAACAGCGGGAGGACGGCGAGCAGCCACGCGTTCCGCCGCGATCCCCGGCGGAACCCCCAGACGAGGACGACGCCGATCGCGACCACGCTCAGCGTGGCGATGACGATCGGGCTCGACGGGAACGCCAGGAGCCCGTACTGGCCCCAGAACGAGTTGGTGACGCGGTTCCACTCGGTGTTCACGAACCCGCCGACGTCCGGACCCTCGCCGGGCGGGAACGCCTTCGTCTGGATCGACTGCGGCAGCCCGGCCGGCTGCAGGGTGTGGAAGACGAGCACGTTCCGCACCCACCACCACGACGTGGTCACGACGGGCACGACGAGCACGACCGCTCCGCGCAGCCAACGGCTCCACCCGGAGCCGGCGACGATCACGGCGATCACCGCGAAGGGCACGAGGGGCAGGGCGGTGGCCTTGAACGCGACGGCGGCCGAGGTGGCGAGGGCGAGCGCCACGAGGGTGACGATCCCCCGGTCGCCGGTCAGCACACGGCACACCAGCCACACGACGACCGCACCGAGGATGATCACCGGCGTGTCGTTGGTGGCGGACGAGCCGATGAAGCCGACCTGCGGGATGAGCAGGAGCGAGGCTGCGGCGACGAGCGCGGTGCGGGGCGAGCGCGTGAGGCGACGGACGGCTGCCCAGACGACCAGCGGCAGTGTGCCGAGGATCGCCACGTTCATCAGTCGCAGTGCGAACAGGTCGACGTCCCAGCGCTGGTGCATGTACCCGATGAGGTGCAGCAGCCCGGCCGCCATGGCGTACCAGGTCGGCGGGTGCTGGGTCATCTGGTTGGTGGAGCCGTTGCCCGGCGCGGCAGCGAGCAGCGCCTCGAGCGTCGGCCGGTCCGTCTGCAGGAAGGACATCCCCTCGGCCTGGGCGGCACGGGTCGCCGACAGCAGCCGCAGGTGTGCGGGGTCCGGCCAGCCGTGCCCCATCGCCAACTGGACCGCAGCGTCCCAGTGAGCGATCTCGTCCGGCGAGCCGAACACCGGCTGGAGCGACGCCCAGACGACCAGGACGGCCACGAAGGCCAGGACGATCGCGGTGATGGCCAGGCGTTCCCGGCCGGACGCGCGGGTCAGGGTGCTGCCGTGTCTGTGCATAGAGGAAGGATCTTACGGTGCCGGTGGCTCACCGCACCGTGATCGACGTGCACCCGAGCGTGGTGTTCGGGCCGCCGTTCGGGTCGATGCCGTAGGCACAGACCTTGTGCGCGCCCTTCGCTGCGGCGATCGTCGCGCCGTACCCGGCGTTCGGGCCGGCCGCCGGGTACACCTTCGCGACGTCCGCTCGTGCCTGTCCGGTCTTCAGCGCCGTCCCCGCACTGTCGACGTAGACGTGCACCGAGATCGGTGCGCTCGTCGTGTCCGGGTCGTAGGCCCATCCGCGGACCGTGACGCCGCCGGTGACCGCGGTGACCGAGTCCAGCCGGCCGACCGGCGAACTGCCGACCTCGACGGTCCGGCAGCCGAGCGTCGGGTTGCCCGAGCCCGCTCCGGTGTTGATCGCGTAGACGCAGACCTGGTGCTCGCCGGGCTCGGCCGAGATCGTGGTCTGGTAGCCGTGGGCGGCGCCGTACGCCGGGTAGGCGGAGGCGATGTCCGGCCGCGAGACGTTGGCGGCGATCCGGCGGCCGACCCCGTCGACGTAGACGTCCACGTTGATCGGCGACGCGGTGTCGCCGTCGATCGCCCAGCCCGTGACGGAGATGCCTCCGGTCACGGCGGTGACCGCGTCGACCCGGCCGTCCGGCACGGACGCCACCGAACGGACCGTGGCGCACGAGGCGAGCCGCGTGTCGTGACCGTTCCCGACGTTCACCGCGGTGATGCAGACACTGTGGGCGCCGCTCGCCGCCGGGATGACCGCCTCGTAACCGTGCGCGGAACCGGCCGACGGGTACGCCTTCCCGACGTCCGTGCGGACCTGGTCGGCGGTGAGCCGGGTCGTCTTGCCGTCGATCGCGACGTCCACGGTGAGGGCGCTCTTCGGCTGGTCGGGGTCGAATGTCCACCCGCGGACCTTGATGCCGCCGATGACGGCACCGACCTCGTCCACACGCCCCTGCGGCGAGGCCTTCGTGACCGTGACGGTCTGGCAGCCGATGCTCGTGTTGCGGGTGCCGTCCACGCTGATCGCCGCGGCACACACCTGGTGCGACCCCGGGCTCGCGTTGATCGTCAGGTCGAACCCGTGGGCGTCGCCGTACCCGGGGTACGCCTTGCCGACGTCGGTCCGGGTCGCGTTCGCCGTGTAGCCGGCACCGGTGGAGTCGACGAAGACGTGCACCCGCGTCGAGGCCGCCGTGGTCGGGTCGATCGCCCAGCCGCGCACGTGCACGGCGTCCCCGGCGTCCTGCGCCGAGTCCAGCTTGCCGATCGGCTTCGCGGACGCGGTGGGCGAGCCGAACCAGTCGCTGTAGAGCCGCCAGAAGTTCCGGTTGCCGTACGCCGAGCAGCTGTCACCGGTGCCGTAGAGGTTGTTCAGCGCAGCCTGGTTCGGCGTGTACGGGGTGTAGTAGTACAGCGCGGCGGTCGCCTTGTTCGACACGTACACGGTCTTCGTGCCGCAGTTGGGGTTGACGTCCGTCGCCTGGTACTGAATCTGGTGGTTGCTCCCCGGAGCGAACCACGTGAAGTAGTTGGTCGTGCCAGCGGGGTTCCCGTAGCGCTTCCACTGCCAGGAAGACCAGTAGATCTGGTTGCCGACTCCGGCGTAGGCCGGGTCACACTTGCCCTGCGCATTGTCCGGGCATGAATAGCCCATGGCGCGTTCGAGGCGCGCCGCAGATGGATTCTGCGCCGTCGCACCGTTCACGAGGGTCTGCTCTTTCTGCAGCGTGATGAGCGTGACCTTGGGACTGATACCGCACGCGGCGCCGACGCGCGCGATGATCTGCGCGGCGGTCAACGACGACCCGCCGGTGACCGCGTTGCACATGGCGTCCTTGCCGCGGCTGTTCATGGAGTAGCGCCCGACGTTGAGACACGAACTCGACTTGCAGGTGCCGATCTGGGAGTTCAGGAACGACTGGATCTGCGACTCGGACATCGACGTCCCGTCGTAGAAGTTCGCGTCCGTGATGATGTTGCCCGGCTGGAAGGACGATCCGCTGAGCGCCGAGGCGCTGTCCTGGGACGCCGAGGGACCGGCGATCTGCAGACCGATCAACACACTCGCGACGGCGAGCACGCTCGAGGCGATGGCGAGGAGCTTTTTCACGTCGGGGGCCTTCCCTGGGGGCATCGACGGGCGAGAGGCACGCGCGAACGCCCGGTTGTGAGCGGCCCGATCCGGCTGATCCTGATCCCAGCCGAGTCACACGTGTCACGTCAGGTTACCTCGATCACAGTGATCACACAGCCCCCAGTCCTTCCCCCGAACGGGAGGCACGGTGCAGGACCGCGGCGGACTCGCGGTCCACACGTGGTGCGCGAGCGCCGGGGACGCCTGTGGACGCGCTCAGTCTCCACCGGTCATGGCCGATTCCACCACGCGACGCGCGGCGGCCGGCACACGATCCGCGCGCCGGGCGCGACGCGCGTGCCGGAAGACGGCAGGCGCCTCCCGGACGAGTCGCGCCCACTGTCGAGGCGTGAGCTGCGCCGACGACGGGCGGGCGACGTCCAGCACCGCGCGCAGGGCGGTCCGGAGGACCACGCGCGCCGCGAGCGCGGTGGACCCGTTGCGCAGGACGACCGCCATCCGGTTGCGCATGCTCTGGTACCGCACCAACGGGGAGTCACTGCCGGAGCTGGCGGCGTGCCGGTGGACGACCACGGCGTCGGGCGCGTGCCGGATGTCCCACCCGGCGAGCCGGAGACGCCACGAGACGTCGAGGTCCTCGTAGTACATGAAGAGGGACGGGTCGAACCCGCCGACGTCGGCCAGGGCGTCCCTGCGGAGGAACACGGCGCCGCCGGAGAACCCGAACAGGGGCGACGGCTCCGGAGCGTCCTGCAGCGGACGGAGCCAGTCGCGGTCCCGGCCGTTGCCGGAGCGGTCCACCACGACCCCGGTGCCGTTGACGAGCGTGCGACCCGCCGGGTCCCGACGCCAGCGCCGACCGTCCGCCCCCACCAGGTCGTCGGCGGACGCCTGACCTGCCGGCGCGGGGACGAAGCCGCCCTCGAGCACGACCGTCGCCGCGACCGCCGCGGTGCGTGGTGCGCCGGCACGGAGGACGGCGAGCCCGCGGTCGAGGAACCCGTGGTCGGCGACCGCGTCGTTGTTGAGGAGGACGATCACCGCACCCGACGCCGCGGCGATGCCGGCGGTGACCCCTCCGGCGAACCCGGCGTTCGTCCGCTCGGCGACGAGCACCACCGAGGGCAGGTCCGACCGGTACGCGGCGAGGGTCTCGTCGTCGGCCTCGTTGACGACGAGCACGACCTCGACCGCGGCGTCGACGCGCTGGGAACGGATCGAGTCGACCGCACGGCGGGTGAGCTCGGGCTGGTGCCAATCCACGACGATGACTGAGACGTCCACGGCCCCAGTCTCCCAGTCCGACGCCGCCCAGGGCCCCGCGGGACCGCCGGGTATAGTGGTGCCGCCCTCCGGCCCGGCGGTCCGAGGGCGCCACCGCCAGCCGACGTATGGAGTCTGTTCCGTGTCCACTTTCGCGCCCCGCGTGTCCGTCGTCGTCATCAACTTCCGGGGCACGGACGACACGCTCGAGTGCATCGCGCGACTCAGCGAGGTCGACTGGCCGGCGGACCGCCTCGAGATCGTCGTCGTCGAGAACGGCTCCGGCGACGACAGCGAGGCACGGCTGCGGGCGGCGCTCGGTGACCAGAAGAACGTCCGGATCATCGTCTCGGAGGAGAACCTCGGCTTCACCGGCGGGAGCAACCTCGGTGCGCGTGAGGCCACCGGCGACGTGGTCGCGTTCCTCAACAACGACGCCAAGCCCGACGTGAACTGGGTGAAGGAAGGGGTCGCCGGGTTCGCCCCGAGCCCGCGCGTGGCCGCCGTGGCCAGCAAGGTCCTCGACTGGGAGGGCAAGACGATCGACTTCGTCGAGTCCGGACTCAGCTGGTTCGGCATGGGCTACAAGAACCACATCGCCGAGCTCGACGACGGCCGCTTCGACGAGCCGCAGGACCTCCTGTTCGGCACCGGGTCGGCGCTCTTCGTCCGCCGCGACGTCTTCCTCGAGGTCGGCGGCTTCGATGAGGGCCTGTTCATGTTCTACGACGACGTGGACCTCGGCTGGCGACTCAACCTGCTCGGCTACCGCGTCCGGTTCGCGCCGCGCTCGATCGTCTACCACAAGCACCACGGCTCGATGAAGTCGTTCGGCGACCACCGCGAGATGTACCTGCTCGAGCGGAACGCCCTGCACCTCCTCTACAAGAACCTCTCCGACGAGAACCTCGGCACCTTCCTCCCCGCGGCGCTGGCACTGCTCGCCCGCCGCGCCGTCGCGAAGAGCGGTCGCGACTCCGGTGAGTTCGACATCCGCCGCTTCACCGGGGCACCCGACGAGTTCGACCCGACGACGCCGATGTCGAAGGAGGCCGTGGCCGGTCTCTACGCGCTCGACCAGTTCGTCGCGGACCTGCCGAAGCTCTCCGAGGAACGCCGCCGCATCCAGGGGCAGCGCGTCAAGACCGACAAGGAGGTGTTCCGCCTCTTCGGCGACGCCTTCAAGCCGCTGTTCGAGGACGGCTACTTCCTCGAGGGCTACCAGGCGATCATCGAGGCGTTCGACGTCGAGCAGCCGATGAACCGCACCCGCGTGCTCGTCATCACGGGCGACGCCCTCGGCGAGAAGATGGCCGGCCCGGGCATGCGCGCGTGGAAGATCGCCGAGGCGCTCAGCGAACACAACGACGTCCGCCTGGTGACCTGGAATGTCGCGAACCGGAAGACCGACCGCTTCGAGGTCTCGCGGGTCCCCCTGCAGCACGAGCGCGCGATGAAGGACCACGAGGAGTGGGCCGACGTCATCTTCTTCCAGGGGTACGCGCTCCACCACTTCCAGACCCTGCAGCGCTCGAACAAGATCATGGTCGTCGACCTCTACGACCCCATGCACCTCGAGCAGCTCGAGCAGGCGCGCGACAACGGTGACGTCGGCTGGCGCAACCAGGTGACGAGCACGACCGAGGTCATCAACGCGCAGCTCGAGCGTGGCGACTTCTTCCTCTGCGCCTCCGAACGCCAGCGTCTGTTCTGGCTCGGACAGCTCGCCGCGGTCGGTCGCATCAACCCGGACAACTACCTCGCCGACGACAACCTCAACAAGCTCATCGCGATCGCGCCGTTCGGCATGGACTCCACGCCCCCGAAGCACGAGCGCAAGGCGATCCGCGGCGTCACGCCCGGCATCGGCGAGGACGACAAGGTCGTCATCTGGGGCGGCGGCATCTACAACTGGTTCGACACCCCGTCGCTCGTCCGCGCCGTCGCCAAGGTCGCCGAGACCCACGACGACATCCGTCTGTTCTTCCTCGGCGTCGCGCACCCGAACCCGGACGTGCCGGAGATGGCGATCGTCTCCGAGACCCGGCGCATCAGCGACCAGCTCGGCCTGACCGGCAAGCACGTCTTCTTCAACGAGCAGTGGGTCGCCCTCGACGACCGCCAGAACTACCTGCTCGAGGCCGACGCCGGTGTGAGCACCCACTTCGCACACATCGAGACGACGTTCTCGTTCCGCACCCGCATCCTCGACTACATGTGGGCGAACCTCCCCATCGTGACGACCGACGGCGACAGCTTCGGCGACCTCGTCGCGGCGGAGGGCATGGGCGTCGCGGTGAAGGAACGCGACGTCGACGGTCTCGCCGCCGCACTCGAGTCGATGCTGTACGACGAGCAGGCCGCACAGGCCGCACGGGACGCCGTGCGCCGGGTCCGCGCGGACTTCACCTGGGAGCGCGCGCTCGCCCCGCTCGTGGAGTTCTGCAAGGACCCGCACGTCGCCGCCGACCGTGCGCACGAGGCCGCCGTCCCGGCCGGCTCCGTCGCGGCCGGCGGACGCCCGCGCGTCGCCCTCAGCCCGGCGCGCCAGCGCGAGCTCGAGTTCCACCAGATCGCCAACAGCCGTCACGGCATCACCCGCGACGTGCGCCTCGCGACCTGGTACCTCCGCGAGAACGGCGTCTCGGGCCTCCGCGACAAGGTGCAGAACCGAGTGCGCATCATGCGGGAGAGCAAGAACGGTCGCTGACCTCCGGCGGCCGTCCACAGCCGCCGATGTACAGTTGTCCGTCGCCCGAGTCGAACGTAAGGACCCCCTTTGAGCAACATCGTCACCGAGCGGTTCGATCGCCTCCGGCAGGAACGCATGGTCCCGGCCGGTCGCCCGGCCACTGCGGTCATCGGATCGCTGCGCGAGATCTTCGCGCACCGGCAGCTGCTGGACCTGCTCATCCGACGCGACCTCAAGTCGCGGTACAAGGACAGCGCCCTCGGGTTCGCGTGGACCCTGATCCGTCCGCTGGTGCAGCTGGCGATCTACTACTTCGTGCTCGGACAGATCCTCGGCGCATCCCGCAACATCCCCGAGTTCGCGATCTACGTGTTCTCCGGGCTGACCCTGTACGGCCTGTTCAGCGAGATCGTCGCCGCGGGGACGGCGTCCATCGTCGGGAACGCCGGGTTGATCAAGAAGATCTACCTGCCCCGCGAGATCTACCCGCTGGCGAGCGTCGGCGCCGCGCTGTTCAACTTCGGCGTCCAGCTCGTGGTCCTGCTCGCGGCCGCCATCCTGCAGAGCGGCTTCGCCTGGATCCGCCCCGACCTGCTCTACTTCTTCCCCGCCACCCTGGTCATCCTCATCTGGGCCACCGCGTTCGCGCTGCTGCTCGCCGCCGCGAACGTGTACCTGCGCGACATGCAGTACCTCGTCGAGGTCCTCGTGCTCCTGCTCATGTGGGGATCGCCGATCGTCTACAGCTGGCAGATGGTGGCGACCCGCGCGCCGGAGTGGCTGCTGAGCATCTACACGTCCAACCCGATCACCCTGGCCGTGCTCGGCATCCACCGTGCGTTCTGGACCGCCGGTGTCGACTCCCAGTACCCGTCGCACCTGCTGCTCCGCATGGTCGTCGCGGGCGTCGTCGGCCTCGTGGCGCTGGTCGTCTGCCAGCGCGTGTTCGCCAAGCTGCAGGGCAACTTCGCCCAGGAGATCTGACCCGATGAGCATCGACAACGACATCGTCCAGGAGACCCGGTCGCCCTTCACCGGGGCACCCGACGTCGTCACGGTGAAGAACGTCTCGAAGCGCTTCACCATCCGCAAGGACAACTCCCTCAAGGAGCGCATCGTCACGCTCGGCCGCGCGGGCCGCCGACACAGCGAGGACTTCTGGGCGCTCAAGGACATCAGCCTGGAGATCCCCGCGGGCACCACGATCGGGTTGCTCGGCCCGAACGGCTCCGGCAAGTCCACGCTGCTGAAGACCATCGGCGGCATCCTCGAGCCGACGAGCGGTTCGGTGGAGCGCCGCGGCCGGCTCGCCGCGCTCATCGAGCTCGGCGCCGGGTTCCACCCCGACCTCACCGGGCGTGAGAACGTCTACCTCAACGCCGCGATCCTCGGCCAGACGCAGGAGGAGACCGAGGCTCGCTTCGAGGACATCCTCCAGTTCTCGGGCATCGGCGACTTCATCGACACCCAGGTGAAGTTCTACTCGTCCGGCATGTACGTCCGGCTCGCCTTCGCCGTCGCGATCAACACCGACCCGGACGTCCTGCTGGTCGACGAGGTCCTCGCAGTCGGCGACGAGCAGTTCCAGAAGAAGTGCCTCGACAAGATCCGCGAGTTCCAGGAGCAGGGACGCACGATCATCCTCGTGTCGCACTCGCTCGGCCAGGTCCAGGAACTCTGCGACTCCGCGGTCGTGCTGCACCACGGCGAGGTCAAGTTCCAGGGCTCCGCCCGGCTCGCCGTGAAGAACTTCCGCGAGATCCTCGAGGGACGTCGCATCGCCGAAGCCGAGGCCGCGAACCCGGACGAGGACGCCAACCCCGGGAGGGTCGAGCACGTCGAGCTCGAGATCCCCGGCCGCGCCGAGGGCGAGGAGCACCACCCCGGCGACGACCTCGTCATCCGCGCGACCTTCTCGCACGCGACGCCGCTCGTCGGCTGGCGCGCGGGCATCAAGATCGAGAACCAGTTCGGACACCCCGCCTACGGCACGGACAGCCGACAGCTCGGGGTCACGCACGACCCGCTAAACGGTCGCGCGACCGTCGAGTGGCGGCTCAGCGACCTGCGGCTCGGCGGCGGATCGTACTTCGTCCACGTCTTCCTCGCGAAGCCCAACGGCGAGCACATCGTGATCGAGCGCGAGGCCGTGCGGTTCACGGTGGTCGACGAGGACACGCAGTCCGGCATCGCCTGGACCCGCAGCACCGAGCGCGAGGTCAAGGGCTGACGTGCGGGAACTCGCCGTGCTCGTCGACGCCACCTCCGTGCCGCCGAACCGTGGCGGCGTCGCACGGTACATCTCAGGCCTGCTCGCCGGATTGGCCAAGCACGGGGCGCGCGTCGACGTCGTCGCAAAGCGCGGCGACGTTGCGTGGCTCGAGGAGCTCGCGCCGGGGCACCGGTACCACGCTGCGCCGCGGTGGACGGACGCACGGCCGCTCCGCTTGGTGTGGGAGCAGCTCGGCCTGCCCGCGCTGCTGCGCCGCACCGGGGCGACCATCCTGCACAGCCCGCACTACACGTTCCCGGTGATCCGCGCCTCCAGGACGGTCGTCACCCTGCACGACGCGACCTTCTTCAGCGACCCGGCCGCGCACTCGCGACTCAAGGCCGTGTTCTTCCGCACCTGGACCCGCCTCGCGCGCCGTGCAGCCCGCGCGACGATCGCACCCAGCGCGGCGACGGTCGCCGAGATCGAGCGGTTCGGTGTGCCCGCTCGGACGCCCACCGTCGTGGCACACCTCGGAGTCGACCCGCAGGCGTTCCGACCACCGACCCCTGACGAGACAGCCGCCTTCCGCACCGCGCACGGCATCCCGGTCGACGGCGACTGGGTCGCGTTCCTCGGCACCGTCGAGCCTCGCAAGCAGGTCCCCGCGCTGATCGCCGCTCACCGTGGCCTGCCCGGCGCCCCTCCGCTGCTCGTCGCCGGTGGGCTCGGCTGGGACGAGGACGCCCGCCGCGTGCTCGACGCCGTCGGCGACCGCCCAGGCGCACCCCTGCGCTACCTGGGGTACCTGCCGTTCGACGAATTGCACGCCTTCCTCGGCGGTGCCCGGGCCGTGGTCTACCCGAGCGTCGCGGAGGGCTTCGGGCTGCCGGTGCTCGAGGCAATGGCGTCCGGTGGTGATGTCCTCACGACCCGGCGGCTCGCGATCCCCGAGGTCGGCGGCGACACGGTGACCTACACCGAGCCGACCGTCGAGGGCATCCGGCAGGCCCTCGGCGCGATGCTGGCGGACGCTCCGGAGGACCGTGCCGACCGCACGGCGCGGGCACGGCGCCGCGCGGCCACGTTCACCTGGGCTGCGTGCGCCGAGCGGCATCTGGAGGTCTACGCATGACGGCCGGACGGGCCGTCGTCGTCACGGTCTCGTACAACTCCGGCGACGTCCTGCCGGAGTTTCTCGCGTCGACCGCCAACGCATCGCACCAGCGCGTCGAGGTCGTCGTCGCCGACAACGACTCAATCGACCCGGACGCTCTGCGCGAGCTGGCCGAGACCGCTGGGGCACGTTTCATGGAGCTCGGCGAGAACCGCGGGTACGGCGCCGCTGCCAACAGCGCGGTCGCGACCCTGGACGCCGACGTCGAGTGGGTGCTCGTGTCGAACCCGGACGTCGTGCTCGAACCGGATGCGCTCGACCGCCTGATTGCCACCGCGTCCGAGGACCCGACGATCGGCGCGGTCGGACCCCAGCTACTCGAACCTACCGGCGCGGTCTACCCGTCCGCCCGCCTGGTCCCGTCGCTGCGCACTGGCCTCGGTCACGCGCTCTTCGCCAACGTCTGGCCCGGCAACCCGTGGACCCGGCGCTACCGGCAGGACGACGACCACGACGGGCGGCGTGACGCCGGATGGTTGTCCGGCGCGTGCGTGCTCGTTCGGCGCAGCGTGTACGAGCGGCTCGGCGGGTTCGACGAGGGCTACTTCATGTACTTCGAGGACGTAGACCTTGGGTGGCGGATCGGTCAGCTGGGCTACCGCAACGTGTACGAACCTGCGGCCGTCGCGACGCACATCGGCGGAACGGCGACGCAGGGTTCCTCGGAGCGGATGCGTCGCGCGCACCACGAGAGCGCGTACCGGTTTCTCGCGCGGAAGTACTCGGCCTGGTGGCTCTGGCCTCTACGCGTCGCGCTCCGTGCCGCGCTCGCGGTCCGCGCCCGGTCCACCCACACCGGCTGACACCGGCAGGTCTGTCGCCCCGGGTCCGAGTCGCGCGGTATCGTCGCTCAGCCCCTTCCCACTTCCCCGAAGCACCCTCGGAGCAGTCTCGATGCAACTCGCAGTCACCCTCATGGTTCGCGACGAGGCCGACGTCCTGCCTGCCTGGCTCGACCACCACGTCGCGCAGGGGTTCGACGTCTTCGTGATCACCGACAACGGTTCCGTGGACGGCACGACCGAACTTCTCACCGTCTTCGCCGAGCGCGACGACGTGACCGTCGACCTTCGGCACGACCCGGTGCACCGCAAGCAGCAGGGCACCGTCGTGACAAGGATGGCAAGGGACGCCGCGACCACGCACCACGCCGACTGGGTCGTCAACGCCGACGCCGACGAATTCATCCTGGCCGTGGACCGGACCCGCACCGTGCGGCAGGTGTTCGAACGGCTCGACCCGGTCGTCGGCGCGTTCACCGTGCCCGTCGTCAATATGACCGGGCGGCTGGCCAAGTCCGGCGCCGGCATCGAGCGACTGCACTGGCGTGACGAGCGCTCCGTCGACGAACTCCGCGCGATCGGGCTCATCGCTCCCCCTACGACCAACGCCGTACACGTCGGCGACCCCAACGTCACCGTCGTGCAGGGCAACCACCAGGTCAGCGTCGCGAACGGCGCGCCCGTGCCGGACGAGCTCCGGCTCGAGGTGCTGCACCTGCCGTGGCGGTCTTGGAAGCAGTACAAGCACCGCGTCGAGGTGAGCGGCCGCGCGTACGAGGCAAACCCCGACCTCACGCCCAGCCCGCGGCACCACGGGATGCGGGACTACCGGCTTTTGCAGGACGGAGTGCTGCAGGCCGTGTTCTCGCTCCGGTTTGTGACCGACGCCGAGGCCGCGGCGGGACCGTTCACCCGGGACGACACCCTGGCGGACATCCTGAGCGCCGCGGGGTCGTCGAGCGTCGGGCAGGGCACCGAACCGCCCGTCGGGCCGAAGGAAATGGCGGTGCTGCAGACCACGGGGCGTGCGGTCGTGCGTCGGGACCGGCGGATCGAGGCGCTCGAGGACGAGGTCCGCGACGGCGTCGCGACGGCGGACATGCTGCGCTCCGCGGTGCAGCACGAGCGGGACCGGGCAGAGGCCGCGAACCGACGGATCGCGGAGGTCGAGAGCGAGCTCGAGGCGATGCGAGCGCGGCGCGTGGTGCGAATCGCGGACCGGGCCAGCGAACTGGCGCGGCGGGCGCGGCGGCGCTGATCGAACGGGCGCGTCGCCGCGGTGGCGCTGGAGCAGCGCGCGTGCCGGCGGCGCTGACCGCAGAGGCGGCCGCCGGCCGGCAGGGCTGGTTCGTCAGCGACCGCGCTCGGCCCGCACCGCGTCCAACAGTACCTCGGCCCGCCGCAGGAACGAGTGCTCCGCCCCAATCCGGGCGCCGCGCTCGGCCCGCTCGGCCTCGTCGCCCCCGTCCTCCTGTGACACGGCACCAGCGAAGCGGCCCGTACCCGCACCCGCGCCGGTGCCCGCGCCGACCAGGGCCTGCAGCTCCTCCACCGACCGGTAGGTCCGCACGGCTCCGTGGAACAGTTCCTCAACCCCCTGCACCGGGTCGGTCACCACGAGCGCACCGGCCGCCGCGGCGTCGAACAGCCGGTTCGACACGAAGCCGTCCCGCGCCATGTCGTCCCAGTGGTCGTTGAGCACCACACGCGCACTCCGGTAGAGTGCCGGGAGCTCGTCGTTCGCGACGAAGACCCCGCGGTGCACGCCGGCCGGGAGCATTTCCTCCCACCCCTCGCCCCACACAGCCAGGTCGAGCCCGGCCGCCACGGCGTCGCGGACGACCGGTCGGAACACCAGGCGGGTCTTCCCGACGAACGCGGTGTCGATCCCTGCGTAGCGGGGGTCCGGCGGTCCGGGACGGAACCGGGCGGGGTCGGTCGCCTGCAGCAGCGGCGCGATCGGCAGCCCGGTCTCGTCGGCGGTGCGCGACGCCCAGGCCGGACCGGCGGCGAAGCGCAGGTCGTACCGCGCGAGCTCGGCGGCCGTGACCAGGTCCGGGTGCGAGATCACCCAGAGCACGTTCGTCGCGGTGGGGTGCACCGGGGTGTCGTCGAGCCCTCGGAGCGTCAGGGCGACATCATCGAGGTGTTCGGACAGCGGTCGCACGTGGGACTCGCGGTGGTCGAGGACGACCTCTTGTCCGAGGGTGCGGAGCGCGGCGGCCAGGTCGCGCGCGAAGAACGTGTCGCCCCAGTCGTCGCCGCGGACCCCCGGGTACGCCGCGAGCCGGATCGACCACCGGAGTCGCTCGCCTCGGTCGCGCAGCTCGAGACGTCCGGGTCCACGTGCCGCGACGACGACGGACTCCCGCAGCGCGACGGGCGCTCCCGCCGCGTCCGCCGTCACCGCACCGACGACGAAGCCGACGTGCTCCAGGGCACCGGCGGTCACGTCGTCCACGCGGTCGCGCCACACGGCGAGCGCGTCCGCAGCATCGGTGTCATAGCGGCGTTCGCGCAGCCCGGCATCCCCGTAAGCGCGCCCGAGCGGCACCGCCACGCAGCCGCCGCCGGCCCCGTCCGCGCTGTCCCGGGTGAGCCGCGCGACGGTGGTCCGCGTGTCGACTGTCCGCACGGGCACGACGAGGGCCGACGTGCGGACCGCGAAGCACGGTTGGTCCGCGGCGAAGACGGGGACCCCGTCGAGCGCCGCTGCGTCCTCCGCCGGGTGGCCGCGCAGCAGCGACGCAACCGGCGCGCTCCCCTGCGGGAGCGCGGCACCGGCGCTCGCGATGGTGTCGTCGGCGGAGCGCAGCACGGCGACGGCGACCACCGCCTCCGGTCCGAGGGCGGACACCAACCGGCCGTGCGCGCCGTCCGGCAGCTCGACGCCGGCGTCGTGCACCACGACGGTTGCGGAGCCGAGCAGCGGACGCGCCGCTGCGACCGCGCCACCCCACGTCGCCGCGACCGTCGGGCGAGCGACGACGTGGCCGTCCGCGGCGACGACCGGGGCGTACGTGCTCGTCGGTCCGGCGTGCACGTCGTACACGGTCAGGACGACGCGGACGGCGCCCGCCGTTCGCGCAGCGCTCACGGCGGCCTCGTGCCGTCCGGCCCGGTAGGCCGACTCGGCGACGGTGACGACGACGTCGAACCCGTCACCGGTCGCGGGCGGCGCGTCGGTCACGAGCGACGTGTCGACCGGGAGGCGCGGCTCGGCAGCGTCCCCCGGCTGCGGTGTCGACGTGGCCAGGTCGGCAGCGGAGCCGGGCCGACCGAACAGCCGGCCGAGCCCCGTGCGTGCCATCAGCCCTGCAGGAGGTTCTGCAGGTACACGCCGTAGCCGCCCTTCACGAGCGGCGCAGCGAGTTCGGCGAGCTGCGCGTCGTCGATCCAGCCGTTGCGCCAGGCGATCTCCTCGATGCAGCCGATCTTGAAGCCCTGGCGGTCCTCGATGACCTTCACGTACTCGGACGCCTGCATCATCGACTCGAACGTGCCGGTGTCGAGCCATGCCGTCCCGCGGTCGAGGACCTGGACGCCGAGCTCCCCTGCCTCGAGGTAGCGCTCGTTGACGGTCGAGATCTCGAGCTCCCCACGGGCGCTCGGCTCGATCGTCTTCGCGATCTCAATGACCTTGTTGTCGTAGAAGTACAGCCCGGGCACCGCGTAGTTCGACTTCGGCTCCGCCGGCTTCTCCTCGATGGAGACCGCGGTGAAAGCGTCGTCAAACTCGACCACGCCGTAGGCCTTCGGGTCGGCGACGTGGTACGCGAAGATCGTGGCGCCCTGGACGTCGGTGTTCTTCCGGAGGTTCGTGCCGAGGCCGGTGCCGTGGAAGATGTTGTCGCCGAGGACCAGCGCGACGCTGTCGTCGCCGATGAACTCCTCGCCGATGACGAACGCCTGTGCGAGGCCGTCCGGGCTGGGCTGCACCGCGTACTCGATCTCCATGCCGAGGGACGAGCCGTCACCGAGCAGTGCCTTGAACTGGTCGTTGTACTCCGGCGTCGTGATCACGAGCACCTCGCGGATGCCGGCCATCATCAGGGTCGACAGCGGGTAGTAGACCATCGGCTTGTCGTAGATCGGCATGAGCTGCTTGCTGATGCCCTTGGTGATCGGCCAGAGGCGGGTGCCGGAACCCCCGGCGAGGATGATGCCCTTCATCGGGATCTCTTCCTTACTTCTTCGTGCGGAGCGACTCGGTGTACGCCACGCACTCCTCGTAGGTGGGCAGCAGGCCCGCGGCAGCGGCTTCCTCGAGCGTCGGGGCGCTGGTGTCCTTCTCCGAGAGCACGGGCTGGCCCAGTCCCTCCGGCAGCTCCAGCCCGACGGTCGGGTCGAGGATCGTGATCCCCTTCTCTCGCTCGGGGTTGTAGTGGGCGCTGACGAGGTAGTTCACGGTCGACTGGTCCTCGAGCGCGACGATCGCGTGGCCGAGCCCCTCGGACAGGTACACCGCCTTGCGGTCGACGTCGTCGATGCAGACCGAGTCCCACTGCCCGAACGTCGGGGAGCCGACCCGGATGTCGACGATGTAGTCGATGAAGGCGCCACGGACGGCGGTCACGTACTTCGCCTGGCTCGGAGCGACGAGGGCGTAGTGGATGCCCCGGGCGACGCCCGCCGACGAGATCGACATGTTGACCTGTCGCAGGTCCAGAGGGTGGCCGACGGTCTCCTCGAGGACGTCCGCCCGGTACGCCTCGAGGAATGCTCCTCGTGCGTCGCCGTGCTGGACGGGCGTGAACTCCCACGCGCCTCGGATCTTCAGTTCGCGGATCTGCACCGGGGCAGCCTAGCAAGCCGTTCAACCGACCCGTCGGTCAGACACCGATCGGCGTGCTCGGTCGCCGTCAGCGGAGGTCATTCAGTAGTCAAGCACCAGCGGCAGGTCGGCCCGATGCGTGCACGACGAACCCGACGAGGGGCGGCTCCGGAGCGACCGCGGTGTCCTCCGGCGTCGTCGGCCGGAGGTGCCGGACCAGGCGGGCGACGGACGAGCGGAAGGCAGCCACCGCACCATGGTGGCACGCCGACGCAGCGGCCTGGTCGTGCCCGGGCTCTGCGTAGAATGCTTCAGGTTCCGCCCGGTGCGGACTGCCCTGGCGACCTAGGATCGTCAGCGACCTCGCGAGTCGGAACCCACCGACCGATGACACACAGGGACCTACCACTCCGTGAAACTGTTCGTCCAGATCCCCTGCCTCAACGAGGAGGAGACCCTCGCCAGCGTCATCGACTCGATCCCTCGGCAGATCGACGGCATCGACGAGATCGAGATCCTGGTCATCAACGACGGGAGCACCGACCGTACCGTCGAGGTGGCGAAGGAGCACGGGGTCAAGCACTTCGTGCACCACACCACGAACATGGGGCTGGCCCGGTCGTTCCGTGACGGTGTCGACTACGCGCTCCTGCACGGGGCGGACATCGTCGTGAACACCGACGGGGACAACCAGTACCCGCAGGCCCAGATCGCCGAGCTGGTCCAGCCGATCCTCCGGCGCGAGGCCGAGATCGTCATCGGCGACCGGCAGACCCGCACGATCGAGCACTTCTCCGGCTTCAAGAAGCTCATGCAGCGCTTCGGCTCCTGGGTGGCGTCGCGCGCCGCGGGCCTCGACCTGCCGGACGCGGCGAGCGGCTTCCGCGCGTACTCGAAGTACTCGCTCATCCGCCTCAACATCGTGACGCGGTTCAGCTACTGCATGGAGACGATCGTGCAGGCCGGGTACAAGCGGCTCGCGATCGCCAGCGTGCCGATCACCACCAACCCGAAGACGCGCGAGTCCCGGCTGTTCAGCAACATCTGGCAGCACATGTTCCAGTCCGGTTCGGCGATCGCCCGCGTGTACCTCATGTACCGGCCGATGGCGCTGTTCCTCTGGGTGGCCGCGGTCCTCGGGGCGCTCGGGCTCTGGCCGCTCGTGCGGTACGTGGTGCTCATCGCCATGCACACCGGGGGCAACCACCTGCAGTCGATCATCCTCGGCGTGGTCCTCCTCATCACCGCGGTCCTCTCCATCGTGATCGGCGTCGTCGCCGACCTCACACGGCTGAACCGCACGCTCACCGAGGAGCAACTCGACCTGCAGAAGCTCCAGCGGTATGGCGACTGAGGTCGTGTCCGACGACCGGTCGACGGTTCCCGCGGCGGCCGTCCGCACCGGTCGGGGGACCGCACCGGTCGGACGGCGCGAGCTGCTCGTCGTCGCCGCGGTGACGGCGGGCTTCGCCCTCGTCCTGTTCCTGTGGGCGGCCGTCGTGCCGACCTTCCAGGCGCCCGACGAGAAGGCGCACTTCGACGCGGCCGTGCACGTCGCGATCGGCGACGGCTGGCCGGACCCGGGGCGCATGCACGTGCTCGAGGCGACACAGCGGGCCACCGGCGCGGAGGACGCGTCCGCCGCACCGACCATGGGCCAGCTCCTCGACGCGACCGGCGCCGGCGAGGTCGGCACGGTCAACCAGATGTCGCAGCACCCGCCGACCTACTACCTGGTCGCGGCGGGCGTGCTCCACCTCGTGCACTTCCAGTCGTTGGAGCCGTCCGCTGCGCTCCTCGCCGTGCGGTTGCTCAGCGCGCTGTTCGTGCTCCCGCTGCCGCTGCTCGCCTGGGCCACCGTGCGACGGGTGACCCGCTCGCCGCGGGCCGCGGTGACCGGAGCCTTCGCCGTCCTGGCGGTGCCGCAGCTCGCGTCCATCGGCGCCTCCGCGTCCAACGACGCCCCCGTGATGCTCTTCGCCGCCACGACCGTGTGGCTCGGCGCCCGGGTGGTGACCGGTGACCGTCGTGTGCGGACCGCCGTCGCGCTCGCGGTGTCGCTCGGACTCGCGATCGTCTGGAAGGGCACGGCGCTGCCCCTGATCCCGTTCGTCGGCGTCGCCCTCTTCGTCGGCGCCGCGGGTCGGGCCGGCATCGGGTCCCGTCTCGTCCGCACGCTGTGGCCCCTGGCACTCGCCGCGGCCGTCGGGGCGTGGTGGTGGGTGCGGAACCTGCTCGTCTTCCACACGCTGCAGCCGAACGGGTTCGAGTCGTTGCGTCCGCCGAAGCCGTTCCCGGCCGGCTCCGGCCCGGACCCGGTGCAGTTCGCGAACGTCTCCTGGTCGACCATCGCCCGCACGTTCTGGGGCAGCTTCGGTGGCAAGGCGCAGTGGATCATCTCGCCCGTGGTGTTCGAGACCGCCACGGTGCTCGCCCTCGGGGCCGTCCTCGTGTGGGCGTTCCGCCGGGCTCCCGGCCTGCGGGTCGCGATCACGCTCGCCGTCCTCCCGGTGACGATCCTGGTCTCGCAGACGTCGAACTCGTGGGGCAGCTACGTGTCCACCACCTTCGTCGGGGCGACCCAGGGGCGGTACTACTTCCCCGCCATCGTCGCGTTCATCGCGCTGAGCGCCATCGCGTGGCGTCGCGCGTTCGGCTCCCCCGCGGCGCGGGGACGCGCGGCGACGGTGGTGTCGTCGCTCGGCGCCGCACTGGCGCTCTACGGGGTGCTCTTCGTCTACGCGTCGTTCGCCGAGCAATCCCGCGTCCGGGTGACCCCGCGGGGCCTCGACGTGCTCGACGCCTCGTCGCCCGTCGCGGTCCCGGTGATCGTCACGTGCTGGGTCGTGGCGTTCGTGGTGCTCCTCGTGGCGGTCGTCGCCAGCGTCCGGGTGGCGCCCGCTCCCGTCACGACCGAGTCGGAGGTACGGGCATGACCCGCTGGTCCACCGGCCGCGAGGTCGTGTCGGTCGTCGTCCTCACGCTGCTGTTCGGCGTGCTGCTCACCACGTGGGCGTACGTGACGCCGGCGCTGCACGGACCCGACGAGCTCGCGAACGTCGACGCCGCGATCCAGCTCGCGATGGGCCGCTCATGGCCCCCGGCGGGCGACCTGCACTACCTGCAGGGGCTCCTCGCACAGAACGTGCCGCAGCAGATCGTGCCGGTGGCCGGGCGCGGGTCGTTCGCCGCCGTGGTCGGCGACGGCACGGTGAACGCCGCCGTCAACCCGATGTCGCAGCACCCGCCGACGTACTTCCTCGCGCAGGCGGTCGTCGCGCACCTCCTGGACTTCACGACGCGCCGGTGGGACATCGTCGTGCTCGGCATGCGGCTCGCCGACGTCGTCGTGATGCTCCCCGTCCCCGCCCTGGTGTGGGCGTCCGTGCGCCGGGTGACCCGCTCGCCGCGCGCCGCCCTGGTCGCGACGGTCGCGCTCTTCGCCGTCCCGCAGATCGCGCAGCTCGGGTCGTCGGTGTCCGTCTGGGTACCGGTGATCACGGCCGGCGCGACCGCGACGTGGCTCGGCGTCCGGATCCTCACCGGCGACCGCTCGTGGTGGACCGTGCTCGCCCTGGGCGGCACCTTCGCGACCGCGACCGCCGTCATGTCCGGCGGCGTCATGCTGGTGCCCTTCGCGGTCGTCGCGGTCCTGTCCGCCCGCTCGGTGCCCGGCATCGGCCGACGGGTGCTCCGCGCGGTCGTCGTCGTGGCGGTGCCCGCCGTCGCCACCGGCTGGTGGTACGTGCGGCAGTTCGTCCGGACGGGCACGCCGCAGCCCGACGCGTTCCCGTCGGTCACCCAGCCGTGGCCGCGCTACGAGTCGCCCGCGCCGACGCAGTTCGCCGGCGCGTTCTGGGACGGCCTGTCGAACACGTTCTGGGGCACCATCGGCCGGTACGAGTGGCCGCTGTCCCCGATCATCGTCGACGTGTTCACGGTGCTCGCCCTCACGGTGCTCGTCTGGGCGGCCACCCAGCGGCGGGCGGCACGGCGCACCATGCTCCTCGTCGCGGTGCTCCCGGTGACGGCGTTCGTGGTCGTGCTGGTCCGGGACTGGGCGACCTACGCCGGGCACCTCGGCGTCGCCGTCAACCAGGGCCGCTTCCTGTTCCCCTCGATCGCCGCGCTGCTCCTGCTCCAGGTGCTCGCGTGGTCGGCGCTCGTCGAGTCGCCCGTCGCCCGGGTCCGTCTGGCGCGGACCGCACTCGTGGTCGCTCCGCTCGTCGTCGTCGCCTCGCTCGGGCTCCTCTACAGCGGGTCCTTCCAGGCCCTGGTCTTCGGCGTGCTCGACACCGGGATCGGCGCGATGTCGAACACGGTCGCGTACGGGCTGAAGGGCGTCGCCGCACTCCTGGTCCTGCTCGTCGTCCTCGGCGCGACGGCGTTCGTGCTGCTGTGGCGGGCGTTCGGTGTCCCCGGCAGCGTCGGCACGACCGGCACCGTCGGCACGACCGGCACCG